>NZ_JBSHBW010000006.1:0-325035 GCF_053612185.1 Streptomyces sp. NPDC054757
GCGCTGCGGCCGCCCGCCCGGACAGCTCAGAAACCGGTCAGAAACCGGCCAGAACCCGCACAGAGACCGCTCAGGGATCGTTCGGAAGCGACTCAGGGAAGGTCCGGGAACGGTCAGGAGAATGTCAGCTCCGGCTTGTAGAGGTCGATCCAGAGCGCGAGGTCGAGGGTGCGCTCCAGGCCACGGCGGGAGGCCTGGGTGATCTGCGGGACGTCCCGCTGTGCCGCACGGCGCACCCGGTCCGTGTCGACCAGGTCGAAGACCGGGTGGGACGGCCTGGTCAGGAGATCCTTCGCGTGTTCCTGGAGAGCGAGGGCGTACTTGGGGTCCTGGGTGGAGGGGTACGGGCTCTTCACCCGGTCGTAGACCGACTTCGGCAGCACATCCGCCGTGGCTTCCCGCAGCAGGCTCTTCTCCCTGCCGTCGAAGGACTTCAGGGACCAGGGGGTGTTGTACACGTACTCGACCAGTCGGTGATCGCAGAACGGCACCCGCACTTCCAGACCGACCGCCATGCTGGCCCGGTCCTTCCGGTCGAGCAGTACGCGCACGAACCGGGTGAGGTGCAGATAGCAGATCTTGCGCATCCGGTACTCGAAGTCGCTCTCAACGGAGAGCCGTTGGATGCCGGAGACGGCTCCCGCATAGCTGTCCCGGATGTAGCCGGGCAGGTCCAGCTTGGCGCTCAGGTCCGGGCGCAGTACGTCGGAATCGTCCCCGAAGTGCTCGGAGAAGCGCACCAGCCAGGGGAACATGTCGGCGTTCCTGGCGCCCTCGTCGAAGAACTGCAGGTATCCGCCGAAGACCTCGTCGGCCGACTCCCCCGAGAGCGCCACCGTCGACTGCTCGCGGATGGCCTTGAAGAGGAGGTACAGCGAGGCGTCCATGTCGCCGAAGCCCATGGGCATGTCGCGTGCGGTGATCATACGGGCGCGCACATCGGGGTCGGCCAGCGCGTGCGAGTCGAGCACGATGTCCCGGTGGTCCGTGCCGGATGCCTTGGCGACGTCGTGGACGAACGGGGTGTCGGGCGTGCCTCGCAGTTCGTCGGCGACGAAGTTCTCGGCCTGGCCTACGAAGTCGACGGCGAAGCTTCGGACCGTCTCGTCGGTCTCGGCGAGCTGGCGGGCGGCTATCGCGGTCATCGCGGAGGAGTCGAGTCCCCCGGAGAGGAGCGTGCAGCGGGGCACGTCGGAGACGAGCTGCCTGCGGACGATGTCGTCGAGGAGCGTCCGCACATGGGCGATGGAGGTGTCCTGGTCGTCGGTGTGCGGCCGGGTCTCCAGGGACCAGTAGACATGCCGGCGCAGCCCGCCGTGGTCGACGGTCACGACCGTACCGGGCTCGACCTCGTGCATCCCGTCCCAGAAACCGTGGCCGGGGGTCTTGACCATGGCGAAGAGTTCGCGCATCCCGCTGAGAGAGACCTTGGGCCGGGCCAGCGGATTGGCGAGGATCGCCTTGGGCTCGGACCCGAACAGCACGCCGTCCGGGGTGGGGTAGTAGTAGAAGGGCTTGATGCCCATCCGGTCACGGATCATCACGAGCTTCTGGTGGCGACTGTCCCAGACAGCGAAGGCGTACATGCCGTTGAGGCGTTCGGCCACCCCTTCGCCCCACTCCAGATAACCGTGCAGCACGACCTCGGTGTCGGACTCGGTGACGAACCGGTGCCCGCGGCCGGTCAGTTCACGGCGCAACTCGGTGAAGTTGTACGCCTCGCCCGAGTAGACGATGGCCACGTCGCCCTGGTCGGTTTCCACGGTCATCGGCTGGCGGCCGCCGGGCAGGTCGATGATGGCGAGGCGGCGGTGCCCGAGACCCGCAGAACCGTTGATCCAGGTGCCGCGGTCGTCCGGGCCACGGCAGGCCATCGTCTCGGTCATTGCATCCAATGTTTCGGACTCGGCTCGCAGATCACGGTCGAAGGAGACCCAGCCGGTGATTCCACACATGTGATTCCTCCTGCTTCCGATCACGTCCGGAGCCTCCCGCCCCCGCGTTGATCAGCGGAAATACGGGGCGAACGGGCTGCGGAACCGGATCAGTTGTAATCAGCACCTATGTGACGAGCGTGAGTCACACGACTGCATGCAGTCAACGCACGGTTAACATTGCGGCCCTCCCCGACCCAGCCATTTCAGCCGTCCAGGGCTTCCGGTCGCTGCGAGCCCTGCCGGAGGAACCCCTGTCCTGCGCACCTCGTGGCCGCACTCCCGACCAGCGGAACGATGAGATCAAGCCACAGGCAAAGACTTCCTCAATCCCGGCGACCGTCTCGTTTCAGCACCGGTCCGTGCGCCCCGACGATCCGGTCGGCGCGCCCTCTCGCAGCGGGAGACGGGTATGCCCGCAGTGCCGGGCTTGTTCTTGGAACGACGGCAACAGTGCGCAGCGCATGGCGCATTGCCGCTGATTCTCGGCACTGCTGCTGACTCCTGGGCTGCTGCTCACTTCCGGGCCACTGCTCACTTCAGGGCAACTGCCGGCTCCAGGGGCTGCTACCGGCGCTCCCCTGATCTGATCGCGTGCCGCCCGATGACAGTTCTCTACGCCTGACGCGCCGCGCCGGGGACGCGGATCTCCAGCTGTTCCAGGCGCTGTTGCAGCAACTGGAGCGCACCGCGCTGGCGTCCGGGCACCCGGCGGCGCAGCCCGGCCAGGTCCGGGGCGAGCGTGCGGATCCGGGCGGAATCCGATATCAGCCCCCACTCGTGGTGCGCCCGGTCCACGGCGGCCTCGACCTCTGCGTCGTCCTCGGCCTGGCCGCTCTGCAGACGCGCGCCGGCGGCCATCAGCCATAGTTCGCAGCTGCGTCCGGCATCCCCGGCCAGGTGGGCGAGGTCGGCCCGGACCTCCAGCCAGTGCAGTGCCTGAGCCGAACCCGGCCCGTACGCACGCAACGCCTCACTCTCCCAGGCGGCAGCCGCGGCAGCCGCTTCGGTATGACGCCCGGCCCGCGCCGCCGAGAGTATCGCGGGATGCGGATCGGGGGCGGGGTCCGGCGGCGTGGAGACCTGGACCGCGACCGCGGAGGGGACACGGACGGGCGCCGAAGCGGCCGCCCCGGCGGGGGCGGCCGTGCGGTGAGGCCGGTCCGGGGCTGAGGCCGGGCCGGCCGGGTCCGGGTTTGCATTCGGGCCGACCGGGTTCGGGGCCGAAGCAGTCTCCCGGCTGAAATGTCGCGGGGCCGGGGCGGTGTTCTGGCCCGCCGGGCCCGGGGCCGAAGCGATCTCGCGGCCGAACTGCCGCGGAGCGGAGGCAGCGTCCAGACTGGACTGCTGTGGAGACGGGGCGGTGCCCGGGCCGGACCGCTCCGGAGCCGATGCAGTGTCCCTGCTGAACTGTGTTGGCACAGCGGCCCGTTCGTGCTGCGGTACGAGGCCGGGGTCTGCGGCTGCCGGGTGGCCTTCGCCAGCACTGAACAGCAGCGCGCCATCGGATCCGCCCCGGCTCACCGCCAGTTCGTGGAGCTGGTGCATCGGCGGCCTCGCTCCGGTACGCCAGATCTCGGCTATGGCCTTCAGATAGGTGGGTCCGGGCACCGTGCGGCGTCCGGGGGGCGGCGCGACTCGCCCGTACAACCGTACGCCGGGCCCGAGGCCGAAGCCCTCGCGCGTGAGCTGTCCCCAGGCTTCCGTGTCCGCCACCAGGTCGACGACCACGGTCGCCGTACCGGGCGGCCGGACGGCGAGTTCCGTCGCGAGCCAGTGCCAGGGCAGCCCGCTGTAACGCACGGTGGCCGCCGTGGTGCGGGCCAGCGCGAGGTGCACCAGCCGCTGTTTACGGTCGAGTTGCAGCTGGCCCGCGATGTACAGATGGAGCGGACCGGGGGCGGCAGCGACGGAACGCAGCCGGGTCAGGACCGTCTGCGGATCCATGGGGTCCGCGAGTTCGACGACGGTCGCGAGGGGGGTCCCGGTCAGCGCGCTCGGGGGCACCGCCGCGAGCGACGCCAGCACGGAGGTCGCGTCGGTCAGACGGCCCCTGCCCTCCGGTGCGGCCGCGAGCAGCAGGGCGGTCCCCGGTGTCATGTCGTCCCCTTTGAACACCAGAACCGTATCCGGTAGAAGGTGTGATCAGTACCGCAGCCGGTGGCTTCGGTACACCAGTCAGGGCCACGGCCCCCTCGGCCGACCGGACTTCAGCGCGCCCGCTCCCGCACGACGGGAGCGGACCCACCGAACCTACAGCGGGTGACACCGTCATCCGCCCCGGCGGCCTCCGCCGTGCGCCACCGCCTCAGCCGGCCACGGCCGAGGACCCGGTCAGGAACCGGTCAGGAACCGCACCGAAAGCCAGGCAGCACGCCCGAGCCCGCCCGGGTCACTTCTTTTCCATACCGGCGATGATCTCGGCCAGTGCGCGCGTGACATACGTTTCACTGACCTCCTTGCTGACGCCGAGCCCGGAGAGCACTCCCGCGCCGTCCTCGAACTCAAGCAGGGCGAGCAGGATGTGCTCGGTTCCGATGTAGTTATGGCCGAGCCGCAGAGCCTCCCGGAAGGTCAGTTCCAGTACCTTGCGCACAGCGGCGTCGTACGGGATCAGCTCGGGCACCGTCTCCGCTGCGGGCGGCAGCGCGGCGGAGACGGCTTCGCGCACGGTATTCAGTGGCACCCCCTGCGAATTGAGCGCTTGCGCGGCAAGCGCTTCGGGCTCGGTCAGGAGCCCGAGCGTCAGATGACCGACTCCGATTTCGGCGTTCCCCGCCGCGCGGGCTTCGTCCTGAGCCCCCGTCACGACGCTCTTCGCGCGCGGCGTGAAGCGGTCGAATCCCTGGCTGGGGTCGAGGGTCAGGGCTTCACCTGCCCCCTTGGGGACGAAGCGCTTCTGTGCGGCCTGCCGGGTCACCCCCATGCTCTTGCCGATGTCGGTCCAGGAGGCACCCGATCGCCGCGCCTGGTCGACGAAGTGACCGATCAGATGGTCGGCCACCTCCCCCAGGTGGTCGGCGGCGATGACCGCGTCGCTGAGCTGTTCCAGAGTGTCGGAGTGGACTGCCTTGATGGCCTCGATCAGGTCGTCGAGCCGGACCGGATTCGTCATGGGCTGCGGATTCACCATGCGACAACCCTAGGTTGACAGCGTCGAGGGTGTCAACCTTTGGTTGTCAGCTCAGGGCGGGTCCATGGAGGTGACCGACCGGCTCACCGGACCCCTCAGGGACTCCGGACGGCGCCACTTCGCCGGCAACGGCCCCGCCCGGCCGCCCCCTTGCCGCCGCGACACCGTGACGGAAGCGCCGGACCGGTCGGCCTCCTCACCCGGCCGGGGGGCGCCCAGGGCCGCGCGGGCCTCCTCCAGTGCCAGGATCAGACTCGTCCTGCACCAGAGGATCTCGTCCGGATCGTCCGGCGCCAGCAGCCGCTCGACCACCTCCCGAGCCGCCGGGGAGTCCGGGCGCACCACCACCGGATCCGGCCGGAGCCTGCTCAGATACGCGCGCTCGTACGGATCGTCCACCACCTCCGCGAGCTGCACCGGATCGAGCGCACCGGCCAGCACGGCCGCGCGGGCCCAGGCACCCTCCGCGCGCCGTAGCAACAGCGCCTGCCTTCGGCCCCGCCAGTTCCGCGCACGCCAGCCCTCCCCGGCCTCCACCCTGCCGCGCAGCGCTTCCGGAGCCCGGCCGGTGAGCAGCGCGGGCTGGTTCACCGCGAACTCCTCGACCTCGGCGGCGAGATACATCCAGACCACGGCCCGGTAGCGGTTCAGCCGGAACGAAATTGGCGTGAAGCAGCCCGCACGGGCCAGCCGGGTGAACCTGGCCCGGCTGACACCGATGAGCCCGGCCGCCTCGGCGGTCCCGACCGTTCGCACCCGCTCCCGCAGTGCGTCCGGGAACCCGTCCATGGCCCTGAGCCGGTCGATCTCCTCCATGGCGACCCGGCGCCGCGCGCCACCCGTGTCCGTCGTGACCCTGATATGGCCGAGCTGGACCGCAAGCTCGAACCGGTCCCGCTCCAGGCCCAGTTCTTCAGCGGCCCTACCGAAGGCCAGCCCCTTCCCCGCGCCCCCTGCCGCCGCGTTCACCTTGCCGCGGCCCGCTTCGGTTACAGCCATGACGCACTCCCCCGTAAACGAACGAATACTCTCTGTGATCAGAGTAGCCGGGGGAGCCCCACGCCCGGCCGGCCTGTGGAAAACTCCCGAGGCCAGAGCGGAAAGCGCAGGTCAGCGCGGCATTACCAGGAATTACCAGGTCGCGGACGAAGCGTCGTCGGGCTGTCTGGCGGCGACGGCGAGATGCTCGCCGACCCGGTTGACGAGCAGGGTCATCTCGTACGCGATCTGCCCGATGTCGGCCTCGGCCGTACTCAGGACCGCGAGGCAGCTGCCCTCCCCCGCCGCGGTGACGAAGAGGATCCCCTCGTCGAACTCGACCATCGTCTGGCGGACGCCGCCCGCGCGGAAGTGCCGCCCCGAGCCCTTGGCGAGACTGTGCAGACCGGATGCGACGGCGGCCAGATGCTCCGCGTCCTCCCGCGCCAGTTCTTTGCTCACCCCGGTGACCAGGCCGTCGTTGGACAGCACCAGCGCATATCTGACGTGCTCGACCCGGCTCGTCAGGTCGTCCAGCAGCCAGTCGAGTCCCTTGCTCAGTGCCATGTCCCGGCCCTCCCCGTTGATTCCGTTCCCCGGTCCCCCGAACTCCCGCCAGCCTTCACCACAGCCGCGCTTCGGGCAAGGAGACGCGTTCGGGGCGATTTCGGTTCGCGACCCGGCCGTACACGACCGATGATGTGGTCATGGCACAGCAGATGACCGAAGACCAGTGGCGGGCCTTTGTCTCGCACTCCACCCGCACCGGCAAGCTCTCGACCGTTCGCGCCGACGGGAGCCCGCACATCGCCCCGATCTGGTTCGTCCTGGACGGCCAGGACCTGGTGTTCAACACGGGCAAGGACACCGTCAAAGGGCGAAATCTGGCCCGCGACGGACGCGTTGCCCTGTGCGTGGACGACGACCGCCCGCCGTTCTCCTTCGTCGTTCTCCAGGGCCGCGCGACACTGAGCGAGGATCTGGCCGATGTGGGGCACTGGGCGGGCAGGATCGGAGCCCGGTACATGGGCGAGGACCGCGCGGCGGAGTTCGCCGAACGCAACGGCGTGGCAGGCGAACTCCTCGTCCGGGTGCGGATCGAGAAGGTTGTCGCCCTGGCCGACATGGCGGAATAGGCCCCCTCGCGCACCAGGGCATCCGGCGCCCTCGGCCCCGGCGTACCGAAAACGGCCGTGGTTCAGTACACGCCTGCCCTGCGGACCAGCGCGCGCCACCACGCGGAACGTGCCGGGCAGTGTCCGGGCGCGCGGCGCCGCGAGGGGCCGCCCATGAACCGTCCGAGCCCGCGACACCACCCGGGACCGGCCCTGAACCGTCCGGGCGGATCCTGCCGTACGCCCTGGATATCGTTGAGAAGCCGTTCCTTCAGCCCGGCGGGAACCCCCGTCCGCAGCGCGATCCCGAGCCTCGCCGCCGTGGCGGACAGCTCGTCCGCCTCCTGTGAGCACGGCGGGCACTCGGCGCAGTGCGCCCGGAACCTCGCCCGCTCGTCATCGGCGAGCGCGTGCAGCGCATATGCACCGATCGCCGTATGCGCGTCATCGACCGCCACCACACCTCCCGGACGTCCGACCGGCCGAAGTACCGGTATCCGTTTCACCTCGTGTTCGGTGGTGGGAGAGCCGGGGATTGGTCGCGGACGCCACAGGGTGGCCCCGGGCCGGTTGGCAGAGGGGCACAACCAATCCGCCGGACGGTCGGTGCCGAAGAAGACACCGTGACGAAATCTCCCAGCACATGGATCCGCGTCCCACTGGCAGCGCTGTGCGGTCTGCTCTCGGGCTATGCGGCGCTCGCCGTGGCCGAACTGGTATCGGCCGCCGTCCGTCCCGAGTCGGGGCCGGTCGTGGCAGTGGGCTCCGCCGCCATCGACCGCACTCCTCCGGCGCTCAAGGACTGGGCGATCCGGCACTTCGGCACCAACGACAAACTGGTTCTGCAGCTCGGCATCCTCGCGGTCCTCATCCTTCTGGCCGCCGCGCTCGGGATACTGGCGCTACGCCACCGCCCGGTCGGCGCCGCAGGTGTGCTGGTCTTCGGTGTCATCGGCAGCGTGGCGGCGACGAGCCGGCCCGACTCGACCGGTTTCTCGGACGCGCTGCCATCGGTGGTCGGCGCGGTCGTGGCGGCGGGCCTGCTGTACTGGCTGGCCGGCCGGCTCACCCAGGGCGCAGCGGATCCGGGCCCGGCCGCCACAGCCGATCCGGCTCCGGCCGCCTCCGGCCAGGGCGACCGCGACGCTCCGGAAGGGGACCGGGACACCCCGGACGAGGACCGCGACGCTCCGGAGAAGGCGGGGCACGAGGAGGAGCGGGGCTGGGACCGCCGTGGTTTCGTCATCGCCGCCACCGCGGCCGCCGCGGTGTCCACCGGGGCCGGAGTGCTGGGCAGGTCGCTCAACAACGCCAGCGGCGGCGACGCGGTGGCATCCCGGAACGCGGTCACGCTCCCCCGCCCCGCCTCCCCCGCCGCTCCCGTGCCCAAGGGCGCCCAGCTGCGGGTCCCGGGAATCAGCCCCTTCATCACGCCCAACGACGACTTCTACCGGGTGGACACCGCCCTGGTCGTCCCCAAGGTCGATGCCGGCAGCTGGAAGCTGCGCATCCACGGCAAGGGCGTCACCCGGCCCCTCACGGTCGACTTCATGAACCTGCTGCACCGGGACCTGATCGAGCGCACCATCACTCTGACCTGCGTGTCCAACGAGGTGGGCGGGGCGTACGTCGGCACCGCCCGCTGGATCGGGGTACGCCTCACAGATCTGCTCAAGGAAGCGGGGGTGAGGCCGCCGTCCAAGGGCGGCCCGGCCGATCAGCTGGTGGCGCGCTCGGTGGACGGGATGACGATCGGGAGTCCCGTCGAGGACGTCATGGACGGCCGCGACGCGATGCTCGTGGTGGGCATGAACGGCCAACCACTGCCGTTCGAGCACGGATTCCCGGTACGGATGCTCGTCCCGGGCCTGTACGGATACGTCTCGGCCTGCAAGTGGATCAAGGACATCGAACTCACGACGTTCGACGACTACGATCCGTACTGGGTGAAGCGGGACTGGTCGAAACGCGCGCCCATCAAGACCGAGTCGCGCATCGACACGCCCAAGCCGTTCGCCCGCCCCAAGACCGGCGAGACCGTGATGATCGCCGGGGTCGCCTGGGCCCAGCACCGCGGGATCGAGCGCGTCGACGTCCGTGTCGACGACGGTCCGTGGAGCCAGGCCCACCTCGCGTCGCAGGACACGACCGACACCTGGCGCCAGTGGTCCTTCCCCTGGAAGCCCACGTCGTCGGGCAGCCACACCCTGACCGTGCGGGCGACCGACCGCACCGGAGAAACGCAGACGTCCAAACGCACCAACACGATTCCGAACGGCGCGAGCGGCTGGCACTCGGTCGTGGTCACCGCGGAGTGACCCCCGTGGCCCCGGCACCGGCCGGATCGGCATACTCGGCGGTACCCGAACCTCTCTGGAGCGACTGATGGCATCAACACCCGCGCCCGGCCAGGCCATTGCGGATTTCACCCTCCCCGGCGGTGTCCTCAGGGACGACGTCTTCGAGCGGCGGGACTTCGTACTGAGCGAGCAGCGCGGGCATCCGCTGGTCCTGGCGTTCTACCCCGGCGACGACACCAGCGTCTGCACCAAGCAGCTGTGCGCGTACTCCAGCGGCCTCGAAACCTTCACGGACTGCGGCGCCGAGGTCTGGGCCATCAGCCCGCAGAGCGTGGACAGCCATGAGGAGTTCGCCCGGAAGTACGGTCTCCGGATGCCGCTGCTCGCCGACACCGACCGGTCCGTGGCGCGGGCCCTCGGCATCGCGGCTCCGGGCATCGGCCTGCGCCGTGCCGTGTTCCTCGTCGCCCCGGACGGCACGCTCCACTGGAAGCATGTGGCGCTGCTGGGTGCCACGTTCCAGTCGACGGAGACGCTGGCCCGGCAGCTCGCCGGTCTCGGTGCGGCCGGGAGCTGACCCGGAACAGCGACGGGCAGACCGGGGCCCCGACGTAACCGGTGGCTGACCCGGTACGGCCACGGGCAGGCGCGTCAGCGAGTGGCAGCCTGCCGTTCGCGCCGCTCGTGCCTCTCGTGCCGGGCGCGCCAGTACGGATTGTCGTGCGGGAGGCCGCCGGACACCCGGCCGTACATCCCGAAGGTCATCAGCAGGAGTCCGACCACAAAGCTGAACAGGACGTTCTGCATGTGGAACGCCAGGAAGTTGGCGCTGGTGCCGATCAGTGCCAGGTTGACGAACCCGCTGATGATGAAGAGGACGCCGATGACCATGTTGAGCATCGACGAGATGTTTCCGCCGATGACAGAGCCCGCGAGCAGGATCAGGCCGATCACGATCGACAGGACGCTCAGCGCTCCGTTGGTGTTCAGTCCGGCGACCATGTCCCCGCCGGTGCTGAAGAACCCGATCTTGTCGATCATCCCGAGTATGCCGAAGACCAGCAGGGCGAGCCCCATGAGACCGGCCCCGAAGCGGTAGACCCGGCTCAGCTTGTGGTCGACCGGCAGATGCTCGTCCAGGACGAAACGGTTTCGGGGAGCGTGCGCGGTATGGCTCGTAGCCATCTCTGATCCTCCTCCGTTGCCGGCGGCACCCCACCCCGGTCGGCCGCTCAGGAGGGACCGACGGGCCGGTATGCCCCTTTTGCTGCTTTTCATGGTATTCGATGCGGTGCGACATGGAGATGGGAGCGGCCGGACGGGAGCGGCCGCATACCCGGCGCTCAGCCGTCCCGGGTCCTGGCCGGGGGATCATCTCCCCATGACCGATGACCACACACACGTCCAGGAGTTCTTCGGCGCCCGCGCCGCCGACTGGGACAGCCGGTTCCCGGACGACGGGCCCGCCTACGCGGCCGCCGTCGCGGACATGGGGCTGCGCCCCGGTGACGCCGTTCTCGACGCGGGCTGCGGTACCGGGCGGGCGCTGCCCGCGCTGCGCGAGGCGGTCGGGGCGGCGGGGGTCGTCATCGGGGCCGACCTGACGCCCGGGATGCTGGAGGCGGCGGTAAAAGCGGGGCGGCATCGCGACGCCCAGCTGCTGCTCACGGATGCCGCCCGGCTGCCCGTGCTCACGGAATCGCTGGACGCCGTGTTCGCCTCGGGGCTGATCGCGCATCTGCCCCACCCCGAGGACGGGGCACGGGAGCTGGCCCGCACCGTCAAACCGGGCGGCCGGCTTGCGCTGTTCCATCCGATCGGCCGGGCGGCACTGGCGGCCCGGCAGAAGCGCCGGCTCTCCGAGGACGACCTGCGCGGTGAGAGGCGACTGCGGGCGCTGCTCGCCGCCTCGGGGTGGCGGATGACCTCGTACACCGACGAGCCGGACCGCTTTCTCGCACTGGCGGTGCGCCAGGGCTAGCAGTCTCTGTTCGGACCGGGCAGGGCGCCCGGAGCCGGGTCCTGCGGGGCGTTCGCGGACAGCCCTATACCGCCTCGACCGCGGTACCGATGCCCAGTGCCACCAGGACCACGGCAGCCGCCCGTTCCAGGACGGTATTGACGCGCGGGCGGCGCAGCCAGGACAGCATGCGAGTCGCGAACGCCGCGACGAGGCTCAGCCAGAGGGCCGCGATCACGGCGTCGATGACACCGAAGACCAGGGTCATCGAGAGGGGTGCGTGGCCGTCGGGGAGGAATTGCGGGACCACGGCCACGAAGAAGATGCCCACCTTGGGATTGAGCACACAGCTCAACAGCCCCTGCCGGAAGGCCCGTCCATGGGTGGGGGCGAAACCGGCCGGCTCCCGTACGCCCTCCAGTTGGTCCACGGCGCCGCGGCGCGAGGCCCACAGGCTCTGCGCACCCAGGAAGACGAGATACGCCGCACCGGCCAGCCGCACACCAACGAGCGCCGCGTCCCACCGCTGCAGTGCCGCCGCCAGTCCGACGGCGGCGGCCACCGCCCAGGCGAGCGAGCCCGACGCCGCTCCCAGCGCGGTGGCGATCCCCGAGAAGCGGCCGACCCGCATGCAGTTGCGCAGGACGAGGAGAGTGTCGGGGCCGGGTGCCACCGTGACCAGCAGGGCGAAGAGAGCGAAGCTGACGAAGGCGGTCGTCACGGCAGGCCCCTGTCCTGGCGGGGAGAAACGGAAACGGAGCCGCACACCCCGCTCCGGTCATCCTAATCGGCACAGGACCGCCGGACAGGCCCCGGGGCGGCGCTGCGGACGCGGCGGCCGGCGGCCCGGCACCGATGCATCACCGAGGCTTCACAAGCGGAGAACTTTCCTCCGATTCACCACTCGACGGTGGCGTTACTGACTGGTTAGGGTGCGCCGACGACTGATCAACAGGAGGCTCCAGTGACGGGGACGGCCGATACCGGCGACGACGCACTCTATGTCCTGACTGCGGTTCTGCTGACCCCAGCACAGTTCCCGAGCGTGCTCGGCGACGACTTCCCCTCGGCCTGCCGCTCGCTCGGGCTGGAGACCCGTACCGACGGTTACGGGATGGTCCTGGGGCAGGACGGCACGGGCGCGCGGTGGACCGTGGTCATCGACGATGTGTCGCTGGTCGCCGTGGCCATCGCGTCCTGGGACTGCGGCATGGAATACGACCTGTCGCCGGACGACCGCTCGATCGTCGCCTCGCTCCCGGGATGGCCGCTCGATGTCGCTGTCGCCGCCCCGGGAGTACCCGCGCCGCACGACCCCTTCGATCTGCCCGAGGGCGTCCCCGCTCCGCTCTCGCCGCCCTCGTCGGACGTCTGGGGCCCGGCGCAGCGCCGACTCGGCGCCGACGAGATCGCGCTGCAGTGGACACAGTGGCGGGACCAGATCGGCGAGGACGAGATCTTCGTCCCCGTCGCTCCCGCAGAATCGCCCGCCCCGGAGGCGGCAGGGGCCCAGGAGCAGCGGCTGGGGCAGCGGGAGGAGCAGGGCGAACGCCAGGAGCCCGCGAGGGGCCAGGAGCCCGCGAGGGGCCAGGAAACCGGCTCTTCCGGGGCTTCGGCGGAACCGGGAGAGCGCACGCATTCCACGGGCCCCGCAGCCGACTCCGGTGCCGAAGCCGACTCCGGTGCCGGAGAGCGGAAGCCGGGCCCTGTCCGCCACGTCATCGACGAGCTGCGGGCCTATCTGGACACACCGCCACCCCTCGGGCGCATCAGGTCGGCCTTCGCGCCGGGCGGTGCCCGCACGCTGCGCGCGGACGGCCCCGGCTGGTCACTGGTGGCCAGGACCGACGACATGGCCTTCGTGCTCCTCGACGACCAGCCGGGCGATGTGGTGCCGATCGGCAGGGGCCCTGCTCTGCCGTCGCTCCTTGAGGCCCTGGAGAAGCTGGCGGTGCGCCCCGCCTGACCGGGACAACGGCGGGCTCCCCCCGCTGGATCCGGGCAGCACTCCGTACAGCTCCGGCGGATATGCGGTGCACGGCCCCAATGGCCCTGCGCACCCCGGCCGGGGCCGCATCCGCCGGGGCCGCATCCGACGGGGCCGTGGATCAGCGGCCTATCTCCTTGCGGGTGATCCTGCGCAGCCTCCTGCGCTGGCTGGGGTCGAGCAGCAGATAGGCGACCACAGGCACTCCGACCAGGACCAGCAGCCCCGGAAGGAATCCGATGAGCATCATCAGGATGATGCCGGCGACCACGCCGCCGACGGCGATCATTGCGGGCTTGGACATCAACGCCTCCTCAGCGGCTGATGCCGCTCTCTCTATTCAGTAAAACGCACGGGTGTGCCCAGCGGTTCCGGCCCGGGTTTGGGCCGGGGTCTGGGCCCGGTTACGGCCCGGGTTCCTGCCCGGCGCCGCTAGGACGCGCGCAGCGGCTCTCCGACCTCGTGCATATGGGCCAGCGCCTGCCGGTAGGAGTCGATCAGGGAGGTCTGCGCGTACGGCATCCCCAGCGACCGGCAGTGCGCGCTCACCAGCGACTGGGCGAGCCGCAGATGGGGCCTGGGCATGCTCGGGAAGAGATGGTGCTCGATCTGGTAGTTGAGCCCACCGAGGAACCAGTCGGTGAGCGGCCCGCCCCGTACGTTGCGAGAGGTCAGCACCTGGCGCTGCAGATGCCCCCAGCGCTCGCCGTCCGGGTCAGGCATCTCCATACCCTTGTGGTTCGGGGCGAAGGTCATCCCGAGGTGCAGCCCGAACAGGGCGTGGTGGACCAGCGCGAAGACCACGGCCTTGCCGGGGGACATGGCTGTCAGCAGGAGTGCGGCGTATCCGGCGATGTGCGCCAGGAGCAGCAGGCCCTCGACGGCCTGTTCGCCGTCCGGCCTGCGGCGCCCGTCCCGCTTCTGCCAGGTCAGCACCGTCCGGAATCCGGAGACCTTCAGGGCGATGCCTTCGAGCAGCAGCAGGGGGAAGAAGAGCCGCGCCTGGTTACGGGTGAGCCAGCGGGAGAGGCCCTCGCGCTCAGCCGCCTGCCGCTGTGTCCAGACCATGACACCGACACCTACATCGGGGTCCTTGTCGACATGGTTGGGATTGGCGTGGTGACGGTTGTGCTTGTCGTTCCACCAGCCGTAGCTCATACCGAGCAGCAGATCGCTGTGGAGGAATCCGACAGCCCGGCTCACCCTGCGGTCGCCGGATATCTGCGCGTGTCCCGCGTCGTGGCCGATGAAGGCGGTGCGCGACCAGAGGACGGCCAGCGGGAGCGCCAGCAGGAGGGTCCACCAGGAGTCACCGGCCAGGATCACGGCGGCGGCCGTCGCGGCGAGGGCCAGCAGGTTGGTGCTCATGCTGAGGAGATACCAGCCGGTGCGCCGCTCCAGGAGCCCCTGCGCCTTCACCGCTCTCAGGAGGGGGGCGAAGTCGCTGCCCGTCCTCTGCTCGGGTTCCGCGAGCAGTGCGGCGGTCTGTGACATGTCGGTCTCCGGTCTGTTGGCCCCTGCGCTGACCTCATAAAACGTAGAGTTCAGGGGTGTCGCGGACCATGGCGCCACCACCCGGCCGTGTGAGGGGGCCAGCCCCCGGCGGAAGAGGGGGTGCTACCCCCACCCTGTGCGGAACCGGTTCTGCCGCATCCGCGGAACGTCCCCGCCGGCCTCTGCGATGAGGTACTCTCAGCGATCCCGAACCGCAGTAGTCAAATTTGAGGAATGCGCTATCGCTGTGCAAGGACTCTCCACGGCAACGCTCTCCACAACGCTCTCCGAGATCTCCCCGCTCTCCCGCTGCTCCGCGGCCTTCCTGCCTGCCGACCCGGCGCGTACCGGTCGAATCGCCTTCTGGTGCCCCGACGGGAGCGAGCCGCCGACGGGGCCTGGCCCCACCGAGGAACTGCTGGTCACCGATGGCGGAGCGCATCCGTACCCGGTGCGTGCGACGGTGCTGACCGTACGGGAGGCCCTGCCCGTGCTCACCCGTGGCCGGGCCGGGCCGCAGGCGTCCGCGGCCGTTGCGTTCTGGGGGTCTTCCGCGCTGCTCGCGCTGCAGCTCGCCGCCCGCGGGCGGCTGCTGCCGGGGCTCAGCGCCGGTGGCTACGAGACCTGGCGGGCAGGACCGCTCGACGCGGCGGATCTGGTCCGTGTAAGGGAACTCGCCGCGGCCATGCCGCCCACCGCACGCGCGGTAGTGCCCGACCCGGCGTCCGGCCCCGTACTCCTGCCCGCGTCGGAGCCGTTGGTGCGCGCTTTCCTGGACGCCGTGGCGGACGGTCTGCCGCGGACGCCCGCCGCGTCCCTGGCGGCGGGAAGCCCCGCCTTCACAGCCGACGGACCGATGAAGCTGCCGGAGCAGCAGGCCTGGGCCGCCGATGTCGCAGCCGGGCAGGACGCCGGTGTCCGGATCTCCCTGCGGGTGGAGGTGACCGGGCTGTCCACCGCGGACGCGGAGAGCGGCGAAGGGCCGGCCTTCCGGGCGGTGCTGCAGATGCACGGCGTCGGCGATCCCTCCCGCACGGCGGACGCCTCGGCCGTCTGGGCGGGATCGGCACCCGGCTTCGGCCCGCGGGCCCGGATGGACGCCCTGCTCGCCCTGCGCCGGGCGGCCCGCGCCTGGGCGCCGCTCACACCTCTGCTCTCGGCCGCCGTGCCCGACGCGGTCGAGCTGGCCGACGAGGAGGTCGCCGAGCTGCTCGGCGAGGCCGCGCGGGCGCTCTCCGCCGGAGGGGTACGGGTCCACTGGCCGAAGGAGTTCTCCCGGACGCTCACCGCGCGGGCCGTTATCGGCGCCGCGGACGACAGCCCCGGTCCGGCCACCGATGCCGGTACCGGTAGCGCACGCGTGACCGCTACCGATACCGCACGCGCGGCCGGGAACCACGCAACGGACCTGCCGTCCATGCTCTCCGCCGGCTCCCTGTTCGCCTTCGACTGGCGCTTCACCCTGGGTGATCAGCAGCTGAGCCGCGCCGAACTCGACCAGCTCGCCGAGGCGAGCAGGCCGGCCGTGCGGCTGCGCGACCGCTGGGTGCTGATCGACCCGGAGGAGATGCGCCGCGCCCGCGACAGCAAGAGCCGCGCCGTCGCCCCCATCGAGGCGCTGGGGGCCGCATTGGCCGGCTCGGCCGATATGGACGGGCAGCAGGTGGAAGTCACGGCGACCGGCCCGCTGGCACGGTTGCGCGACCGCCTCACCGACCCGGAGGGCACCGGACAGCAGACCGTCGGACAGCCGGCGGCGCTCCAGGCCGCCCTGCGTGACTACCAGTTGCGCGGACTGAACTGGCTGCACCGGATGACCTCGCTCGGTCTCGGCGGCTGCCTCGCCGACGACATGGGGCTCGGCAAGACCATCACCCTGATCGCCCTGCATCTGCACCGGCAGGGCGACCCGGAATCGGCGGGCCCCACCCTGGTGGTCTGTCCAGCCTCCCTGATGGGCAACTGGCAGCGGGAGATCGAGAAGTTCGCGCCGGGCACTCCCGTACGCCGCTTCCACGGCGCGGCACGGAGCCTGGAGCACCTGGCCGACGGGGAGTTCGTCCTCACCACCTACGGCACCATGCGGCTGGACGCCGAACGGCTCGCCGGTGCCCCGTGGGGTCTGGTCGTCGCCGACGAGGCACAGCATGTGAAGAATCCGTACTCCGCAACGGCCCGGCAGCTGCGGACCATCGCCACCCGGGCCCGGGTGGCTCTCACCGGCACCCCGGTGGAGAACAACCTCTCCGAGCTGTGGGCGATCCTCGACTGGACCACACCCGGTCTGCTGGGGAGGCTGGGCGCGTTCCGTACGCGCTACGCCCAGGCCGTCGAGGGCGGGAACGACCCGGCGGCCACGGAACGGCTCGCCCGGCTGGTCGCGCCGTTCCTGCTGCGCCGGCGCAAGTCCGATCCGGGAATCGCGCCCGAGCTGCCGCCGAAGACGGAGACCGACCGCGCGGTGGCACTCACCAGGGAGCAGACCGGTCTGTACGAGGCGGTGGTACGGGAGACCCTCGCGGAGATCTCCGCGGCCGACGGTTTCGCCCGCCGCGGTCTCGTGGTGAAACTGCTGACGGCGCTGAAGCAGATCTGCAACCACCCCGCCCAGTACCTCAAGGAGGAGCAGCCTCTCGTCCAGGGCCGCTCGGGCAAGATCGAGCTGCTGGACGAACTGCTCGACACGATCCTCGCCGAGGGCGCGGGGGTGCTCGTCTTCACCCAGTACGTGCGGATGGCGCGGCTCATCGAGCAGCATCTGACGGCCCGTGGGGTGCCCACCCTGCTGTTGCACGGCGGGACGCCGATCGCCCGGCGCCAGAACCTGGTGGACCGCTTCCAGGCCGGCGAAGTGCCGGTGTTCCTGCTGTCGTTGAAGGCCGCGGGCACCGGGCTCAACCTGACCCGGGCCGAGCATGTGGTGCACTTCGACCGCTGGTGGAACCCGGCCGTCGAGGCCCAGGCCACCGACCGTGCCTACCGCATCGGACAGAACCGGCCCGTGCAGGTCCACCGGCTGATCGCCGAGGGGACCATCGAGGACCGGATCGCCGGCATGCTCGACCGCAAGCGCGAACTGGCCGATGCGGTGCTCGGCGGCGGTGAGGCCGCGCTGACCGGGCTGACCGACGCCGAACTGGCCGATCTGGTGGAGCTGCGAGGGAGTGGACGATGAGTGGTACGGACGCACCGGAGCGCACTTTCGCCGCCCTGGCACCGCGTGAGGGCCGTGCTTTCGCCGGAACCTGGTGGGGCCGGGCCTGGCTGAAAGCCCTGGAGGACACGGCTCTCGACGGCGGGCAGCTGAAGAAGGGCCGCGGATACGCCCGCCGGGGCGCCGTCGGAGCGATGACCGTGCGGCCGGGGCGGATCACCGCTGTCGTACGGGACCCGGACTCGGCGCGCTACCGCAGTGATGTGCTGCTGCAGCAGCTGAGCGACCAGGAGTGGGACCGGTTCCTCGGGATGGCGGTGGAGAGCGCGGGGCACATCGCGGCGCTCCTCGACCGTGAGATGCCGCCGCACCTGGTGGAGGACGCAGCAGCGGCCGGGGTGGAACTGCTGCCGGGGCCCGGTGATCTGGAGCCGGAGTGTTCCTGCGACGCGTGGGACCACTGCCCGCACACGGCCGCGCTCGGCTATCAGGTGGCGCGTCTCCTCGACGAGGATCCCTTCGTACTGCTCCTGATACGCGGACGGGGTGAGCGGGAGCTCCTTGACGAGTTGCAGAGGCGCAGCGCGGGCCAGGCGGCCGGCCAGGCGAGCGCCGGGGCGTGCGGGGAGGACGACGAGCCGGGGGGCGTGCGGGCCGACGAGGTGTTCGCGGCCCTGGCCACATTGCCGCCGCTGCCCGCGCCGCCGCCGGTCCCGGACGCACCGGGCCGGCCTCCTTCGCTGGAAACGGAGAGCGGCCCCGGGCCGGGTCTGGACCCCGGAGCGCTGGAGTTCCTCGCAGCCGACGCGGCCCGTAGAGCAGCGGTCCTGCTGACCGAAGCGCTCTCCCCGGGCCATGAACACCACCCGCTGACAACGGAGTTGACGCCGCAGCAGGATGCCGTACGGCTGGCCGTCGCGGCCCCGGACGCGCGGCTGGTGGAACGTCTCGCCGCAGGCTCGGGCCGGAGCCGCGCCGGGCTGGACATGGCCGTCCGGGCGTGGCGCTGCGGCGGCCCGGCCGCGCTCTCCGTACTGGAGGAACGGTGGACCCCGGACCCCGAGGGACTGGCGCGGGCACGCGCCCAGCTCGACGGGGCGTGGGAACAGGGGGCCTGTCCGCGGTTCGAACGGGAGGACAACCGCTGGACCGTGGTGGGCGCCGGTGCACAGCTGCGCTACGCACCGGACGGGCGCTGGTGGCCCTATCGCGAGGAGCGGGGCGGCTGGGTCCCTGCCGGGCCCGCCGATCCGGACCCGGCGACGGCGCTGGCCCTCACGGCCGAGGACGGGTGACACCGGCGGCGGGTACCGGAGCGGTCGTCACCCCCGAACAGCGGGTAGTGGGGCGCCCCTTGCCGCCGAAGGACGGGAGGGAGCGGCCCCCGGTCACCGGCGCACACGGCCATGATCCCTGCGCGCCGGGAACACCGGTCCGCGCACCCGCCCTCCCGGGCGATTGAACGGCCTGTCTGACCTGCGGCAACGTAGTCCGGGCCGGTTCAGGGGAGCGGAGAGCGGCTGCGCTCCCCTGAACCGGGTCCAGCGATTCCGTCATCCGGACCGCAGTTCATGAACGGGAGAGAGACATGATCCGCAACGGTACGAAGCGCGCACTGGCCATCGGCGGTGTGAGCGCCGCCCTGCTCGGTGCCACGGTGCTGGGCGCGGCGCCCGCACTGGCCGACACCTCGGTCACCGCGTGGACGCACGGCAGCGTCCACGCCGGGCCGGCCTCAGGTGAGCGCGTGGTGAGCTACGTGAACGCCAACTACAGCTACAACGCGGCCTGCTGGCTCGAAGGCGATCTGGTCCGCGACAAGGGGATCAGCAACCGCAACTGGGTGCGGCTCAAGCTCAACAGCGGCGGCGTCGGGTACGTCAGCGCGATCTACCTCAAGGGCAACGACAAGGGCAATGTGCCCAACCACTGCTGATGCGGGGTGATCCGGGCTGACCGGGCCGATCCGGGCCCGTCGCCCTCGCCCGGCGATGACGACGGCGCCCTCCGACACGGCGGAGGGCGCCGTCCCGCTCCGGCCCCGCCGCCGACGCCGCGCCGCAGCCGTCAACCGCTCCGCCGTCAGCACCGCTCCGCCGCCCGCCTGTTTCGTCATGGCGCTGAACAATTTAGTATCCAGGGCGCCGCCGGAAAGCGACCCGGCGCCCGGCACTCAGAGCGGAGCAGACCGATGACAGCACCTGAAGGCCCCCTGGTCATCGGAGTGGACTCCTCCACCCAGTCGACCAAGGTGCTGGTCGTCGACGCCGCGACCGGCGAGGTCGTCGCGCGCGGGCAGGCCGCGCACACCGTCACGGGCAGCGGCGGCGCCCGCGAGAGCGATCCGGAGCAGTGGTGGGGGGCGCTCACCGACGCGCTCCAGCAGTGCGGACCCGCCGCGGGCCGGGCCGCCGCGATCTCGGTCGGCGGTCAGCAGCACGGGCTCGTGACGCTGGACTCGGCGGGACGGCCGGTACGTCCGGCGATGCTCTGGAACGACGTCCGCTCCGCGCCGCAGAGCGAGCGCCTCATCGGGCAGTTGGGCGCGGACACCTGGGCCGGGCGCACCGGAAGCCTGCCGGGCCCCGCCATGACCGTCACCAAATGGGCCTGGCTGCTGGAGAACGAGCCGGACGCCGCCCGCGCCACCGCCGCGGTCCGGCTCCCGCACGACTACCTCACCGAACGGCTCACCGGCCGGGGCACCACCGACCGCGGCGACGCGTCGGGCACGTCCTGGTGGGCCACCAGCACACAGGCGTACGACGAGGAGATCCTGCAGCTCGCCGGGGTCTCCCCCGAACTGCTGCCCGATGTGGTGGGGCCGTCGGAAGCGGCGGGCACGGTACGCGGACTGCCCGGCCTGCCGCTCGCCGCCGGAACCCTGGTGGCGCCGGGCACCGGTGACAACGCCGCAGCCGCTCTCGGCCTCGGGCTGCGTCCCGGCCGGCCCGTCCTCAGCCTCGGCACATCGGGCACGGTGTACGCGGTGTCGAGGCGGCGGCCCGTCGATCCCTCGGGCACGGTCTCCGGTTTCGCCGACGCGCGGGGCGACTGGCTGCCGCTCGCCTGCACCCTCAACTGCACCCTGGCCGTGGACCGGATCGCCGCACTGCTCCAGCTGGACCGGGAGGCCGTCGAGCCCGGCGACGGCCCGGTGGTCCTGCCCTTTCTCGGCGGTGAGCGCACACCTCATCTGCCGCAGGCGGCGGGGCTGATGTACGGGCTGCGCCACGACACGACGGGCGGCCAGCTCCTCCAGGCCGCCTACGACGGCGCGGTCCACGCGCTGCTCGCCGCCCTGGACCGGGTCCTGGACGAGGAGGCCGACCCCGGCGCTCCGCTGCTGCTGATCGGCGGCGGGGCCCAGGGCACCGCCTGGCGGGAGACCGTACGGCGGCTGTCGGGGCGGCCGGTCCAGGTGCCCGAGGCGAAGGAGCTGGTGGCACTCGGCGCGGCGGCGCAGGCCGCTGGGCTGCTGCTCGGCGAGGACGCGGCCGAGGTCGCACGCCGCTGGGACACCACGCGGGGCCCCCGGTACGAGCCGCTCGCCGTGGACGAACCGGCTCTGCACCGGATCGGTGCCGTCCTCGCGGACGCGGATCCGCTGCTGCGCGGGGGCGAGCACCGGGGCTGACCGAACCGGCACCGGCCGCACCGGGCAACTCCCCCCGCTCCGCGAGCACATCGGCCTCTTCCGTCCCTCCCGTCCCTGCCCGTACGGTTGGCGGGCGGGACTCGTGCCGGTCGACGGACACAGGGAGTCGGAGAATGCCGGGGGAATCGGACCCAGGACTGCGGCGCGACGCCATCGGGCTGCGCGAGGTCCTCTTCCAGAGCATCACGGCCATGGCGCCCGCGGCGGCCGTCGCCGCGTCGATCCCGTCGGGCGCCGCCTTCGCGGGCGGCAGTCTGCCGCTCTCGGTGCTGGTGGCACTGGTGGCCTGTCTGTTCACCGCGTCGTGCGTGGCCGAGCTGGCACGGCAACTGCCCGCCGCCGGCTCGGTGGCGACGTACTCCGCACGCGGACTGCACCCGGCGGTCGGGTTCCTGGTCGGCTGGGGCTATGTCTTCGTCGAGGCGCTGGTGCCCGCGCTGCTCCTGCTCCAGCTGGGCTTCACCACGGGGGGCACCCTGCACCAGGAGTGGGCCTCGTACCCGGCGGATCTGTGGTGGCCGTGGTCCCTGGCGGGCGCGGTGGTCATCGCCCTGGCCGGTTTCTACGGCGTCCGGGCCTCGGCCCGCTTCGGCACCCTACTCGGCGTCTTCGAAGTGCTCGTCCTGCTGGTCTTCGCCGTCCTGCTGATCGTGAAGGCCGGGGACGCCAACACCCTCTCGGTGTTCGGCACTTCGCACACCGCCCATGGATACACGGGGGCCGGCGGGGTCTTCGCCGGATCCGTCTACACAGTGCTTGCCTTCGCCGGGTTCGAGGCGGCCGCACCGCTCGCCGAGGAGGCACGCGACCCGCGGCGCACCATGCGGCGGGCGGTGCTCGGGGCGGCCCTGGCGATCGGCCTGTTCTACGTCCTGACCACCTACGCCATGTCGGTGTACTTCGGCCCGGACCGGTTCGCCGGGTTCGGGGTCGCGGGGGCCGCGTCCTGGGAGGGGGTGGCGCGCGCCTCGTTCGGGTTCTTCTGGGTGCTGCTCTTCCTCGCCGTCGTCAACTCGACCATTGCCAACGCCAACGCGTGCGCGAACGTGTCGACGCGTACCGCTTTCGCGCTCGGGCGGATCGGGGTGTTCCCGCGCCCGTTCGCCCGGGTCCATCCCCGCCACCGCTCCCCCGTCACGGGGGTCGCGGCCCAGTTCGCCGTGGCAGTGGCCGCCGTGCTGGGGCTCGGTCTCGCGTACGGCCCGGAGACCGCCTTCGCGCTGCTCGCCACGGTGATCGTGACGGTGGTCATCGGCGTGTACATCGTCGTCAACCTGGCGTGTGCCGGGTACTTCCTGCGGCGCAGGCGCGATCTGTTCCGCCCGGTGCCGCATCTGCTCTTCCCGGTGCTGGGCATCGCCGCCTTCGTCCCGGCGCTCCTGACGGCGGCCGGGATCCCGGCCTTCGACTTCGTCTCCCCGCTGAAGCCGCCCGTCTCGTACGCGGGACCGGTGGTCGGCGGCTGGATGCTGGCCGGTGTGGTGGTGCTGGCCGTGCTGGTGCGCAGACACCCCGCGCGGCTCGCCGAGACGGGCCGGGTGCATCTGGACGGGCCGCCGGTCCCGGCCGGGGTCCGGAACCAGGAGGGTCGCAGCGGCGTTACCGGGGAAGACGACCCGACGCACCACACGACCGACGAGACAGGAGAGTTGCCCGCATGAGTGATCCGCGCATCCTGACAGTGCGGCCCAACGAGGGTGAGTACGCCTGGACGTTCGGCGGGGCGGCCCCGGTGGCCCGCATCGCCCCCGGCACCGTCCTCGATCTGTTCACCGAGGACTGCTTCGCGGGACGGGTGCGCTCCGAGAAGGACCTGGTCTCCGAGGTCTGCGAGTTCCCCTTCCTCAACCCGCAGACCGGCCCCTTCCACATCGAGGGCGCCGAGCCCGGCGACACGGTGGCCGTGCACTTTGTGTCGGTCGAACCGGCCCGGGACTGGGCCGCGTCGACGACCGTCCCGCTCTTCGGCGCGCTGACCTCCACCCACACGACGGCCACCCTGCAGCCCCCGCTGCCCGAGGTCGTATGGATGTGGGAGCTGGACCGCGAGCGGCGCACCTGTCTCTTCCGGGCGCGGGACAGCGACATCGAGGTCGCCCTGCCGATGGACCCGATGCACGGGACGGTGGGGGTGGCCCCGGCCAATCTGGAGGTGCGCTCCGCGCTGGTGCCCGACGCGCACGGCGGGAACATGGACACACCCGAGATGCGGGCGGGTGTCACCTGCTATCTGGGGGTGAACGTCGAAGGCGCCCTGCTCAGCCTCGGCGACGGGCACGCCCGGCAGGGCGAGGGCGAGACCTGCGGGGTGGCCGTGGAGTGCGCCATGAACACCGTCGTCGTGGTCGAGCTGCTGAAGGGCGTGGCGACACCCTGGCCCCGTCTGGAGTCGGACACCCATCTGATGTCGACCGGATCGGCCCGCCCGCTGGAGGACGCCTTCCGGATCTCCCAGCTCGACCTGGTCCAGTGGATGGCGCGCGACTACGGTCTGTCCGAACTGGACGCGTACCAGCTGCTCTCCCAGGCGGGCGAGGCCCCGCTCGGCAATGTCTGCGACACCAACTACACCTGTGTCGCGAAGATCCGCAAGGAATGGCTGCCCGCGGGAGAACCGCACCGCGGTCTGCACCGTCATCTCAGGGAGACCGCGGCGACACTCCCCCGGCTCTGAGGCCGCACCGGGCCGCTTCGCCGGCAGACAGACGTTCCCCCCACCCCAGGAGAGACAGATGGCCCCCAACGCACCGGGTCCCAGCCGCAGACGGCTGCTGCAGAGCGCGGCGTTCGTGGCCGCCGCGAGCGCCCTGCTGCCCGCGACCGACGCGGACGCGGACAGCGCGACGGACACCGACTACCCGACCGCCCACTGGCACCCCGCGTCGACCGCCAACTACACCGCCTCCACCCGCCCTTCGGCCTATCTGGTGGACCGGGTGGTCATCCACGTCACCCAGGAGACCTTCGCCGACACCCTGGCCATCTTCCAGGACCCGGCGAAAGCGGTCACCGCCCACTACGTGGTGCGCTCCGACGACGGGTACATCGCGCAGTGCGTCCGGGAGCACGACATCGCCTGGCACGCGGGGAACTGGGGCTACAACACCCGCAGCATCGGTATCGAGCACGAGGGCTGGGTCGACAAGCCCGAGTACTTCACCGACGCCCTGTACGAGAAGTCCGCGGCGCTCACGGCGTCCGTCTGCGACCGGTACGCGATTCCCAAGGACCGCACGCACATCATCGGGCACGTCGAAGTCCCGGGCACCGACCACACCGACCCCGGCCCCCACTGGGACTGGGTGCGCTATCTGCGGCTGGTCAACTCCGCCTGACGGGACGCTTGCCCGCTCCCGCCGCCGGGGCGACGATGGCGGGGCGACGATGGCCCTGGCCGGTGCACCGGGGCCGGGGAGGCCGAGTTGACCGACACATGGGTGGCTCTGGAGGCGGGAGCCGATCCCGCGCGGCGCCGCAGGGCGCTGCGCGGGGCGTACGAGTCGTTCGCCGCAGCGGGGCGCGTCGAGCGGCCGGTGCGCGCCGGGGTCGCGGAGTCCTGGCGGCGCTCGGCCCGCGCACGGGTCAGCCGCGAGGGGACGGCGCATGTCGAGATGGACGACGACGGGCTCGCGGCATACCGGGACGGCCATCCGCTGGCCCGGGTGATGCCGCTGTTCCGCGAGCTGATGGGCGCCTACGCGATGGACGGCGAACATCTGCTGGCGGTGTGCGACGCCCATGGGCGGCTGCTCTGGGTGGAGGGGCACGCGACGCCCCGCAGACAGGCCGGCCTGATGAACTTCGTCCCGGGGGCGCGCTGGGCGGAGGCGGCGACCGGGACCAACGCGCCCGGCACCGCCATCGCCGTCGACCGCCCCGTCCAGGTCTTCGCGGCCGAACACTTCCAGCGGCCCGCCCACCCGTGGACGTGCGCCGCGGCGCCGGTCCACGATCCGGGCACCGGACGGGTGCTGGGCGCCGTGGACATCACCGGCGGCGACCGGCTGGCCCACCCGCACAGCCTGGCCTTCGTCGGCGCGGTCGCACGGGCCGCCGAGTCACAGCTCGCGCTGCTCGCGCCGCCGCCCGCACCCGGCTCCGTACAGCTGTCGGTGCTGGGGCGGGACGCCGCGCTCCTGGTGGCGGACGGCCGCACGTACGGGCTCAGCCGGCGGCACAGCGAGATCCTCACGGTGCTCGCCCAGCGCCCGGAGGGTGTCACCGGGGACGAGTTGCTGGTCGAGCTGTACGAGGACGAGTCGGTCACCCCGGTCACCCTGCGCGCGGAACTGTTCCGGCTGCGCGGGCTGCTCGGCCCGGACCTGCTGCGGTCGCGTCCCTACCGGCTGGCCGGGCCGGTCGGCACCGACTTCGCCCGGGTGGCACGCCTGCTGGCGTCCGGGGCGGTGACCTCGGCGATGAACGCGTACGCCGGGCCGCCGCTGCCCGGATCGCGGGCGCCCGCCGTGGTCCGGCTGCGCAGGCGCCTCGCCGACCAGCTGCGGGAGGCGCTGATCGCACGCGGGGATCCGGGGCTGCTCGCGGACTGGGCGTACAGCCCGTGGGGCGAGGACGACCTCCCCGTCTGGCAGGCGCTGGCCACGGCGCTGCCCGCCCGGCAGCGGTCGTCCGCCGTGTCACGGGTGCGTGAGCTCGACGCCTGGCAGCGTTCCTGAGCACGGCCGTCTTCCCCCGACTGCCTCTCCCGTACTGCGCGGTCGCCCGGTGCTCCTTACTGTCGGCTGATAGAGCACGTGCCCGGCGGTGCGGCACGGCCGGCCGGCAGCCACCGCGGACCGGTGCGGCGCCGCCGCCGGGGCGCGACCGCATGGAGTGTCCACGCGTCAGCCGGACGCCCGAACCGGAGGAGTCCCCATGCCTGAGCTGTTCATCGGCGGCATCTGGCAGGCCGCCGCTGACGGGGGGCTCCGCGAAATCCGCTGCCCCGCCGACGGCACCCTGGTCGCGACGGTCGACGAGGGCGGGACGCGGGACGCGTCGGCCGCGGTCGCCGCGGCGCGTGAGGCGTTCGACCGCGGCCCGTGGCCTGCCACCCCCGCCGCCGAGCGGGGCGCGCTGCTGCTGCGGGTCGCCGCCCTGATCGAACGCGACCAGGACGCGCTCGCCCGCGCCGAGTCCCTGGACACCGGGAAGCGGCTCGTGGAGAGCGAGTACGACATGGCGGACATCGCCAACTGCTTCCGCTACTTCGGCAATCTGGTGGCGTCCGGTGGCACCGACCGCATCGTCGACACCGGGGACCCCGGCATCGACAGCCGGGTCGTGCATGAACCGGTCGGGGTGTGCGCGCTCATCACGCCCTGGAACTATCCGCTGCTGCAGACCGCCTGGAAGGTCGCCCCCGCGCTCGGGGCGGGCAACACGTTCGTACTGAAGCCGAGCGAACTGACCCCGCACACCGCCGTCTTCCTGATGCGGCTGCTGGCCGAGGCCGGGCTGCCCGACGGAGCGGCGAACCTGGTGCTCGGCACCGGGCCGGACGTCGGCGCCCCCCTCAGTGAGGATCCGCGGGTCGACATGGTGTCGTTCACCGGCGGACTGGTCACCGGGCGCCGCATCATGGCCGCCGCGGCCCCCACGGTGAAGAAGGTCGCCCTGGAACTCGGCGGCAAGAACCCCAACATCGTCTTCGCGGACGCGGAGTACGAGAGCGCGGTCGACTACGCCCTGACCGCCGTGTTCCTCCACTCCGGCCAGGTCTGCTCGGCCGGGGCGCGGCTCCTCGTCCAGGACGAGCTGCACGACCGGTTCGTCGAGGACGTGGTGGCCGGGGCGCGGGCCATCCGGCTGGGCGGCCCCTTCGACGAGAACGCCCGTACCGGTCCGCTGATCTCGGCGGCACACCGCGAGAAGGTGGAGGCCTATGTGGCGGCGGGGGTGGCCGAGGGCGCGGTGCTCCGGTGCGGGGGCGCGCGGCCGGACGACCCGGCGCTCGACGACGGCTTCTACTACCTGCCGACGGTGCTGGACGAGTGCACCCGGGAGATGTCCGTGGTGCGCGACGAGTCGTTCGGGCCGGTCCTGACCGTCGAGCGGTTCCGCGACGAGGACGAGGCGGTCGCCCTCGCCAACGACACGGTCTACGGGCTGTCCGGCGGGGTCTGGTCCCAGGACGTGGGCCGGGCCCACCGGGTGGCGTCCCGGATGCGGGCGGGCACCGTATGGATCAACGACTTCCAGCCGTATGTGCCGCAGGCGGAGTGGGGCGGGATGAAACAGTCGGGCTTCGGGCGCGAGCTGGGCCCCGCGGGTCTCGCGGAGTACCAGGAGGCCAAACATGTGTGGCGCAATCTGTCGCCGCGTCCGCTGCGGTGGTTCGAGTGAACCGGGACGGCGCCGGGACGGACGGCGCCGCACCGGAGCCCGCGGACGCCGCCCGTACCCAGAACCAGCACGACGACGACTCGCTCTCGGCCTTCGGCTACAAACCCGAACTCAAGCGCACCCTCGGCAACTTCCACACCTTCGCCGCCGGGATCAGCTACATCTCGATCCTGACCGGCACCTTCCAGCTCTTCTACTTCGGGGTCAGCTTCGGCGGGCCCGCCTACTGGTGGTCCTGGCCGATGGTCTTCGTCGGCCAGCTGATGGTGGCCCTCTGCTTCTGCGAGCTGGCCGCCCGGTATCCGGTGGCCGGCTCGGTCTACAACTGGGCGAAGAAGCTCGGCGGCCCGCACATCGGCTGGCTGGGCGGCTGGATGATGATGACCGCCACGATGGTCTCGCTGGCCGCCGTGGCGCTCGCGTACCAGATCACGCTGCCGCAGATCTCATCGACGTTCCAGTTCATCGGCAACGGCAGCGGCAAGACGGACGCCGCGGAGAACGCCGTCCTGCTGGGCAGCGTACTGATCCTCTTCACCACCCTGGTCAACGCCTTCGGGGTCAAGCTGATGGCCAGGATCAACTCCGCGGGAGTCATGGTCGAGCTGATCGCGGCCGTCGTACTGATCATCCTGCTGGCCGCGCACATCACCAGGGGCCCCGCCGCGATCACCCAGACCCATGGCATCGGCGCCGGGCAGACCCTGGGCTACCTCCGCGCGTTCCTGACCGCGTCGCTCGCCTCCGCGTATGTGATGTACGGCTTCGACACGGCGTCCTCGCTCGGGGAGGAGAGCGTCGATCCCAGCCGGAACGCCCCGCGGGCGATCCTTCGGGCCCTGTTCTTCTCGTTCCTGCTCGGCGGGCTCATCCTGCTCTTCGCGCTGCTGGCCGTCCCCGATCTGACGTCGAAGAAGCTGTCCGCGGACGGTCTGCAGTACGTGGTGCTCTCCACGCTCGGTTCGACGGTCGGCCAGATCGTGCTGTGGTGCGTGGTCATCGCCATCACGGTCTGCGAACTCGCGGTACACGCGGCGGGCATCCGGCTGGCGTTCGCGATGGCCCGCGACAACTGTCTGCCGGCTTCGTCGCTGCTCGCCCGGGTCAGCCCGCGGTTCAAGACACCGGTCCTGCCCGCGATCATCATCGGGGTCGTCGGCATCGTCATCCTGGTGATCAACATCAATCAGCCGCAGATCTTCTCGGTGATCACGAGCATCGCGATCATCATGATCTACGTGGCGTATCTGATGGTCACCACGCCGATGCTGATCCGGCGGCTGCGCGGCACCTGGGAGCCGGTCGAGGGCCGCTTCTCGCTCGGCCGCTTCGGACTTCCCGTCAACATCCTCGCGGTGCTGTGGGGCTTCGCCATGTCGCTCAATCTGGCCTGGCCTCGCAGCCAGGTCTACAACGCGACGGGCCCGCACCACTGGTACCTGCAGTGGGGCGCGTTCGTCTTCATCGGGATCGTGGGCGGCGGGGGGTTCGCGTACTACTGGTTCGTCCAGCGCAAGAAGGCCGGCGTACTGGACGCGCACCGCGCCGTCCTGAAGGAACCGCCGCCGCCCACCGCGTGAACCGGTCCGCCCCGGGGCCACCGGCCGTCCGCCCCGCCCCTCCACTCCCTCCCGCCTCTCCCTCCCCGTCGAATCCCCTGATCTGGAGCAGCGATGTCCGAGGAAACACCCGAACGCGCCGACGAGCGCGGTGCGTACGACTACGTGGTGGTGGGCGGCGGGACCGCGGGCGCGGTCATCGCGGCCCGGCTGAGCGAGGACCCCTCGGTCACCGTCTGTGTGCTGGAGGCGGGGCCTTCGGACGCCGGCGACGACAATGTGCTGCAACTCGACCGATGGATGGAGCTCCTTGAGTCCGGCTACGACTGGGACTACCCGGTGGAGCCGCAGGAGAACGGCAACAGCTTCATGCGGCACGCCCGCGCCAAGGTGCTGGGCGGCTGCTCGTCGCACAACTCCTGCATCGCCTTCTGGGCCCCGGCCGAGGACCTCGACGAGTGGGGCGCGCTGGGCTGTACGGGATGGAGCGCGGCGGACTGCTTCCCGCTCTACCGGCGGCTGGAGAGCAACGACGCTCCCGGTGACCACCACGGCCGCTCCGGCCCTGTCACCATTCGTACCGTCCCGCCGGCCGACCCGTGCGGTGTGGCGCTGCTCGACGCCTGCTCGGAAGCGGGGATCCCCCGTACACCGTTCAACACGGGGCGGACCGTGGTGCGCGGGGCCGACTGGTTCCAGATCAACGCCCGTACGGACGGCACGCGTTCGTCGGCATCGGTCTCGTATCTGCACCCGGTGCTCGCGGAGCGGCCGAACCTGGAGATCCGGACCGGCCTCCAGGCCAGGCGGCTGCTCTTCGACGCGCACGAACGCTGCACGGGTGTCGAGTATCTGGAGCCCGACACCATCCACAGCGGCTCGGTGACCGCACGGCGTGAGGTGATCGTCAGCTGCGGGGCCATCGATTCACCGAAGCTGCTGATGCTCTCCGGCATCGGACCTGCTGGGCATCTGCGGGAGAACGGGATCGGCGTACGGGTGGACTCCCCCGGGGTGGGGTCGCATCTCCAGGACCACCCGGAGGGCGTGATCATGTGGGAGGCGAAGCAGCCCATGGTCACCTCGTCCACCCAGTGGTGGGAGATCGGGATCTTCTCCGACACCGAACCGGACCTGGACCGGCCCGACCTGATGTTCCACTACGGCTCGGTGCCCTTCGACATGAACACCTACCGGCGCGGCTATCCGACGACGGACAACGCGTTCTGCCTCACGCCGAACGTCACCCGGGCCCGCTCGATGGGCACGGTACGGCTGCGCACCCGCGACTTCCGCGACAAGCCCCGGGTCGATCCGCGTTACTTCACCGACGACCACGACATCCGGGTGATGACCTACGGGCTGCGGCTCGCGCGGAAGATCGTCTCCCAGGCGCCGATGGCCGACTGGGCGGGCCCCGAGCTGGCGCCGGGGCCGGCCGTGCGCTCCGACGACGAGCTGTTCTCGTACATCCGGGAGACCCACAACACCGTGTACCACCCGGCCGGGACGGTCCGGATGGGCGCGCCGGGGGACCCGGAATCGCCGCTCGATCCGCAGCTGCGCGTGAAGGGCGTCACCGGGCTGCGGGTCGCCGACGCCTCGGTCATGCCGTTCCTGCCGACCGTGAATCCCTGCATCACCACCATGATGATCGGCGAGAAGTGCGCCGACATGATCAAGGAGGGCTGACCGGAGAACTGAGGGCTGAGGGCTGAAACAGGAAGTCCGCCGTCGCAACGTGGTCGCAACGTCGCGCTCCCTACCCTCGGCTCCGAGCGCCGTCCGACGGCGGGCGGCGCGGATTCCGGGAGGCCACTGACATGACCCGTTACGCAGCGCCGGGTACCGAGGGCGCGATCGTCTCGTACGAGTCGCGCTACGACCACTGGATCGGCGGGGAGTTCGTCCCGCCCGCACGCGGGCAGTACTTCGAGAACCCGAGCCCGGTCAACGGCAGGCCGTTCACGGAGATCGCCCGCGGCACCGCCGAGGACGTCGAACGCGCCCTGGACGCGGCGCATGCGGCGGCCCCCGGCTGGGGGCGCACCCCGGCGGGTGACAGGGCCACCGTCCTCAACCGGATCGCCGACCGGATGGAGGCGCATCTGGAGGAGCTGGCGGTCGCCGAGAGCTGGGAGAACGGCAAGCCCGTCCGCGAGACGCTGGCTGCCGACATCCCGCTCGCCATCGACCACTTCCGCTATTTCGCGGGCGCGCTGCGGGCCCAGGAGGGGACGCTCAGCGAGATCGACGACGACACCGTCGCGTACCACTTCCACGAGCCGCTCGGTGTGGTCGGCCAGATCATCCCGTGGAACTTCCCGATCCTGATGGCGACCTGGAAGCTCGCACCGGCGCTGGCCGCGGGGAACGCGGTGGTGCTCAAGCCCGCCGAACAGACCCCGGCCTCCATCCACTTCCTGATGGGCCTGATCGCCGATCTGCTGCCGGCCGGTGTGGTCAACATCGTCAACGGCTTCGGCGCCGAGGCGGGCAAGCCGCTGGCGTCGAGCCCGCGGGTGGCGAAGATCGCGTTCACCGGCGAGACCACCACCGGGCGGCTGATCATGCAGTACGCCTCCGAGAACATCAAACCGGTCACACTCGAACTCGGCGGCAAGTCACCGAACATCTTCTTCGACGACGTGTGGTCGGCGGACGACGACTTCCGCGACAAGGCACTTGAGGGCTTCACGATGTTCGCGCTCAACCAGGGCGAGGTGTGCACCTGCCCTTCGCGCGCGCTGATCCAGAGCGGTCACTACAGCGAGTTCCTGGAAGCGGGCATCGCACGCACCGAGCAGATCCAGCCGGGCCACCCCCTGGACACCGACACCATGATCGGCGCGCAGGCCTCCAACGACCAGCTGCAGAAGATCCTTTCGTATCTGGACATCGGCCGGCAGGAGGGCGCGAAGGTCCTCACCGGAGGCCGGCGCGTCGAGTACGACGGCGAACTGGCCGGCGGATACTACGTCCAGCCGACGGTCTTCGAGGGCGACAACCGGATGCGGGTCTTCCAGGAGGAGATCTTCGGCCCGGTGGTCGCCGTCACGTCCTTCTCCGACTTCGACGACGCGATCAGCACGGCCAACGACACGCTGTACGGGCTCGGCGCCGGCGTATGGACCAGGGACATGAACACGGCCTACCGTGCCGGCCGCGCCATCCAGGCGGGCCGCGTCTGGACGAACTGCTACCACGCCTACCCCGCGCACGCGGCCTTCGGCGGCTACAAGCAGTCGGGGATCGGGCGGGAGAACCACCGGATGATGCTCGACCACTACCAGCAGACGAAGAACCTGCTGGTGTCCTACTCGCCGAAGAAGCTGGGGTTCTTCTGACACGGCTGTCCCGTAATCCCTGGCGGGCGCACGGAAAGCAGGCCAGGGCGGCCCCGGGCCACCGGGCCCTCGCGGGTGTTCGCAGGGGCCGGGACCGGGACTTCCCCACGATCGCCGGTTCGGCCGACCGGCGATCGTGGCCTGTGCCCGCGGGCCCGCGCGGCGTCTACTCCCGGGACGCGTCCACCTCCCAAGGATCATCCTGGCCGACCCGCGGCACGGCCCTCAGTACGAAGGAGGTGATCGCCTCGGCGAGGTCGGCCGGAGCTTCCAGCGGGATCAGGTGACCCGTGTGAGGGATCACCACGAAGTCGGCTCCGGAAAGATAAGGCAGCAGGTGCTCGATGAGCACGCCGACCGGCTCGACACGGTCGTTCTCTCCGGCGACGACCAGCGCGGGCACCCTGATCAGGCGGGTGTGCCCGGTGATGTCCTCTGCGATGCCGTGCAGCGGCCACTCCGTACGGGCGGCGCCGGCGCCGGCACGTGAATCGGCCGCGATCCGTTGCTTGACCGATTCGGGCAGCTCGGTCGCGGTGAGAATGTTGTCCCGCACTCCGGCGACGGACTCGTCGGAGTCGTAGGCATGGGAGAGGTCTTCCTGGTACTGGGGGGTGATCTCCGCGGCGGGCTTCGCCGGGCCGGAGCCGACGAGGACGATCCCCCGGAGGCCGGTGGGCCGGGCCGCCGCGACCAGTTGGGCGACCTTGCCGCCCATGGAATGTCCGACGAGGAGGTAATCGGTGACACCCGCGTCGGCGATCACGGCGAGCGTGTCGTCCGCGAGCCGGCGCAGCGTGCAGGGGCCGGGCAGACCGCTTGAGCGGCTCCACCCACGGAAGTCCGGGGTGAGTACGTCATGTCCCGGAAGGCGATCGACGACGAGGTCCCAGGTGCGGGCGGATCCACCCCAGTAGTGCAGGAACACCAGAGTCGGTCCGGTCCCCGGCCGGTGGTCGTAAGCGGGCAGCAGGGACTGTGGTGCCGTGTTCATCGCGATTCCCTCGATCGGTGTGCCGTGGCGGATCTTCCGCGTATCCATTGAATGTCCGCGGGACGTCCCGGGCATCGGCGTGACTGGTCGCCCCATGGTGGAAACTGGACACATGACCGCGATCCGGCAGATGACCTACCAGCCCGTCGGGCGTGACGCCGCCGCTGTCGAGACGATGACGTTCGACCGGCTTCGCGAGCTCAACGACGGCGGCACACAACGTGCCGACTTCCATGTACTCGCCGTCGTCGACGCCGGACAGGGATCCGTCATGGTCGACTTCCTCCGGCACCCGCTCGGGAAGCGGTCCGCGGTATGGCTCCCTCCTGGCACGGTGCACCGGTGGGACGAAATCGCGGGCGTGGCAGGGCACATCGTGCTGTTCGTCCCCACCGCACCGGTCACCCACACCACCCGCGAACTCGTCGCAACCCCGGACACGGACGCGCGGTGGACCGTCCCCGACGCCGAATGGCCGTACGTCGACGCCGCGCGGAACCATCTCCTCCTCGAAGCATCCGCCCCGCCCGGAGACGTATCGGCGGAGCTGCCACGGATCCTGCTCTCCGCGCTCATCGCCCGGCTCCGGCCGCCGCACTCCGAAGCACGGCCGGCGAATCCGGTGTTCAGTCTGTTCCGGTCCAGTGTCGAAGCGCACTTCCGGGAGCACCACGACGCCGGGTACTACGCCCGGTCCCTGGGGTACGCGCCCCGCACCCTCTCCAGAGCGGCGCAGCAGGCCACCGGCCGCACGGCGAAGGCGTACATCGCCGATCGGATCGTCCTGGAAGCCAAACGGCTCCTCGCTCACGACCGCCTCACCGCGGCCGGCTGCGCCGGCGCGCTCGGCTTCCCCGACGCGTCCAACTTCTCGGTGTTCTTCCGGAGGGCGACAGGTGTCCGCCCGGGCGCCTGGCGGACCACGGAGATCACACAGCCGCGCACGGGCCTCACCTCGGTCTGATTCCGCCGCCGCGGGACCCCGAGAGCCTGCGCTGCCGCAGGTGAAATGCCGGGTGAAACACCAACGGAAGTAGCAGGTGCGCGACCGGACGCCGTACGGAGGGCGCCGCTTGACGTCCTTCTGGGCGGGCCCTAGCGTGCGGCCATGAGCGAGCCGTTGACCAGCCCCGGCGAGGGTTTCCACCCACACCTGCACGATTCACCTGACCACGCGGCGGCACCGCTGCGCACCCGGTTGCACCACATCCGGGCGGGCTCCCTGGACGGCGGCACGGCACAGACCGACGGGATGCGCCGGTTCGCGGCCATCAGCGGGACGACGACCGGTTCCGAGAAACTCTGGATGGGCGAGACCCGCGTCGCGGCCGCGACCTCATCGTCCGACCACCACCACGGCGAGTCCGAGACCGCCATCTATGTGGTGAGCGGTCACCCCGAGTTCGTCTTCCTGGATGATTCGGGCCAGGGGCCGGAGGAGGTACGGCTGCGTACCGGGCCCGGTGACTATGTCTTCGTCCCGCCGTTCGTACCGCACCGGGAGGAGAACCCCGACCCCGACGACGAGGCCGTTGTCGTCATCGCCCGCAGCACTCAGGAGGCGATCGTGGTGAACCTCGCCGGGTTGTACGCGCTGCCGACCGCGCAGACCTGACCCACCCGCCCGGTCCCCGGCGGCCCTTCTCGCGGGCAGCGTCCTGACCGGGCCGGCGGGTGACCGACGACCGGGTCCTCCCCCTGGGCAGACCTCTTGACAAAGAGAGTGCGGCCTATCGATCATAGAACTCACGTCTGACAACGTTGTCATCACCTCGGGAGCGACGTGACCCAGTTGAATCGCAGGCACTTCCTGTCCAGTGGGATCGCCGTCGCAGGCGGTGGAGTCCTCGGTGCGTTCGGGCTCTCCGACGTCGCGGCCGCCGCCCAGGGCGGCCCGGCAGGCACCGGCCCCCTCCGCAGCCACGGCCACGAGATCACCAGCGGCTGGACCTTCGCGGCCGCCGACGGCGCCGGCCTGCACGGTGAGGGGCTGGCCGGCGCCGGGCACATCGCCGGGATGAAGCCGGCCGTCGTGCCGGGGACACCGCTCACCAGCATGATCGCCAACGGCGAGTACCCCGATCCCCTCTACGGCCACATCGTGACCGATACGGTCCCGGACACCCTCAAGGACACCGGCTACTGGTACCGGGTCGCCTTCCCCGTACCGCGGCTGATCCCGGGCCAGCGGTTCTGGCTGCAGTTCGAGGGCATCAACTACCTGGGAACCATCTGGCTCAACGGCACCGAAGTGGGCACCATCGAGGGGGCGTACAGGCGCGGTGTCTTCGATGTCACGGACATCGTCGCGAAGGCGCACGGTACGGCCCATCTCGCGGTGCTGGTCGGCAAGCTGGAGTACACCGACCCCCCGTCGCTGCCGAGCTACGCCAGCGGCGTCACCCGCGGCGGCCACAACGGCGGCAAGACCGGGATCACCCTGAAGAACGGGCCGACAGCCTTCTGTACGGCGGGCTGGGACTGGCTGCCCACCATCCCCGACCGGGACCTCGGTATCTGGCAGCCGGTCACCTGGTCCACCACCGGGCCGGTCCGGCTGACCGACGTCCGCGTCGACCCCACGCTCTCCGCCGATCTCCGTACGGCCGACATCGCGATCGACCTCGCCCTCGACAGCGCCTTCGACAAGGCCAGGGCCGTGGTGGTGAAGGGGTCCATCGACGGTCACGCATTCGAACGGACCGTCACCGTGCCGGCCGGCTCGTCCTCGGTCACCCTGACGTCGAAGGACATCACCTGCCTGCGGCTGGATCGCCCGAAGCTGTGGTGGCCCAACGGCTACGGTGACCCCTACCGCTACCGGCTGGCGATCGGCGTCGAGTCCGGTGGCCAGGTCCACGACGAACGTACGGTGGACTTCGGCGTCCGGCGGATCGAGTACACCAAGCCGATCCAGTCACCGTCGGGCTCCCCGGCCGACTGCCTGGCGATCACCGTCAACAACCAGCCGATCCTGGTGATGGGCGGCAACTGGGGCCTGGACGAGGCACTCAGGCGTATTCCGCGGGAACGGCTGCGGGAGCAGGTGAGGCTGCACCGCGACGCCAACCTCAACCTGATCCGGAACTGGAACGGCCAGAGCAGCACCGAGGACTTCTTCGATGCCTGCGACGCGTACGGCATCCTCGTCTGGCAGGACTTCTTCTGCTCGACCGAGGGCCCCCCGCCGGGGAACGTCGCCCGTGACCTGGACAACATCCGCGACTGCATCGTGCGGTTCCGCAACCACCCCTCGGTCCTGCTCTGGTGCGGCGGCAACGAGGGCCCGCCGCCGCAGCAGCTCATCGACGGCCTGGACTCGCTGGTCGCCGAACTCGACCCCAAGCGCGCCGTGCTGACGAGTTCGGCCGGGGACACCGGCAAGGACCCGATCGGCGGGTACAGCTCGGGCGGGCCGTACCACTGGGTCACTCCGAGCACCCACTTCTCCCTCAACGACGGCACGCACTGGCCCCCGTTCCACAACGAGGTCGGCTCGTACTCGATACCCACGCTGGAGTTCATCAGGAAGATGCTCCCGGAGGCGTCGTGGGAGCACCCGGACGACTTCTGGGCCGACCGGGACGTCAACGGCAACGGGGGCAACGGCGGCGGCGCCGGCTATCTGCGGCTCACCGCGGAGCGCTACGGCGAAGTGCTCAACCTGCCGGACTTCGCCCGCAAGTCCCAGCTGATGAACTACGAGTGCACCAAGGCGATCTACGAGGCGCACGCCGCGAACATGGAGAGCGCCGCCGAGAACAAGCCGTATCCGCGCACCGGTGTCATCATGTGGATGACCAACCCCGCGCAGCCCAGCTTCGTCTGGCAGATGTACAGCCACGACCTGGAGGCGCATGCGACGTTCTACGCGGTCCAGCACGCGTGCCGGCGGGTGAACGTGATCCTCAACAGCCAGACCCTTGATGTGGTGGTGGCCAACCACACCCGCTCGGTGGTGCGGGGCACCGTCGCCGTCACGCTCCACGACCTGAACGGGGCCGCTTTCGCCCACACTTCCCTGCGCGTCGGTGGAGCGGATGCGTCCGACCACACCGTGATCGGCTCCATCGCCTCACAGCTCAAGGACGCACCGTCCGAAGTCGCTTTCGTCCGGCTCGTGTTCAGCGACGCGCACGGCAAGGAACTGGTCCGTAACTTCTACTGGGCCGAGAATCCGGCCCGCGCCGCGGGATTCGAGAGCCTGGACGAGGCACCTGCGGCCGCCGTCTCCGTCGTGGCCGGCACGGAGCACGGACGGGACGGACTCGGCCTGTCGGTGGAGGTCGAGAACACCGGCCGGGCCGTGGCGCTGATGCTGCATCTTCAGGTGTACGACACCAGGACCGGTGAACGCGTCCTGCCCGCCACGTTCAGCGACAACTACCTCAACCTGGTGGGCGGCGAATCCCGCACGGTCCGGGTACAGCTCGACGACGACCAGATCCGGCACCACCGGGACGTCGGTGTACGGATCGACGGCTGGAAGATCGACCAGCGGGCCTCCCGGCTGCGGGGGCACGGGGTCGCCGTGACCTTCAACCAGGCGGCACTCGCGACCCACCCGTCCAAGAAGACCTTCGGCGGGTAACCGGGACGCGTGGGTGGGCCGGTCCCGTCCGGCCCGCCCACGGTTCTGGCTCTGCCTGTGCTCTCGCAGCGGCTGCGCCGGTCTGTCGTACGGAACCGTCCAGGGGCGCGGCACGCGAGCGTCAGGAAAGCATGGCCGCCCGGTCGGCCTCACTGCGCAGAACGCAGAACTCATTGCCTTCGGGATCGGCGAGGACCGCCCAGCCCGAACCGTCGGGATTCCGGCGATCCGCGACAAAGGTGGCTCCGAGGCCCAGCAGCCGGTCCACCTCCTGATCGCGTGAGGTCTCGGGGCGCAGACACAGATGGAGCCGGTTCTTGACCGTCTTGGCGTCCGGCACCTGGTTGAAGTACAGCACCGGGCCCTCCGCAAGCAGCACCTGGGTCTCCAGGTCACCCGGCCTGTCCTCGGGGTGCTGCGGGCGGCCGGTCACCCGGCTCCAGAACCGGGCCAGCCCGTAGGCGTCCGCACAGTCGATCGCGACGTTCTGCAGTACCGAGACCATGCACGCGAGCCTTCCTGATCGCCGCGTCCGACGCCACCGGATTGCAGCCATCACCGGCCTGTACGGACCGGAGAGGCACCCGGCGGAGCAAACATGCTATCTGCATGTATCCATGCATGCATCTATTGAGTTAGAGTGACGCCATGGCCACCCGAGACACCACAGCGCGACCTTCCGCGTCCCACGCCGCTTACGCGCTCACGAAGGAACTCATCCTGAGCGGCCGGCTGCCCGGCGGCAGTCTGATCAGCGAGGGAGAGATCGCGGAGCGGGCGAGCCTGAGCCGTACACCGGTGCGTGAGGCTTTCCTCCGGCTGGCCGGTGAGGATCTGCTTGAGCTCCACCCCAAGCGCGGCGCTGTGGTGGTGCCGGTCTCGCCGGGTGAGGCACAGGACGTCCTGGAGCTGCGGCAGGCGCTCGAACAGGCGGCCGCGGAACGGATCGCCGAGCAGGGCCTGGAGGACGAGGACACGGCACGGCTGCGCGCCGTGATCGATCTCCAGCACGAGCGGGCGGAGGCCGGGGACGTCGAGGGGTTCGCCGAGGCCGACGAGATGTTCCACCGCGGCGTCGTGGACGCGGCGGGCAACACGCTGTCGAGCAAGTTCTACCGGACACTGACGGACCGGCAGCGGCGGATGAGCGTCTACGCACTGCACCTGCGTCCGGAGCGCCTGGCCCAACTTGCCGGGGAGCACACCGCTCTGCTGGAGCTGCTGCTGTCGGGGGACAGCGCACGGTTCGCCACGACGCTGAGATCACATCTGCGCGACACACACCGGCAGACCTGAGCCGTACGGCACCAGGCACACGCACACAGCCAGCTCCAGGAGACCGCGAGTCGTATGTCCGCCGCTCAACCGACCCTCACCACCACTCCCAGCGCTCCCACCACTCCCCCGGCGTGGCCCAGGATCGCGGCCTCCGCGATGTTCGCCTGTGGCTGGGGCGGAAACCAGTTCACCCCCCTGCTCATCATGTATCGCCGGGTCGGCGGCTATTCGGTGCTGAGTGTCGACATGTTTCTCGGCGCCTACGTGGTGGGGCTGATTCCCGGCCTGTTGTGCGCGGGCCCGCTGTCCGACCGGCACGGCCGACGTCGCGTCATGTTCGCGGGGACGGTCCTGTCGGTGATCGCGAGCGCGGTTCTCGCTTTCGGCGCGGAGGGCCCGTGGCCGATCTACGCAGGCCGGCTGCTCACCGGTATCGCGGTCGGGGTCGCCATGTCCGTCGGCAGCAGCTGGGTGAAGGAGCTGTCCACGGCGTCCGCAGACGCGACCCTCGGCGCCCGGCGGGCGTCGCTGTGGCTCACGTCCGGTTTCGGCCTCGGGGCGGGACTCGCAGGTCTGCTGGCCCAGTGGGGGCCGTGGCCGATGGTGCTGCCGTACGTGGTGCACATCGCGCTCACTCTCCCGGTCCTGGCGCTTCTGCCCGGTGTGCCGGAGACGCGCGCCGCCTCCCCGGGCACGGTCCGCGGACTGCTGAGCGATCTGCGTGTCCCTCCGCGCGGGCGCCGCCGGTTCCGGTTGCTGGTGCTGCCGATGGCGCCCTGGGTGTTCGGGGCGGCCGGGCTGGCCTACGCGGTGATGCCGCAACTGGTCGACGACCGTCTCGGGGACTGGGGCCTGGTCTACGCGACTGCCCTCACCGTCCTCTATCTGGGTGCCGGCGTCGCTGTCCAACCGCTGGCCAAGCGGCTCGACCGGGCGCGGAGCGCACCGAATCCCGGTGTCATCGCGATGACGGTGATGGTGGCCGGCACGGCGGTGTGCGCCGTCGACGCGGTGCTCCGCTCCCCCTGGCTGGCGCTGGCCGCGGCGCTGGTGCTGGGCGCGGGGTACGGAATCGCGGTGGTGACCGGGCTCCTTGAGGTGCAGCGCATCGCCGGTGCGGATGATCTGGCGGGGCTGACCGGTGTGTACTACGCACTCGCCTATGCGGGGTTTCTGCTGCCCACCCTCCTCGCGCTGATGTCCGTCCGGGTGCCGTATCCGGTGCTCCTGACCGGTGTGGCGACAGTGGCGGCCGGGTGCCTGGCCGTCGTGGTCCACGGAGTGCGGCGGCCGGAGGGGCGAGAGGTCCAAGAACCTTTGCGGGGGCCGGAGATGAGAGCGGACGTGGTGGAGCGGGAGAGCCGGTTCCGGGCGGCTCGGGAAGAGTAGCGCCCCACGGCGGCCGGGGCTGGGCAGCGGTGCCCGGAAGAGCGGTCGGGCGGGCCTGCCGCTCGGCAACGGGACGCGGGACCCATGTTGTTGATCATGGATTGCGGTGGTCGGGGCAGACGTCGTTCGAAGGGGTTCATGACGATGTGAAGGAGGCCCGGTGCCGATGCGGGAGACCAGGACTGACACCAAACGTCCCGGAGCAACGGAGGCGCTGTCCCCCACCGTCGTTCTCCTCGCGCTGGTGGGAGCCGTGCTCTGCGCCGCCGTGCTGCTCTTCGTACGTTTCGCGCACTGGGCCGGGGCGCATCCGGTCGCCGCCACCGTTCTCGCACTGCTCGCGGTTCCCGTGCTCTCCACCTTGTTCCGGGCGATGCCCGGGGCCCGCGAGCTGCGCCGCGCCGCCCGTGCGGGGATGGCCCGGGCCGACCGCGGACTCACCGGGACAGCCCCGGCCGTCGAGGCCGCCACCCCCTGCCCCGCTCCCCGGGCTTCCGGGACGACCGGGTTCTCTCCCCTCGGGGCACGGGACGGACTCACCGCCGTCATGCCCGAGCCCGCCCCCGAACTCACCGGGGCGGCTCCCGCGGCCTCCGACGATGTGGCGGTACCTGCCGGTCGGCGTAGCAAGTGCGGCTCGCAGTGGGACGGATCCTGACGGTGCTCGGGTACGGAACCGCCCCGGCAGGTCGCGGAAGACCTACCGGGGCAGCGGACAGGGGTGGTTGGGCCAACGACGGCACGCCGGAACCCGCCCTCACCGCCGAGGAGGGCGCAAGCGCCGCAGCCAGGGCGGGGCCCCGGCCTGCCCGAGGGGCACCTACCAGCTCTGCCCGGGGTCCTCGTGGTGCCAGAGGCGGTCGGCGCTGTTCGTGGCCCGGTACAGGCTGACCGTCGAGTACGCGCCGCCGACGGTGTCCACCGCCGCGGCCAGCCTGGTGTTCCCGGCCGGCCGCAGGCTCCACCACCCGGTCGCCCCCTCCGCACCGGTGTTGGTCGACTCGGGGACGATTTTCCAGCTCTGCGCCGCGCTTCCGTCGCAGTTCTCCATGGACACCGCCACTCCGACCGCCGCAGTGGATGTCGGCTGGAGACAGAGCCCGGCCTCCTCACTGCGGATCACCCAGGTGCTGTCGCTCCGCCTCTCCAACTCCCAGCCGACCACCACCCGCTTGTCGAAGACCGCGGCACGGATCGTGGCCAGCGCGGTGCCCGCGGCCTTGGAGTCGTTGAAGGACTCCATCCGGGAGCCATCGGCCCGGTTGACGATCTCCTGATGCCGGACACTGCTTACACCGGGCGCCGCTGATGCCTGCCCAGGCATGACGGCACCACAGAGGCTGACCGCGGCGACAGCGGCAGCGCAGAGACCAGGCCCCGGTGGGAACGAAGCGGCTTTCGGACGAGCATGGATGGAACCCCTTCCACGAGGAGGCGGCCTCGAACCGGCCGCGCACCTGCCACGGATGTACGGGGGCGAGCCTCCCCATCGGCCGTACGGAGGTATGCCGGAGAAGGAGTGATTAACCCGTCTTGATGACATAAAGCAGCTCATACCGTTAACGGACAACTCACTTGAACGCGGGCGGCCGGCGCGGTCAGCGGTTCGGCACCGAGATCCCTGAGTGCTCAGAACGCTCGCGGCGACGTCTCCGGCGCCCCCGACCTCAGCCCGTCCATCACCAGATCCAGCAGCCGGCCGGCGCGCGTCTGCCAGTCGCTCTGCGGATCTATCATCCACAGACCCGCGATCGCCAGCATGAAGTCGTCCGAGGTCACTCCGGGACGGATCGTGCCCGCCTTCTCATTCGCCGCGAGCAGCAGCGCGACAGCCTCCGTCAGCGGACCGTGCGCGAGACTCTTCATGGTGCCGCGGGCGGCCGTCGCTTCGCGCAGCGCCTCGGCGAGGCCCGCCTTGGCCATCGCGTACTGCGCGAGCCGGTCCATCCACTCGCGCAGTGCCACGCGGGGCGGCCGCGTGCACAGCAACTGCTCGGCGGCCTGCGCGACATGCTCCACCTCGTACCGGTACACCTCCAGGACCAGCGCCTCCCGGCTGGGGAAGTTCCGGTAGAACGTGCCCTGCCCGACGCCCGCCTTACGCGCGATGGCACTCAGAGGCGTGTCCGCCGAGCGCGTCAGTTCGGCGAGGGCCACCTCAAGGATGCTGTCACGGTTGCGCTGCGCGTCCGAGCGCAGCGCAGGCTGCCTCTTGGGGTGTCGCACACGTCCTCCTCCGGTGTGGCGCGGAATCATCCTTGCTGGGCGGACAGTTGTCCACTACGGTCGGGAACTCTGAACGGACAGCTGTCCGTTTAGCCTTCATCACCGTAGCGGCGGACCAGGCCCGGCACCGTGCCGACCCCCGTCGCCCCTCCCGACTCACAGCGCTGATTCTCCTCGCAACAGGAACGCGAAAGAAGGCCCCCTCATGGCCCCAGCGGGCACCCCGACCTCCAGCGCCGTCACGCTGCACATCAACGGAGACAAGTACACCCTGCCCGTCGACCACCGCACCACACTGCTCGACGCCCTGCGCGAGCGGCTCGATCTGACCGGTACGAAGAAGGGCTGCGACCAGGGGCAGTGCGGCGCCTGCACCGTGCTGGTCGACGGGCGCAGGACCGTTTCCTGTCTGCAGTTCGCGGTCGCCGCCGAGGGCCGCGAGATCACCACCATCGAGGGCGTCGCAGACGATGACGGGCTGCACCCCGTCCAGCAGGCCTTCGTCGAACTGGACGGGTACCAGTGCGGCTACTGCACCCCAGGGCAGATCTGCTCGGCCCTCGCGGTCCTGGAGGAGCACGCGGCCGGCTGGCCGAGCGCCGCGACCGAGGACGTGCGGCCCGAGGCCGGCCCTCAGCCACTGACACCGGAGGAGATCAGGGAGCGGATGAGCGGAAATCTGTGCCGGTGCGGCGCCTATGTGTCGATCGTGCGGGCCGTGGCCCAGGCGGCCGCACAGTCGGCCGAGAGCGTGAAGGAGCAGGCGGCGTGAGGGAGTTCGTATATGAGCGGGCGCATGATGTGCCGGGCGCCGTGGCGGTGCTCGGCGCCGATCCGGAGGCGCGGTTCCTCGGCGGCGGCACGAACCTCGTCGATCTGATGAAGGCCGGCGTCGAGCGCCCCGCACGCCTCGTCGACGTACGGGCACTGCCCCTCGACCGCGTCGAGCGCACCAGCGCCGGCGGCCTGCGGATCGGGGCGACCGTCACCAACAGCGATCTCGCCGCGGACCCCGAGGTGCGCCGCCGCTACCCGGCGCTGGCCCAGGCCGTGCTGGCCGGGGCTTCCGGCCAGCTGCGCAACATGGCGACCGTCGGCGGGAATCTGCTGCAGCGCACCCGCTGCGGCTACTTCACCGATGTGAGCAAGCCGTGCAACAGGCGGGTACCGGGCAGCGGCTGCCCCGCCGTCCGGGGCGAGCACCACAACGCGGCGATCCTCGGAGCGAGCGAGCACTGCGTAGCCGTGCACCCGTCCGACATGGGTGTCGCGCTCACCGCCTTCGACGCCGTGGTGGAGTACGAGACCGCGGACGGCACCGGGGAGATGGCGCTCGGCGACTTCTACCGCCCGGTCGGTGACACCCCGCACCTGGAGACCGCGCTGCCCGCGGGCGCGCTCATCACCGCAGTCACCCTGCCGCCCGCTCCGGTCGCTGCCCGCTCCCGCTACCGCAAGGTCCGCGAGCGGGCCTCGTACGCCTTCGCCATCGGATCGGTGGCCGCCGCGCTCGATGTACGCGACGGGGCTGTGCGGGACGTACGGATCGCCTTCGGGGCGGTCGCGTCGCGGCCCTGGCGGGCCCGGACCGCCGAACGGGAACTGCTGGGCAGGACCGCGGACGGCGCCTCGTTCGCCGCGGCGGCCGATGCCGAGCTGGCAGAGGCATCGCCACTGCCGCACAACGCGTACAAGGTGCCACTGATGCGCAATCTCGTCGTGGCACTGCTCACGGAACTGGAGCAGGAGGCGACCCGATGAGCACAGCTCCCACAGCGCCCACCATGGCGAAGCCCGAAGCGGTGGGCGTCGCCCACACCCGGATCGAGGGGTTCGAAAAGGTCACCGGCGCCGCCCGTTACGCCGGCGAGGTTCCCTTCGCCGAACTCACCCACGGCTGGCTGGTGTTGTCGACGGTCGCCCGCGGCCGTATCCGCGCGATCGACGAAGACGCGGCGCGCGCCCTGCCCGGGGTGCTCGCCGTCCTGCACCACCGCAACGCGCCACGGGTGAACGACGACGTCGTCGGGGTGCTCGGCCGCCCCGACCCGATCGTCGAGGTCTTCCAGCACGACCGGATCCCGCATGCCGGGTGGCCCGTCGCGCTGGTCGTCGCCGAGACACCCGAGCAGGCGCGCGAGGCCGCCGAGGCGCTCTCCGTCGAGTACGACGAGGAGCCGCATGACGTCTCCTTCCACCCGGACAAGGAGGGTGTCTACACGCCGGAGGACGCGGAGAGCACCAAGGGCGACCTGGAGGCCGAACTCGCCGCTTCCGCCGTGGTCCTGGACGCCAGGTACACGACGCCCGAGCAGCATCACAGCGCCATGGAGCCGCATGCTGTGACGGTGCGCTGGGACGGCGGGCGGCTGGAGGTCCACGACTCCAACCAGGGCAGCAAGTGGATCGCCGACGACCTCGCCCGTCTGTTCTCGCTCGATCTGTCCGCCGTGCACGTACGCTCCGAGCACGTCGGCGGCGCCTTCGGCTCCAAGGGACTCCGCTCGCACCATGTGGCCGCCGTGATGGCCGCGACCGAGCTGCACCGTCCGGTCCGTATCGCCCTGACACGACGCCAGGTGTTCGCGATCACCGGGTACCGCAGCCCCACCACCCAGCGGGTGCGGCTCGGAGCCGATGCGGACGGGCGGCTGCGCGCCTTCGCCCATGAGAACCATTCGCTCACCTCGAATCTGCGTGAGTTCGTCGAGAGCAGCGCTTCGTACGGACGCACCATGTACGACGCCGTCGCGCACCACACCGTCAACCGCGTCGTGCCGATCGACGTCCCCACCCCCACCTGGATGCGGGCTCCCGGCGAGGCACCTGGCTCCTTCGCTGTGGAGTCGGCGCTCGACGAGCTCGCCGAGCGGCTCGGCATGGATCCGATCGCGCTGCGCGTCCGCAACGAACCCTCGGTCGGCCCGGTCTCCGGGCTGCCGTTCAGCAGCCGCAACCTGCTCTCCTGCTACGACGAGGGGGCGCGGCGGTTCGGCTGGGCCGGGCGCGACCCCCGTCCGCGCGTGCGCCGCGAGGGCCGCTGGCTGCTGGGGACCGGCGTCGCCGCCTCCACGTTCCAGGCGGGCGCGGCCCCGTCGACGGCCTCGGTCACAGCGGAGCCCGGTGGCACCTTCACCGTCCGGATCACCGCGTCCGACGTCGGGACGGGCGCACGGACCGCCCTCACCCTCATCGCCGCCGACGCCCTCGACGTGGCTCCCGGGCAGGTCCATGTCCGCATCGCCGACAGCGACTTCGGGTCCGCCTGGGTCGCCGGCGGCTCGATGGGCACCCGGTCCTGGGGCTGGGCCGTCATGTCCGCGGCGCGTGAGCTGCGTGAGCGCCTCGTCCTGTCCGGCGGGGAGATCCCGGACGAAGGTCTCACGGCCCGCACCGACACCGCAGCGCTCATCGCGGCGCTCGCCGAGAAGGAGCGGTACGCGTACGGGGCGCAGTTCGCGGAGGCCGCCGTCGACGTGACCACCGGGGAGGTGCGGGTACGGCGGCTGCTCGGTGTCTTCGCGGCCGGCCGGATCATCAACCCCCTCACCGCACGCAGCCAGTTGGTGGGTGGCATGACGTGGGGGCTGTCCATGGCGCTGCACGAGGAGGCGGTACGTGACGAGGCGTCCGGCGGGCACGTCGGTGCGGACTTCGCGGGCTACCACTTCGCCGCGAACGCCGATGTACCGGTCATCGAGGCCGACTGGGTCGACGACCCGGACCCGGACGACCCCGTCGGCATCAAGGGCGTAGGCGAGATCGGAATCGTCGGCACGGCCGCGGCGATCGCCAACGCCGTGTGGCACGCCACCGGTGTGCGCCACCGCGATCTCCCCATCCGGCCCGACCGGGTGATCCTCGCCGAGGCGCACCGGGATGAGCGGCATGCTTGATCTCGCAGCCGGTCTGCACCAGTGGGCTCTGCAGGGGCGGGAGTTCGCCGTGGCCACCGTCGTCTCGGTGACCGGCAGCGCGCCCCGCCCACCCGGCTCGGCGCTCGCCGTCGACGCCGGCGGGCAGGTCATCGGTTCGGTCTCGGGCGGCTGTGTCGAGGGCGCCGTGTACGAGCTGTGCGTCGAGGCGCTGCGCGACGGCAGGGTGCGCCGCGAGCGGTTCGGGTACAGCGACGACGACGCGTTCGCCGTCGGGCTCACCTGCGGCGGCGCAGTGGAAGTGCATGTCGTTCCGGTGGGTACGGACGCCCCGTCCCGTCCGACGGTGGAGGCGGCGCTTGCGGCCGCGGCGAGCGGCGAGGCGGTGGCCCTGGCCCGGATCCTTGATGGGCCCGGCCATCTCGCCCACAGCGGCGGGGTGTTGCTGGTACGTCCCGATGGGTCGGCCGAGGGTGCGCTCGGCTCGTCGGACGACTCGGGGCTCGCCGCACAGGCGCGGGCGCTGCTCGGCATCGGGAGGACCGGGGAGTGTGCGGTGCCGGAGAGTTCGGCCCGGTGCGGCAGTGATGTCACCCTGTTCGTGGAGTCGAGCGTGCCGCCCGCCCGGATGATCGTGTTCGGGGCGGTGGACTTCGCGGGGGCGCTGGTGCGGGTGGGGAAGCTGCTCGGCTTCCATGTGACCCTCTGCGACGCACGCGGTGTCTTCGCGACGCGGGACCGGTTTCCCGAGGCGGACGAGGTGGTGGTGGAGTGGCCGGACCGCTATCTGCGCGGCACCGTCACCGACGAGCGGACGGTGCTGTGTGTGCTCACGCACGACTCCAAGTTCGATGTGCCGCTGCTGGAGGTCGCCCTGCGGCTGCCGGTCGCGTACGTCGGCGCGATGGGCTCGCGCCGCACCCATGAGGACCGGCTCCGCAAGCTGCGGGAGGCCGGGGTGGACGAGAAGGGCCTTGCGGGGCTGCGCTCCCCCATCGGCTTGGACACCGGCGGCCGTACGCCGGAGGAGACAGCCGTCTCCATCGGCGCGGAGATCATCACCGTCCTCCGGGGCGGCAGCGGGGCTCCGCTGAGTGGTGGCGGGGGGCCGATCCACCGTCCGGACCGTGTACGTGCCCGTTAGGCGCTGGGCCTCGGGCGCTTGACGTCGAGCGCATGAGCGGACCGGTACACGGCCGGAAGGGCAGCGGACCTGCTGCGGCTGCTGCAGCTGTCCGGTGGAGAGAGCGACGATCGGAGTCCGTTGGAGCCCGGAGGGCGGCATCACCGGACAGATGCCGCAGTACCACGCGGCCGTGGACAGTGGTCATGTCGACTGTCCACGGCCGCGCCGCTGCTCAGCGGACGTTCACCGTCACCACGTCAGAGGCGTGCAGGCGTACCGGCTTCTTGGCGTGCTTGCTGGTCAGGCCGTACAGCACCGCACGGAATTTCAGGTTGCCCCGGCGGGCGGATGTGCCATGAGCGGTGACCCGCGCATCGCCCTTGACCGCAGCACTGCAGTTCTCCTGGTGCCATCCCTCGCCGAAGCCGTTCTCCTCCAGGCACAGCTGATGCAGATAGCCGGCGCTGTCGTCGTCGCCGTGCGCCTTGACCGTGATGGTCTTGCCGACCTTGGCCGTGTGCGGCGCCGTGATCTCCACAGAGCCCTTGGCGAACGCCGGAGCTGCGGCCAGAGTCACTGCGGCCAGACCCAGCGCACCGAGCACGGCCACCCGGCCACCACGCGCCTTCATCCCGGTCTTCTTCGTCCTGGTCATGGACTTCCCTTCCATGGGCCTCCCCCGCAGGGTGAGACTCAACCCCTTCGCGAAGGCGCCCGGTGCGCCTTGCTGACTACCCAGATGAGGCGACCGCCCAGCCCGTTGCGCCGCGTTCGCTCCGTTACAGATCCACGACATATCGCTTCAAGGGGACGTGCTGCTGCTCACCGACCGCCTCTGAAGAAGTGGTTGCTGAAAACCAGAAACGTCCCGCAGAAGACGGCAGCCGCGCCCGTGGAGATCAACATGGCATTGGAGACGATGGCCCCCATGATCACGAAAACGACACCGATAATGCCGGCGATGATCGGCCCGACCGACAGAAACACGGGGACGGTCACGCGCGCGTGCAGCTGGGACTGGAGTGCGAACATCCTCTTGACGAGCTCTGGATCCTGCGCTGTCAGCCGGGCTTCCAACGCGTCGAGCTCCCGGCGCTCCTGCTCGGAGAGACCCATGTCAGAACCGCCGCCGCGACTGGCACGCCGTGCCGGTCGGCACAGGCATGGAACTCGGCACAGGCGATGAAGCGGACTGATGTGGCGGCGCGACGAGCATGGCAAACCCCTACCTGTGGTGAAGGTAGGGACCGTTGGCGGCTGCTGGCCGCGGATGTTGGCGAGCCCCTCCGCCATCCTGCGCACACTGATTATCGCAGAATACCCCTCCTGCCTCCCACAAGTCCCAGCCCGAGCCAACGAGTCAGTGCGTCAGCGCGTCAAGGCGTCAACGCGTCAACGCGTCAGCGGGGAGAACCAGCCCCCGGCAGACACGTCACCCGCAGCCGGCTGTGTCGGCCGCAGGTCCGGTTGAGCGCACGGGCGGCGCCCCGCAGGGTGTGGCACACGCCGACCTGTTGTCCGGTGTCCGCGGCCGTGGCGATCCACCGGGTCGCCTTCCCCGTACGACTGAGACGGGCCCGGCCCAGCAACCGCCCTTCGACGGCGATGACTTGAATGACCGGGTGTTCCGGAAACAGAGGCGCACAGGCCAGGCCCGGACAGGTGGCAAGGCGTCGGAGCGCCTCTTCCTCACAGAGGCGCCACTTGGCGTTGATCGTCACTGACTGCGCCACGCGCACCGCTGCCTTCACTGCGTCGGACTCGGCCGTCGTCATGGCGTACTCCTCGGGTCGGGGGGCGGCTGTCAGCCTCTGGTCAGCTGTCGGTGGGTGACGCGGTGCGGACGGGCCGCCTCCTGACCGAGGCGTACGGCCTTGTTGGCTTCGTAGTCGGCGAAGTTGCCCTCGAACCAGAACCAGGTGGCTCCGCCCTCCCACGCGAGGATGTGTGTGGCGGTGCGGTCGAGGAACCACCGGTCGTGCGCCGTGATCACCGCACAGCCAGGGAACTGGAGCAGGGCGCTCTCCAGCGAGGCGAGGGTCTCCACGTCGAGATCGTTGGTGGGTTCGTCCAGCAGCAGCAGATTGCCGCCCTGCTTGAGGGTGAGTGCGAGGTTGAGCCGGTTGCGTTCGCCGCCGGACAGTACGCCGACCGGCTTCTGCTGGTCGTGGCCCTTGAAGCCGAATGTGGCCACATAGGCGCGCGACGGCATCTCCACTGGACCGAGGCGGACATGGTCCTGCCCGTCGGACACCACCTGCCACACGGTGCGTTCCGCGTCCAGGCCCGCACGGGTCTGGTCCACATAGGAGACTCTGACGGTCTCCCCCAGCCTGAGGCGCCCGGAGTCGGGCTGCTCACCACCGGTGATCATCTGGAAGAGGGTGGTCTTCCCGACGCCGTTCGGACCAAGGACACCGACGATGCCTCCCCGGGGAAGCGAGAACGACACATCGCTCCACAGCAGGCGCCCGCCGTATCCCTTGGTCAGGTGGTCCGCCTCCAGGACCAGGCTGCCGAGACGGGGGCCCGGCGGGATCTGAATCTCCTCGAAATCCAGCTTCCGTGCCCTGGACGCCTCGTCCGCCAGTTCCTCATAGCGTTGCAGCCGCGATCGGGAGGTCGCCTGACGCCCCTTGGTGCCGGAGCGGACCCACTGGAGCTCTTCGTTCAGCCGCTTCTCCCGTTTGGCGCCCTTACGGCCCTCTACCCTGAGCCGGGCGGCCTTGGCCTCCAGGTACGTCGTGTAGTTCCCCTCGTACGGGTACACATGGCCCCGATCGAGTTCCAGGATCCACCGGGCAACGTGATCCAGAAAGTACCGGTCGTGGGTGACGGCGACCACGGTGCCCGGATAGCCCGCCAGGTGTTCTTCGAGCCAGGCCACCGATTCCGCGTCCAGGTGGTTGGTCGGCTCGTCCAGCAGCAGTAGATCGGGCTGGGACATCAGCAGCCGGCACAGGGCGACTCTGCGCCGCTCACCACCGGAGAGTGTCCGTACGGGCGCATCGGACGGAGGGCAGCGCAGAGCGTCCATGGCCTGTTCCAGCCGGGAGTCGAGGTCCCAGGCCCCGGCGTGGTCGAGGGATTCCTGCAGGATGCCCAGCTCGTCGAGGAGCTGCCGCGTCTCCTCTCCGCCGGCCCCGGCCAGCTGCGCCGTCACCTCCTCGTAGCGGCTCAGTCCAGCTCTGGTATCCGCTACCGCGTGCTCGGCATTGCCGCGCACTGTGGCGTCCTCGTCGAGAGCCGGTTCCTGTTCCAGGATCCCAACGCTGGTACCGGGGGCCGCGAACGCCTCACCGTCCGTGGGCCTGTCCAGCCCCGCCATGATGCGCAGCACGCTCGACTTGCCCGCGCCGTTCGGCCCCACCACCCCGACCTTCGCCCCCGGCAGAAAGGACAGGGTCACGTCGTCGAGAATGACCTTTTCGCCGTGCGCCATCCGGGCATCCCGCATGGTGTAGACATACATTTCGCCACACCCCTCGTCCTTCGGGTCAGCACATCATGACCACGGCTCATCACGCTTCCGAGCGCTTGCTCAGCGCACCACTCCTTGGACTGTCGGTCCAGCCGGAGGCGGTTCTTCGGTCTCCCCCCTGTGCAGGTCGTGGAGGGCGTAGAGGTAATCGTTCTCCGTCGGCCGGAGCACCAGTTGCGGCAGCTCGTTCATCGGTACGAAACGCGGCGTTCGCCCTGCCTCACACTCTCGGGGCTCGCCGGTGACCGGCTCCGAGGGAACCAGAATGATCTCAATCATGTAGCGCCCGGTGTCCTTGTCGTGCACATCCAGAACGAAGGCGCAATGCAGCGTTCCCGCGGTGAGACCGGACTCCTCACGCAGCTCCCGCCGCGCGCAAGCGATCAAGCCCTCGTCGGCGTGAAGGTGCCCACCCGGCAGTTTCCACACCTCCAGGCCGTCCTCTTCGCTCCCCACCAACAGGAGCGAATCGCCTCGGAACACGGCTACGGAGCAGCGTGTCTCAGTGAGGTCCGAAGGGCCGAACGGCGGCATAGGAACACCTCTGCAGTCCAGCGCGCCCCCGAGGGCAGCGCTACGAATCCACAGAGGCCATCAGCGGAGGGGTCCGCGGTTGTGGCGAGCCTCATCGCCGTCTGCCCTCCATCGTTGCGCCGCACCCGTCGAAGCGCAAGACGGTGCCGCATCCCTGCGGTACGGGGCTGGGGGCCTCAGAAGTCCGGGGCGCCGTGCTCCTCGTACTGCTCCAGCAGCTTGGTGCGCGCCACCTCAAGGCGATGGGCGAGGATCTGCGCGATGGAGTGGGTCAGCGCGAGCCCGAAACCAGGATCCTCCTGGCACAGGGCCAGCACCGCGGCGGCCTCGAACTCATGAGCCCGCACCGGGCTGAACGCCTCGGCCCCGAAATGCCAGACCTTGGGCGAGAAGAGCCAGGACCAGCCGAGCAGATCACCTGTTCCGAGTGTCTCGACCCTGGTCCTGCGGGATCCGGGCACCGCCAGATCGAGCGCGACAGTGCCGGAGTGGATGACCCAGAACTTGTCCGCGGGCTGCCCTTCTTCGAAGATCCGGAAGTCTTCCGGGAAAGAGATGTCCCTGGCCAGCCCGTTGAGGCGTTCTCCGTGCTCGTGCGAGAGGGTCGCGAACAGACGTGTCACAGGGGTCATGACCGGCAAGCTCCTTGCCTTGAGCACCTCGCAGGGCGCGCGGGGATGTCGTACCAATTTCCCCACGCGACGCTCTCTTTGGCATCCTGAATGCCGTACGGCTCTTGGCACGAACACCTTGCGGTGCCACGGACAGGAATTATCACCTGCCGTATGAAAAAAGCAACTGCCTTACACGGAAAGGCTGCTGGACTTGCCAGGCAGGACCACCGGCGGAACAATGGCGATAACGGTGATGAGGCTCACCTCAACCGCACTCCTGTGCTGATGGCCTCTATGCGGCGACGCGACGAGAGACCGCACACAGGAGGATCACCATGGATACCGTCACGGTCACAGTCGAGGCGACCTCGGGTTCCCTCTTCACCACGGAGACTCCGCCCGCCCCGGCGCGGGCCGACGTCTACTCGCCCTTGCTGTACGGCTGCGCTGTCGGGGAGGGGTGGCTCGAAGGCAGCCTGGACGAGGACGGCGAACCGGCGGATGCCCTGGTACTGCTCGACGAGCCTGCCCTGCCAGGACTGACCGTCCCGGCCCGCCCAATTGCGCTCGCCCATTTGACCGTTGACGGTACTCCGAACGACACACTGCTCTGCGTGGCCGCGGACCAAGCGAGATTCGACGAGATCACCGACATACGGACTCTTGAATCCTGGCACGCCAACGAGACAACGCTCGCGGACGTACTTCAACGATTCGGCCCGACCCACGACTGGCAGGTGCGCGGTATCGACGGCCCCCTGGCAGCCGAAGAATTCGTCAGCACCGCACGGCATAATTTCGAGCGCCTGACCGGGTCTCTGGGATGACGTGACGGTGGAGCAGAACGACGGCGGATCAACACCTCTGAGCGATTCCCCTTGGATTCCGCCCAGGCTGATCATCGCCCGGTTGATTGACACGAATTGAAATCCTGGTCATTCTGACCACAGGCGATGAGGCTCGCCTCATAACCGCGGATGCGCCGCTGATGGCCTCTACCGAAATCCGCGCCCGACGGCGCCGTGCCCGGTGAAGGAAAAAGGTATGACCATTGGCCTCGCGACCCACCTGTTCCTCATGCTGATCGTCTGTGTACTGGGCGGAGCAGCCCTGGCCGGCATCGCGAGCCTGCTCTGGCCGATGCCGTTCGGCGCATTCGCCATGATCGCAGTTTTCGTCGGCATCACCTCATGGATCCCGGCGCTCGCACATATCGCCCGGAAGCGTACGGGTGCCGACGAGCTCTAGTCACAATGGCCCCGGCCCCATCGCAACACCGCGATGAGGATGCGGCCGGGTGCTCCTTCGGTGGAGAGCCGAGACACCGGGGACGGCGCCGGTCGCCATGACCGCACTCCGATGACTCGCAAACGGTCTCCGTACCGCTGTCCAGGGCGGCACAAGGAGCAGCGACTCGGCGTGTACGCCACGAGGTTCCGGACCAGGGAGCCGCCTGGGGCTACTGTCCGTGCCAGACGCCCGCGAAGCGTCGACGGCGGTGGGGCTCGCCGGTTACGAACCGTGGCACCGATCGCCACCAACGGTCCCTGCATGTGCTGACGCGTGCCCGTCTCCAGGGCGCTCTCACCAAGCAGGAGCAAGCATGTGGGCCCTCACAACCGGTCGGGTATCTGCCCGGCCTCGCACCGATCAGCGCGACCCCGTCGGCAGGCGGCGGAGCGTGGCGATCCCCGTGGCACGCCGATGACGGACAAGCTGCCCCGTCCGCGGGCAACCGGCCCGTCCATCGACGGAGAGCCGTTGGTACGGGCACCGGAGACATCGGCGGACCGTCGCTGCGCCGATGTCATCGCCAGGACCATCCCGGAGATTGTGCTGGGGCTGTGGACCCTGGTCGGGGTCGAAGTGATCAGTGACCGGAACCACGGCAGGACACGGATCACCGAGGTTCGCGCCGAGATCACCAACCATATGACCGACTCCACCAGGACACTGGCGCTGGTCCTCAAACACCACCCGCCCGAAGGAGGCTGGGCCGCTGACCACGCTGCCCGGCGCTTGCGCGCCGCCGGTCTGGCCGGTCCGCCCTTCACAGTGGTCCGCACGCTGGGCACTGCCCCGGACGGCACCCTTGTCGCCGAGACCGCCGCCGGACAGCCATGGGCCGAGTCCCTCGTCGGGGAATCTGCTGCCGCCCGCGGGGCCGAGGCGGTGGCCCACTTCCTGTGTGCCCTCCAGGAAACCCGCGCAGTCCTGCCACCGGTTCCCGAGGTGCAACGGCACACGGACTCTGAACTGCGGGGGCTGCTCGATCTGGCCGCGCACCGCCTGCCCGGGGCCACCCGGCATCTTGAGGCACTGGCAGAACACCTGGACTCCGCTCTGACCACAGCAGCCGGCGCCGGTCCCGTGCCGAGCCATGGTGACCTGCATCCCCGCAATGTGTTCCTCGACCCGGCGCAGGAGCAATTCCGCTACCCCGCTGTCACCGTCATCGACCTCGACCACGCAGGACTGCGCGAACCGGCCGCCGACCTCGGCTACGCGCTCTGCCAGGTCCTGGTGACGGCAGGCCATCTCGGCCTCGTCCTTGAACAGTCCGCCCGGACCGCTCACGAACTGTGGTGCGCCTACCGAAGGGCCGGCGGGCCTGCCTCCGACGAACGGATCGCCGTCCAGACCGCCCGTGCCTTCGTCCAGGTCCTGCACTTCGAGCAAGTCGGCTTCGGCGGAGCGCCGATCGAGTCCCTCTCCTTCTGGGCTTCTGTCGCCGTACAGATCTGCCGGGAGGGGCCGGGGGCCCTGCACCGCCTCGGCGTCCACGGAACGGGGTGGCGATGAACCGCAGGCCGAAGGTGGCGCTGGCGTTCGTCCACCATGCCAACCAACTGATCATCGGGGACGGCTATGCGGAGCGTGACGGGCTCAGCCGGATCTGCCTGGGGTACGAGGAAGTTCTCTCCCTGCACCGCGCTCACGGCATCCCGGCCGCCCTGCACCTGTCCGGAACGTTGATCGAGGCACTGGCCTGGCACCGTCCCCGCTTTCTCGACCGGACCCGCCAGAGCGTCGTCGAGGGGTGGCTTTCCCTGCTCGGCGGCCCGTACGCCGAGCCGATCCTCCCCTTGCTGACACCCGCGGCCGGCCGCCGGCAACTCATCGCCATGGCAGACCTGCTGGAGCGCCATCTTCATGTGCCCGGAGGCTCGCTCAGGACTGCGTGGCTGCCCGAGCGCGTCTGGAACCCTACGCTGGTACCGGTACTCACCGACTCCTCGCTGCCCGGGGGCGGCTACCGGCGCACGCTGGTGGACGACCGGCTGCTGACCGTCGCGCCCGGACACGGCCACCCCGCCGGTGAGCACCGCCACTTCCGTGCGGCCGTTGACAGACGCGGACCCTACGAGTGGAACGGTGTCCCGCCGTCGCAGAGCGACATCGCGGACCTGATCGCCCCTGAGCTCGCGATGCCCCGCCGACTGCGCTGCGTCCGCTCGAACTCGTCCCCATCTCCTCCCACTTGCGTTACCTGATTCCCGCCCGGACCCCCGCGCATCTGCGGGCTCTCGATGATTTCGTCACCGCCCTGCAGGCCCAGGCGTCCGACCCGTCCGCCCTGTTGCTCGTCTACGCCGACGACTTGGAGCGCACCGCCGGCACCGGCGGATGGGAACCGGTGGCGGACGGCTACCGGTCCGTACTCCAGTGGGCCGCCGACCCCGCGGCGCCGGTACAGGTCGTCGGACTCGACGAGTGGCTCGACAACCATCCGCCTCACCCCGGTGATGTCCCGCCCGCCGGGAGTTACTACGAACTCGCCGTCGACTGGCGAGCCGGTGAGGACTACCCAGGCTGGGCCGCGGATCCACAGTGGCTCCCGTACGCGCGCCTCCTCGGAAGAGTGGAGCGCGAGATCGAAAGGTCGGGTTCCGCCTCCGCCGCCCGACAGAGTGACGGACGGCTGCGCGCACTCGCTGACCGTCTGGCGATGGTGGGCACCCATGAGACCGCCTGGCACGACCCACCGCATGATGACGGTCCCGCCGTCCTTGCCCCCTGGGCCAGAGCCACCGCCTCCCACGCACGCCTCGCGCTCCCCCTGCTGGCCGCGGCCCGCTGGGCGGCGACGCCCGGCCGTCTCCCACCCACCGGCACCATCTGTGACATCGACGCCGACGAGGTCGAGGAACTCCTCCTGGGCGGCGACGACATGTGGGCTCTCGTCTCCCCCCGAGAGGGAGCGCGAGTCTGTCTGCTGATTCACCGACTCGCGCCACCGACCACCGCAGGCAGCGCGAGACAGAGTCCCGCTGCGGCCCCTCCAGGTCCGGCCGGCGACGCCACCGGAGGCGCCCTCATCGTCGGTAACCCCGCCGACCACTGGAACCTCCAGGAACAACTGCACCGTTTCATGGACACACCGCCCGCCCATCCGGGAGCCCTCGCCGACCCCGCCGACCCCCACCTGGTCTGGTCGGCCGCACAGCCGGTACCACTCCCGAACGCCGTCACCGTCGACCTCGTACCGGCCGAGCCCCGGCCTTCGGCAGGCAGCCGACGTTACGCACTGATCAACGGGGTCCCCGCACTCGCGGCCTGCCTCCGTGGCGCGGTCGGTCAGCCGCTCGATGTGGAAAGCGCCCTCATCCCCGACTACCTCACCGCGCTGCTCGACGGCCGCGCCGATCTGCACCGGATCGGCGGCCACGGCTGGTCCGGCTGGTCTCTGTCGGGCCGGATCTGCTGGGTCGGTTTCGACCCTGCCCAGTCACGTCCCGTCCCACCGCACTGGAGCGCTGCGGGACACTCCCGGCCCTTCGCCCTGCGCAGCTCCGAAGGCCATATCGACATCCTGCTCGGCTGCGGCCCGGCCGATGAAATGTCCGTCGCGGACTGGATCACCACCGCGCGCCGCACTCTGCACGACGACGAAAGACCTGACGGGCCATCAGCAGGGTCATGAACCATCATCCGATGAGCCCTCGTCCAGAATGCGCTCCAGCGAATCCGCCCACGCGCGGGGCGTGCCCGGCCACGCCCCGGTGCCGATGACAACCCGGTAGTGGACACATTCGAAAAGCGTGGCCACGAAGTGCAGGGCCACCCGGCCCCGTGGGGCGGGCCCCTCCGAGGAGTCGTACGCGTCCTGGAACCAACGCCCCGCTCTGGCCCCCGCATCCGTGGCCCCCAGGCGGGCGAGCGACATGCTCATCAACTGCCCGAGGGCACGTCCTGGATCAGCGGCCGGCTCGCGCAGCCCCAGGCGGTCCGTATCGAATGCCACCACATCGGTGCCACACAGCAGAACGTTCTTCGGATGGAAGTCTCCGTGCGAGACAACGAGCTGCCCCGCATACCGATCGATGCTCTTGGAGACGGACTCAGCGATCCCGACGATCCGGTCGGCCACCGGCCGGTAGTCAAGGGTATCCGCCAACTCCGTTGCGCGCTCAATGATCCGGTACGGATAGGGCTTCGCGGTCAATAGACCAGGGGCTTTGATCCGTTGCAGGGCGATCAGCCACCCGGCGACCCTCTCGGAGATACCACTGTCCACCGCCCCCGTCCGCAGAACCGAATCCGCCCAGGTCCTGCCGGCCAGGAATTCGCGCACCAGTACATTGGCAGCCGTATCACAGGCGAAGGGACGCGGCACCCGGTACGGCGAAGGGGCCCGCATCCCCGACCCCCACAGTGCTTTCAGTCCCTCATAAATCTGCCACACGGGTGCTCGACGCCCGCCCGGATCGATCAGCAGGTGAAACACCAGGGTTTCACCGGACGCGTCGGTGCAGAGCAAATCCCCCGCGACGAACCTCTTACTGCCGTGCCGCCATTCCGCGACCGGCCGCCAGGAACGGGCCGCCCACTCCCCGTCACGGACTTCGGGCACCGACCGCACCCAAGCGGGCAGACCGTCCAGAAAGGACGCACCCTCCGTGCTTTCGCCGGACATCGGGCTCGTTGCCTCCACGCTTCAGCCGTACCAGCAGGGCACAATTTCTTTACGTCACATCTGGTGGCCCGCCGAGACCGGACCGCACCTCTCCGATCATCACAGCTAAACCGGGATCGTGGCGCGACCGTGTCCGGCGCGACCTCCCATGACCTGCGCAGTCGCACGTCGGCCCGGACCATTCGCGCTCCCCCGTTCGGACTTCCCGCCCTGGTTCGCTATGCTGCCAGGCAGTGCAGGACGGTATACCGATGGTGTGTACCTGTGCACGCGGTGATGGGGCTCACCACAACCGCGACACTCAGTCGCTGACGGTCCCTGGTCGTTCGACGAGACCAGGAGGACTCTGCCCATGGCTGTACCGAAGCGCTCACTTCAGAACCCACTCCTCCCGCGACTGCCGGATCCGGTGGCTTTCTGTCCGCATGTCAGCCCTCTACAGCCGGCTCCGCCCTATCGCGTGGACCCGGAATTCCCGATCGCCATGAACGGATGCGACGGGCGTCCCGGGCTGCCACGGAGTATCTGCCTCTGATACGGGGCCCCGGATACGAGTTCGCAGAGGCGCACCCGATCCCCACTGTGTCCTCGCGGACGCAGCCGAAATACGCACTCACCCACCCCGCCTGGAGGCCCCAGTGGAATTCGATGTGACCGTGGAAATCCCGCAGGGATCACGCAACAAGTACGAGATGGATCATGACCTGAACCGGATTCGCCTGGACCGGATGCTTTTCACCTCCACTCGATACCCTGCCGACTACGGCTATATCGAGGGGACGCTCGGCCAGGACGGCGATCCGCTCGACGCGCTCGTCCTCGTCGGCGAACGCACCTTCCCCGGCTGCTTGATCGAGTGCCGGGCGATCGGTGTGTTCGTGATGCGAGACGAAATGGGACAGGACGAGAAGGTCCTGTGTGTGCCCGCTCACGACCCACGCTACCAAGATGTCCAGGATATCGACGATGTCTCCGAGTTCGACCGTCTGGAGATCAGTCACTTCTTCGAGGTCTACAAGGACCTGGAACCCGGCAAGTCCGTCGAGGGGTCTCACTGGGACGGAAAGGACCAGGCCTATGCGGAGATCGAAGCATCGCGACAGCGCGCCGCCGAACAGAATCCGGCGCAACACGCATGACGGTCACCAACTGATCGGCCCGAAGACGAGCGGAGAACGGGCTCTGGCAGTCGTTGGCGGAGGTGACGGCGGGTACGGTGCCGCGTGTCTTCCGATTCCGCATTTCCGCCGGGCACACGCCGGACCCGCACGGGATCGCGACCGCACCGGACCCGGGAATCCGCGGAATGCGACGATGAATACGGCTTGACGGCACGCCGGTCAGCTGTTCCACTCAAAAGTGGCGATGGAACCCGCCTGGGCCGGTCACGGTCCGAACCGCCCTTCAGAGGCTGATGGCTCCTGACTTCCGCGTCAGGACGCATGCCCAGGGAGGTGCACCAAGTGGGTAGACCGCTCTTCACAGCTCTCCGGCTCGTTCTTCGTACATCACTCACCACTCACATGCACCGCCAGACTTCAGCATGCCGAGCGGCGCCTTGTTATGCGCTCATGCGCTCTCACGAGAACGGACCTCAGCCATGAAATGCTACGACTGCCACACTTCCGGCCGCATCACCCCGGCCATCGCACTCTGCCGGTCCTGCGGCGCGGGCGCCTGTGCCGACCATTCGTCCGTCGTACCGCAAACGCTGCACCGCATCAACGGGATGGGCGTGGCCACTCTGCCCCGCACCGCACGGCGCATCCTCTGCGAGGTCTGCTCCGCAGCCGAACACAGCGCCTAGAGATCGTCGTTTGGATCAGGCCCGGGTTCACGGGCCTGATCCAAACGAAAGGCCATCGGGCAGGCCCTGAATTTCACCCGATTCGCCCTTACCGGGGTAGCGGCCGGCGTTCAACAAGGTTCTTTCCGGTCATAGATGGAAGGAATGGCGCCTTTCGTGCGCCAGGAGCCCGAGAAGGAGCCCTCATGCCTATTCGCCGTCTGGTCCTCGACGTCGACAAGACCGTTCAGGAGCCGGATCTTGTGCAACTCGCCCGGGCGATCGAAAGCTCACCAGGGGTGGAAGCGGTGAACATCGTCGTCACGGAGATCGATATGGAGACGGTGGGCACGGACGTCACCGTCGAGGGTGAGGACATCGATGTCGACGCGCTCGTCCGCGCCATCGAGCGCGTCGGTGCGGTCGTCCACAGCACCGATCAGGTCGTGGCCGGCACGTACACCGTCGAGGGCAGGCCCCGCCACCGATGATGTACGGCCTGCGTCGGTTCATGGGTCAGACACGGCTGCCGCTGGTCCTGGGGCTGACGGACGGGCTGCTCAACGCGCTCACCCTTGCGGGTGCCTCCCTGGTGGGGAGCGGTTCCCCCATCACCTACTCGCTCTCGGCCCGGGTCGCCGCCGTTGCGCTCGTGACCGCCGCCTTCTCGGTATTCGTGTCCGACTACGCGGAACGCCGTGGCCAGCTCGTACGTGCCTCACGCGAGCTCAACCTGACCTCCCGGGGCCACCTGGCGACCACAAGGCTCGGGCACCTCGCCCTGCTCAGATCGTTGCGGGCCATGGCTGTGGCGTGCGCGGCGAGCTTCGTCGGGGCGGTTCTGCCGCTTCTCGCGGGGGCCGCGCTGCCTCATCTCTCGTGGGGTGTGGTCGTCCTTGCCGTCGGCGCGCTGGCCGGTCTGGGGGCCGTACTGGGGCGAGTTCTGGCCGGCCGGCCGGAATGGTGGGCGCTGTCGATGGGCATCGGAGGACTGGCCGTCACCTGGATCGGTGTCTCGCTGCACATCGCGTGACGCGTCAGCCCGATGCGGCGTCCTCGCCCTCCGGCTTCCCCTTCGCGTAGCGGATCACTTCGCAGTCGTCCAGGACGACGAGTCCCTCGGCGACGATCTCGTCCAGTTCCGGCAGGAAGGCGCGGACCTTTTCCTCCGTGTCCACGATGACCACCGCTACCGGCAGGTCCTCGCTCATCGACAGCAGCCGGGTCGTGTGGATCATGGAGGAAGTCCCGAATCCCTCGACGCCCCGGACAACGGTCGCACCCGACAGTCCTGCCTCGTGGGCCCGGTGCACGATCTCCGTGAACAGGGGCTTGTGGTGCCAGAGGTCGCTCTCGCCGATGTAGACCGTGGCCCTCAGTGCGGATCCGGTAAGCCTCATTGCTGCCTCCATACGACGAAACGACGGGTCAGGGCGGATCCGGTCCACACCGCGGCCATCGCTGCCAGGAGGGTGAGGGCCATGTATGCCATCCCGGTGCGGGCGTGGCCTTGGTCGACCAAGTGCTGGATGTCCACCGCGTAGGTGGAGAAGGTGGTGAAGCCGCCCAGTACACCGGTGCCGAAGAACGGGCGTACCAGGCGGTGAGCTGACCAGACGTCAGTGATGAGCACCATGAATATGCCGATGACCGCACATCCGATGACATTGATCAGGAGTGTGGTCCAGGGAAACGCACCAGCTGCTGTGGGCCACAGCAGAGAGGCCTCGTACCGGGCTGACGCGCCGATGACGCCGCCGAGCGCGACCATGGCCAGCAGAGCCCCTTGGCCTTGCTTCAGCTCGGTGCGCTGTGCGGGTATGTCGAGATCGACGTCGGAGTCGACGGGGTCGTTCGGAATCGAGGTGGGGGCCTTTGGCACGAACCGTCTCCTACTCACCGGACAGACGCACATAGGTGTGCGCAACCGTAAGTAGGGACCGTTGGCGGCGCAGTCGCCGCGGTTCGGGAACGGCGGGCCCCACCGCCGCGCGGTGACCAGAGGACACCAACGGTGAAAAGGCTACCGCGCGGCTCGGGAATTCTTCAACTTCCGTCACATCGGACGGGATGTACGCGGGACGTACGGAGGCAGTCAGAGCTCCTACGGAGGCGTTCAGCGGCCCTCGACGCCGTACGGAAGCTCCCTGTGCGTGGTGGCGATTTCGAGGAGTCGGTTGTATTTGGCGATGCGTTCGCCGCGGGCGGGGGCACCGGATTTGAGTTGTCCGCATCCGGTCCCCACGGCCAGATCGGCGATGAAGGAGTCATCGGTCTCACCGGACCGGTGGGAGATCATCTGTGTGTAGCCGGCTTCCCGGCAGATCCGCATCGCTTCGAGCGTCTCGGTCACGGTCCCGATCTGATTCACCTTGATCAGCGCCGAGTTGCCGACCTTGCGGCTGATCGCCTCCGTGATGAGAGCCGGGTTGGTCACGAAGATGTCATCGCCCATCAGCTGGACACGGTGCCCCAGACGCCCGGTCAGCGACACCCACCCCTCCCAGTCGTCCTCGGCCAGCCCATCCTCGATCGACCACACCGGGAACCGGTTGACGATCTCCTCGTACCGGTCGATCAGCTGGTCCGACGTAAGGTCCTCACCGGCGACCCGATAACGGCCATCCGTACAGAACTCGCTGGCGGCCGGATCCAGAGCGATCGCGATCCCGGTCGGGCCAGGGGTGTACCCGGCGTCCCTGATGGCCTCCACCAGTTCGGTGAGCACATCCTCCGGGCGGTCGATGTCCGGAGCGAACCCGCCCTCGTCACCCAGCCCCGTGGGATGCCCCGCCCTCGCCAGCCGCGCCTTCAGACACGCGTACACCTCCGCACCCGCCCGCACCGCCTCCCCAAGACTCGGAGCACCGAGCGGAGCGAGCATGAACTCCTGGAAATCCAGATTGTTCGCCGCGTGCACACCACCGTTCACCACATTGAAATGCGGAACCGGAAGCCGCGGCACAGTCCCCGCCACCCGGGCAAGCGACTGCCACAGCTCCTTGCCCCCGGCAGCAGCCTCAGCGCGCGCCGCGGCCAACGACACCCCCACGATCGCATTCGCCCCCAGCCGCGACTTCGAATCCGTCCCGTCCAGCTCGATCAGCAACGCATCCACCTGAGCCGCCGACTCGAACGTCCGCCCCGCCAAAGCCCCCGCGATCTCCCCATTCACATGCTCCACAGCCCCCAGAACACCCTGCCCCCCAAAGCGCTCCCCGTCACCATCACGCAACTCGACCGCCTCACCCGAACCCGTCGACGCACCCGACGGCACACCCGCACGGATCCGGGTGCCGTCGTCCGTGGTGAGGGTGACCGCCAGGGTCGGGCGGGCGCGGGAGTCGAGGATCTCGACGGCGCTGAGAGCGGAAATATGCAGTGACATGCTTCGTCCTTCATCTCTTGGACTGAATTCTGAGCGAATTCTCTTGAGCGGAATCTCTGGAGCGGAACAGGGTCTTTCGGGCGGACAGCCGCGTCCGACACGTACGGCAGCGGCTTCCGCCGCCGTCAGTCGTGGCCTTCCACGGCGACAGCCTCAGCTGCCTCCCGGGCGCCGGCGGGGTCCAGATAGCGTCCGCCGCGTCTCACCGGACGCAGCCTGTCGTCGAAGACGTAGTGCAGCGGTGCTCCCGTCGGGATGTTCAGTTCCTCCACTTCATGCTCGGACAGCCGGTCCAGTACCGCGACCAGGGCGCGGATGGCGTTGCCGTGGGCGACCACGAGGACGGTGTGGCCGCTGTGGAGCTGGTCCGCGAGCACGTCCGTCCAGTAGGGGACGACCCTCGCGATCATGTCGGCGAGGCTCTCCACCTCGGGAATACCAGCCCCGCGGAGAGCCGCGTACCGCGGATCGGCGCGCAGTCTCGCGAGCCGGTGCTCGGGCAGCGGTCCGGGGGTGCCGGTCAGGGATCTGCGCCACAGGCGATACTGCTCCCCGCCGGCCTCCTGACGAACCTCCGACTTGAGCCGCCCCGTCAGCGCACCGTACTGACGCTCATTCAGCCGCCAGGTACGGAAAACGGGTATCCACGAGAGGTCCAAACCGTCGAGGACAATCTCCGCGCTGCGGATCGACCTGTGCAGGGCCGACGTATGAACGACCCCCGGTACGAGTCCTTCACCGGAGAGCAGGGAGGCGGCAGCGGCCGCTTCCCTTTCGCCACGGGCGGTGAGAGGGGTGTCCGACCAACCGGTGAAACGGCCCTCGGCATTGGTCGAACTCTGGCCGTGGCGCATGAGGACCAGGGTCCCGAAAGGCCCGGCGGCGGATGTGGGCATGGCTCCTCCTGGTCGCGTGGACAACCAGGGACCGTCAGCGGCCATCGGCCGCGGTTTCGGTGAGCCCCATCACCGGGAACCTGAATCTACCCCTTCAGTGTGCCCCGCCGACACGCCTTCAGCACAGTCATCCCTACCGGTGTGGGCCGGCCGAGTGCCGTCAGGGGCGGTCATCGGCTTCCGCGGGGGACACGGCGGCCGCGGAGGGCTCAGCCGATTGCCCGCCGAAGGTGCGCCGGTAGAGGTCCTCGCCGTAGCTCGTGGGAAGTGGCTCTCCCGGTGCCAGCCTGAACGTACGCCTGCCGTCGTCGGTACGTTCGGCCCGGAGGAAGAGCGCTGCCTCCGAGCCCTCCTCGTGGAGCCCGTGCGCCAGGTCGAACAGGTGAGTGACAAACACGACCTTCACCCCGGATTCCAGCAGGGCGTGGACGATCTGGCGGGCGATCTCGGAGCCCTCCCGCTCGTTCGTCGACGCGAAGGACTCGTTGCACAGCAGCATGCCACCCGCGCTGATCCGGTCGGCGACGGCGCTCATCCGCAGCAGTTCCTCATCCAGTTTGCCGTGGGTCATGGAGGCGTCCTCCTCCCGCTTGTAGTGCGCGAAGACACCGTCGCGGACATCCGCCCGGAAGGACCGCGCGGCGACGAACATGCCGCACTGCATCATCAGCTGGGCCAGGCCGATCCCTCTCAGCAGAGTGGATTTGCCGCCCTGGTTCGCCCCGGTGATCATGATCAGCTGCTTGCCGTCGGCGTCCAGGTCGTTGCCCACGGCGCGGGAGTCCGTACGCAGGCTCAGACAGACGTCGTACAGGCCACGGGCGCGGAGCGCCGGCTCGCCCCGAGGCGCGGGGTCGGGGAAGCACACGGGTTCGCCCTTCCGCTCCAGGCGCTCGTGCAGATTGAGGCAGCCGATGTAGAAGGCCAGCTCGCAGCGGAGCATCCGGAAGAAGCTCAGGATGTGGTCGGTCGACTGGGCGAGTGCGTTCGCGACGAGATCGATCCCTCTCCCCCGCAGGTCCGAGAGGGCCTTCGCGCCGCTCTCGTCCCGCTCGGCGATATGGAAGCCGTAGCCGCTCCGGCCACCGGACACCTGCTGCAGCCAGCTCTGCTCCCTCGGCCGGCGCAGGACGTACTCGGTGCCCTTGTTGCCGATACCGAGCCGGGCGCTGATCAGGGTTCCCCGGCGGAAACGCAGTTCGCCGATGTGGTCCTCGACGCGCTGGAAGTAGGCGTCGTCGAGTTCGGTGGCGAGCATCGCGAAGAGCCGGGTGAAGCCGGACGACCGGAAGCCCCCGGCGCGGTCATCGGCGATGGCCCGCAGCCGCTTCAGCTCCTGTACGAAGAGTTCGAGTACGTTCACGGCGCGGCTCAGCGTGGTGTCGGGCGACTTGAAGAAGTTCGGGTAGATGTGCCGTTCCTGGGTCATCGCATCGGCGGCGACGGCGTACAGGCCGCGTACGGTGTCCGGCTCGCGGAGGCAGTCCGCCAGTACCTCCTGCCGGTAGCGGATCTCGGACGGAGTACTTCGGCCGCACAGGACCACCCGCCTGACGATGTCGGACAGGACCGGGTCGTCGTCACCGGCCATCGCGTCGAAGAGGACGTCGAGTTCCAGGTCCTGCGTCACATCCTGCTCGTCGGGCTCGCGCTCCAGGTCGAAATCCTCTTCCTGGTAAAGGAGATGGGCCTTCATGGTGCGAGTCGCCTCCGGAGCGAACCATAGGTGAGCCGGTACTTCTCGGCGATGGCGGTGGCGTAGGCGAGCCCGTCGGCAGGTTGTCTGACCAGGTGGTGGGTACGGGTCGCGGGCGCATCGGACTCGACGGTGGGGACCATGCTCACGGTGGCGGCGCCGAGCGCGGCGAGTTCGTCGACGAAGGTCACATACACACAGAGCAGATCCCGTTCGATGATCTGCCGCAGCACGGCCTCGCCGATGAACAGGGCGTCGTGCAGGGTGGTCGAGTTGAAGCTCTCGTTCATCACGATGACGCTGTCGCCGGTGGCCTGTTGAAGTACCTGGTGGATGCGGGTGAGTTCGTCCTCCAGCTTGCCGCGCAGGTTCCGTAGGTCCTCTTCCCGCTCGAAGTGGGTGAACATCCGGTCGAGCAGGAAGAGTTCCGCCTCCGCCGCGGGTACGGGGCAGCCCAGGGCCGCCAGGTGGTGCAGCTGGCCGAACATCCGGGCGAACGTGGTCTTCCCGCCCTGGTTCGGTCCGGTCACGACGATGACCCGCTCGGGCGGGGTCAGACGGAATCCGTTGGTGACGACGGTGCGCCCGTCTCCGACGAGCTTGTCGGCCAGCGCCAGATCGAAGGCGTCCCGGGCCCGGACCGCCTTGTCGCGTGTGGAGACGCGGGGATGGCAGAAGGCGAGTCCGGCGGACTTGAGGGGCGCGATGAAGTCCAGATAGGCCAGGTAGAACTGGAGCTCACGGTCGGTCGCGCGGATCCGGTCGTCCAGGAACGCGCTGTGCTCCCCCACATAGGCGTCCAGGGTGGCGAACGCGTCCGGGTTGAGCTTCGCCACCAGGTCGAGGACCTGCGCTTCGACATGGTTCATGTCCAGCTGTCCCCGGAACGCGGAACGGTGGTCATCGGACTCGTCCTGCTGGAATTTGGCGAACGTCCTCTCGACTTCCCGGCTGTAGTCGGGCTCGCCCTCGTAGGGGGTGACCCGGACGCGATTCCCCTTGATACGGATGCTGTACCTGACATCCGCGAGTGCCCGGTCCACCTCCGCGGCGCCGGAGACCAGCCGGGTGAACCCGTCGGATGCCGTGTATGCGGCAAGCCATGCCCTCAGTGTGCGGAAACCGCGCGAGCGGGCATCCGTCCGGTCCAGGCCGGCGGTGAGGGCTTCGACGGCGGCGCAGTACTTCTCGGTCGCGTCCACGAACAGGCGCTTCTGCTGGTAGAGGTGATGCAATTCGTCCGCCTGCCTAAGGAGCTTGCGCATCGCCCGCATCCGCTCCGCGAAGGCCCGCACCTCCTCCGCGACGGGGGCCTTCTCCAGGTCCGCGAACACATGCTGGCGGTACTCGACTTCCTCCTCGTCGTGCAGCGGGAGGCGGAAGTACGGCTTGAGGTCGTATTCTTTCCGGCCCCCGGTCATGACATCGACGACCCGGTCAAGATTCAGATCGTGGAAGTACGACGGTTCACCCGCCCTGGTGTCGTCGGCCGGGGACGGAGGGTGGAGGTACAGCAGGCCTGTGAAGGCTTCCGACCGTGCGGAGGGTGCACACGTCGTGGGGGAATTCTCAAGGTCAACAGCGTCGGGCAATCCCATACCGGCCTCCACGTGACAGGTGCCATCCGTCCGTAGAGGCCATCAGCGGGTGGACCCCGCGGTTAAGGGCGAGCCTCATCGCCGGACTCCATTGTGGCCGGAGCCGGGCGCGTCCTACAACCGCTCGGCCACATGCGTGTGCCGACGCGCTCGTACCGCACGCGGGGAGGGCCGCGCGACGGAGGAGGGCTCCGATGCACGGCGGGGACTCTTCGGGTGACATCGCGGCCCGGCCCGTTGACGCGGCCTCATCGCCTGCCCACCATGGTCGGCAGGCGATGAGGCTCGCCTTCAACCGCGGTTGTGCGCCGCTGATGGCCTCTACCGATCGACCGCACCGGTTCCCCGGTGCCGTATCCGGTGGAGGCAGCAGCGATGAGAACGGGCCAGGGACCGGCGGACAGCAGTGACCCGAGCCGGTCCCCCGCCCCGTCCGGCGTCCTGAGGCAGTCGGTGCGATGAGCGCGGACCTGCCGCTTCCCCTCGTGCAGACGCTTCAGCCCCTGACGGTGCTGGTGGCTGCTCCCGGCCTGTCCGGTGTGATCGCGAAGGTCGAGGCCCGCATGCAGGGCCGGCGCGGGCCCCGTGTCCTTCAGCCCTACTACGACCTGGCCAAACTGTTCGGCAAGGAGTCCCTGGCACCGGCCGGGGCGAGCTGGTTCTTTCTCGCGGCGCCCGCGGTGGCGTTGACCTGCTATCTGACGGTGCCGCTGCTCATCCCCGTCCTGACGACCTTCGGCCTGCCGCTGGGCTACATGGGCGACATCCTCGGTGGCGGCTTCCTGCTGGCGCTGGCGAGTTTCTCGGTGGCGGTCGCGGCGGCGGAGAGCGGTGGCCCCTACGCGCAGCTGGGAGCCAGCCGTTCCAAGACGTTCGGGGCGATCACCGAGCCCGTGGTGCTGTTCGTGGTGTTCACCGTCGCCCTGGTCACGGCCACCGACCTGCCGTACGCACAGGCCGCCACGGTCCGCTCGTCGGCCGGTGAGATCATCCGCCCCGCACATCTGCTGGCCAGCGCCGCGCTGTTCCTCGTGATCCTCTACGAGACCGCCCGCATCCCGGTCGAGACGCACACCGGCACCAACGAGTTCGGGATGATCGAGGAAGCGCGGGTCTTCGAGCACTCCGGGCCGTATCTCGCCCTGCTGAAGTGGGGCTCGGCGATGAAGCAGTTGATCTTCTACACCCTGCTGATCGACGTGTTCCTCGCCCCCTGGGGCCTGTCGTCCAGCACCGCGGCCGGCTCCGTCATGCTGGCGATCCTCGCGCTCCTGGGCAAAGCGGTGCTCCTGGGCTGTGTCGTGGCGGTCATCGACAACAGCTTCGCGAAACTCCGGCTCTTCAAGATCACCGAGTTTGTGTCGGCGGCTTTCCTGCTGGCGGTCCTGGCTCTGTTCACCCTCTATCTGGGAGGCGGCTGATGGCCGTCCTGCTCGCGGCGGACAGCGCGCCGACCACATTCGAGGGGGCCACCAACGCGGTCGCCGTCCTGCTGCTCCTCACCGAGTTCGCCATGCTGCGCGCGGCGCTCTCCCGTTCGCAGGTACATCTGTACGCGGTGCAGTCACTGCTCGTCTCGGCGCTCGCGGTGATCGTGGCGGCGGGGCGGGACCTGCCCGAACTCTATGTCCTGGCCGCTGTCTCCCTCGCCCTCAAGGTCGTGGCGGTGCCCTGGCTGATCACGCGGCTGCTGCGCGACGCGCAGGTGGAGATCGCCGGGTCGGGGGCGATCGGCGTGGCCGGGGCGACACTGCTCTCCCTCGCCCTGGCGGGCTTCGGGTTCTTCGCCGTCGGTTCGCTGGACATCCGCAGCCGCTTCCTGCCGCACGCGGCGCTCGGCCTGTCCATGTCCGTGGTGATGGTGGCGTTCGTCCTGATGATCGTGCGACGGGACGTGGTCTCCCAGGCGGTGGGCTTCTTCTCCCTGGAGAACGGTGTCTCCCTCGCCTCGCTGGTCGTGGCGGCCGGTATGCCGCTGATCATCGAAGTGGCCTTCCTGTTCGACCTGTTGGTCGCGGTCGTGGTGTTCGGTGTGCTGATGCGGGTGCATCACCACCGCACGGCGTCGCTGTCCACCGAGTCCCTGACCACACTGCAGGGATGAGAGGTACCCATGACGGTCGTCCTGCTGCTCCTGACGCTGGTACCCCTGCTCCCCGCGCTCGCCGCGCTCGTCGCGCCGGTCCGCGTCACACAGGCGCTCACCGTCGTCTCCGGGGTCTGCTGCCTCGGGCTCGCGCTCGCTCTCGTACCGGAGGCGGGCAACCGCGATCTGCGTATCGGCTTTCTGCGCGCGGATGCCCTGTCCGCGGTGTTCGTGCTGGCCACCGCGTTCGTCTACGCGGCGTGTGCCGCGCACAGTGTCGGCTATCTGCGTCATGACGAGCGCGCCCGGGACTTCCCCCGCTACGCACGCCGCTTCTACCTCGGCTTCAACCTCTTCGCCTGGTCCATGCTGTGCGCGCCCCTGGTGAACGGGCTCGCGCTGCTGTGGATCGCGGTCGAGATCACCACCGTCGTCTCGGCGCTGCTCGTCGCCGTGGAGAACACCGAGGGCTCCACGGAAGCGGCCTGGAAGTATGTGCTGATCGCGTCGGTCGGTCTCGGGGTGGCCCTGCTGGCCACGATCTTCATGTACTACGCGGGCGCCCAGGTCCTGGGGCAGACCTACGACCTGGCGTTCGACCCGCTGCTGAGAGCCGCGGGCCGGCTGCCGCACACCGCCGTCCGGCTCTCGTTCGTACTCGCGGTCCTCGGTTTCGGCACCAAAGTGGGCCTGGTGCCGGTCCATACCTGGCTGCCGGACGCCCATGCGGAGGCGCCCACACCGGTCTCGGCCATGCTCTCCGGCTCTCTGCTCGCCATCAGTTTCTACGCGGTGCTGCGCTACTACCAGATCGCTGTCCCCGCTCTCGGTCCGCACTTCCCCCGGACCGTGCTGCTCGTCTTCGGGATCGCCTCACTGCTGCTGGCGGCGCTCTACCTGCTCGACCAGCACGACATCAAGCGCCTGCTGGCGTACTCGAGCGTCGAGCACATGGGCATCCTCAGCATCGGTGTCGGCTTCGGTGCCACCGTCGCATCGGCCGGTGTGCTGCTCCATGTGCTCGCGCACGCGGCGGCCAAGGGCAACGCCTTCATGGGCGCGGGGGCGCTCGTACGGAAGTACCGCACCAAGGAGATCGCCGGGCTCAGAGGAGGAGCACGGCTGCTGCCCTGGTCGGCTCCGCTGTTCCTGTCCGCGATCCTCGCCCTGTCCGCCATGCCGCCCTTCGGTATCTTCCGCAGCGAGTTCCAGATCGTGGCGGGCGGACTCGGGACCCGGCACTACGGGCCGGCGGCCGTGCTCGTCGTCCTGGTCACGGTCGCCTTCATGGGGCTTGCCGTAGCGGCGACCCGTATCGTCCTGTCCTCCGCCACGGCGGCGGACACGCCTCCGGTACGCGGCGAACCGAGTGCCTGGATGGTCGTACCCGTGATCGCCGGAGTGCTCGCCCTCCTGGTACTGGGGTTGCATCCGCCCACGGACCTGTCCCAGCTCCTCGGCCGGGGCGCTGCCGAACTGGGGGGTACGACATGACGGCGTCCGGGCAGGCGCCATCGGGCCGTTACCGCCGGCCGTCGCAGTGGCGGGCCGAGTTGCTGGCCCTTGTCGGAGGGGAGAGCCCCGCACGCTTCGCCGGTCTGTTCGGCTCGGCCGAGGACGGAGGCGGGGTGGCCCTTGCCGCGGTGCTCTTCCCTCAGGACGCCCAGGAGCCGCTGGTCCTGAGGACCCTGCTGCCGTCCGACGCTCTCTCCTACCCGTCCCTGAGCGCCGAACTGCCCGCCGCCTTCTGGTACGAGCGGGTGCTGCACGATCTGTTCGGTGTCACGCCCCTGGATCATCCACGCCTCGATCCACTGCTGCTGCCGCTCAAGGACCCCGCACACACGCCGCTGCCGGGCACCGCGCGCGATCCGGAACCGCTCGAACCCGATGAGAGCGCCATTCCGCGAGCGGTCGCCGGACCCGGCGTCTTCACGATTCCGCACGGTCCGGTCCGCTCGGGTGTGGTGGAGTCCGTCGAGTACCTGGTGGAGACCCCCGGCGAGGACATCCCACGCGTCCAGATCCGCGTCTTCCACAAACACCGCGGGGTCTCCAAACGCTTCGAGCAACTGCCGCCCCAGGAGGCGGTCCTGGTCGGCGAGCGGGTGGAGGGGGCCTCCTCCGTCGCCCACGCTCTGGCGTTCTGCCACGCCGTCGAGACCGTCGCCGGTCTCGACGTGCCCTGGCCGGCCCGGCTGGTCCGGTCCCTCCACGCCGAGCTGGAACGGATCGCCAACCACCTCGACACCATGGTCAAACTCACCGAGGCGGCCGGGCTCGCCGTCGCCACGGCACGCTTCGGCCTCCACAAGGAGCGCGTCCTTCGACTGACGGGGCAGTTGTGCGGCAGCCGCTTCGGTCGCGGTGTCGTGGTGCCGGGCGGCGTGCACGCACTGCCCGCGCTCGCTCCCCCGGCCCTGGACGGCGCACTCGCCGGCCTGCACCGGGCGATCGCGTCCGACTGGCGGGCGGCCATGGCCACCCCGTCCTTCCTGGACCGGCTGCGCGGTACGGGGCCGCTCTCGCCGGATCTCGCCAGAGCTCACGGTGCGCTGGGTCCGATCGGGAAGGCGTCCGGCTGCACGGCGGACGCCCGCTACGAACGCCCCTACGACGCCTATACCTCGCTCGGGCTCGGCCAGCCGCCCGACCAGGCCGACGGTGACGCCATGGCCCGCACCCATGTCCGCGGCGCGGAGATCGGCCAGTCGTTCCATCTGCTCGGCCAGGTCGTCGAGGAGCTGCGCGCGCTCCCCGCCGACGGTCTCCTGTGTCTCCCTGTGCCGGAGGACCTCACGGGGGAAGGCGTCGGCTGGGCCGAGGCGGCTCAGGGCGAGGTTCTCCATCTGCTGCGCTGCGACCGGGGGCGGGTCGTCAGATGCGTGCCGCGCTCCGCCTCGTTCCACAACCTCGTTCTCTTCCATGAGGTGTTCGCGGGCGACATCCTCACGGACTTCCCCTTCATCGAAGCGAGCTTCGGACTCTCCATCGCAGGGGTGGCGGTATAGATGCCCTGGTTCTGGCGCGGGTTGCGTGAAGGCGTCGTCACTACCGGATATCCCGGGAGGCACGACGCGTACGCGGACGGTTTTCCCGCAGCGGTGTCGGTACGTCAGCCCTCACCGGAATCGCCTCCCCTGACGGCGGACGAGGCCGCGGGCCTGTGCCCGACCGGGGCCATCGTGTCCGACGGCGCCGGTGCGGTCTCGCTCGACCGGGGGCTGTGCATCCAGTGCCTGCGCTGCACTCGGGCGCGCCCGGACCTCTTCGGGCCGCAGTACGGGACGGAGACGGCGGCCGTCTCACGCGCCTCTCTCGTCGTACCGGAATCGGGCGGGAGCGATACGGGCGAGAGCGATCCGGCACTCGAAACGCTGCGGAAGGAGCTGGCGGCCCGGACGGCCCGCTTCCGCCGCTCGCTCCACATCCGGCATGTCGACGCAGGGTCCGACGGAAGCGAGGAGTGGGAGATCGCCGCGCTCGTCAACCCCGTCTACGACATCCACCGGCTGGGCCTGTTCTTCACCGCCAGCCCCCGCCATGCGGACGTCCTGCTGGTCACAGGTGCCGGAACACGCGGTATGGCCGCTCCCCTGCGCCGAACCCACGAGGCCACCGCCCGGCCCGTCGTCGTCATCGCGGCCGGTACCGACGCCTGCGGCGGCGGGCTGTACGCCGACTCGTACGCCACACATGGCGGGCTCGCCGATCTGGTCGACGTGGACATCTGGGTACCGGGCTCGCCGCCCAGTCCCTTCTCCCTGCTGTATGCGCTGCTGCTGGCCACCGGCCGGCTCGCGGAGAGCGGAGCGACCTCGTGAAGGCGCTGATCACCCTGGGGCTGCTGCTGTTCGCAGGCGCCGCGGCGGCCGACTGCCTGGCCGGGCGCCACCTCCGCCGTGCGCGGCTCACCGCGGTGCCGTATCTGCTGTGTGCGGCGGGGTCCGGCTGCCTCGCCGCGGTCGGTGCCGGGGCGCTGCGTACCCCGGGCTCGCCTCCGTACCTCGGCTTCGGCGACTGGCTCGGATTCGGAACGAGCGGCCTTGAGGTGGACCGTCTGTCCGCGCTGTTCTGGCTGTTGACCTTCGCTGTCGCTGTCGCCGCATGCCTGACCGCCGCGGGGTGGGCGCCGGGCCGGGTGCACAGCCGTGGCCCGGCCGCCTACTGCGCGCTCGTCCTCGCCTCGGTGGCTGTCGTGGAGAGCGCCGACAACGCCTTCCTCTTCCTGTTCGCCTGGGAAGCGCTGACGCTGGGCTTCTATCTGCTGACCGCGTCCGAAGGCACCCACACCAACGCCTCGCTGGTGACTCTCGGCTTCGGCAAGGTCTCCGGAGCCGCCCTGCTCCTGGGCCTCCTGCTGCCCGCCACCCGCACCGGCAGCTTCCTGCTGGCCGACTTCAGCCGCTTCCCGCCGGGCTTTCCGCACGGCGCCGCCTGGACCCTCCTCGTCATCGCGTTCGCCGTCAAGGTCGGGCTCGCCCCCGTCCAGGTGTGGATGCCGCGCGGCTACTCGGCCGCACCGGCCGGGCTGCGGCCCGTCATGGCGGGTGTGGCCGTCAACGCGGGGTTCTACGGTCTGTGGCGCACCCTCGACCTGCTCGGGCGCCCGCCCGCCTGGCTCGCCGTCGCGCTCCTGCTCGTCGCGGCGCTCACCGCGCTCCTGGCCATCGCCCACGCAGCTGTTCAGGGGCGCCTCGAACGGGTTGTCGCCTACTCCAGTGTCGAGAACGCCGGACTGATCTGCGCGGGCTACGCGGTGGCGCTGGTCGGCGTGTGCGTGGACAGCGACCGGCTCACGGCGGCCGGTCTGATCGCGGCGACTCTCCAGACGGTCGCTCACGCGATCGCCAAGACCCTGCTGTTCGCCGGGGCGGCGGCCCTCGAATCGGACGCGGAGACCGGAGATCTGGAGCAGCTGCGCGGTACGGCCCGCCGACTGCGCTGGGCGGGTACGGCGGTCGCTGTGGGCTCCGTCACGCTGGCGGGGCTGCCGCCCACCGCCGGGTTCGTCTCCGAGTGGTTCCTGCTGGAGTCCCTGATGCAGCAGTTCCGGGTGGTGCATCTGCCGTACGCGCTCGCCCTCGCCGCGGCGGGCGCCCTGGTGGCGCTCACCGTCGGATTCGCCTCCGTCACCTTCGTACGCATCATCGGCATGACCGTCCTCGGTCCCCGCGACCGCGGACCGGCCCCGCGCGCACCCCGCAGCACGGACCTGGCCATGGCGGGCCGGTTCGGTGTGCTGATCCTCGCGGTCGGCGGCAGCGCGCTGGCCGCACTGACCCCGCTCGAACTCCGCCTCGCCATCCGGGGACTTCAGGACCTCGTACCGGCCCGTACCAGCGGCGGCGTCCTGAAGTCCCCGTGGGTCGTACAGCCCGTCTTCAAGGATTTCTCCGTGCCGTCACCCTCCTGGCTCTGGGTCTCGATGCCGCTGCTGCTGGCAGCCGTCGCCGTCCTGCTGCTCGGAGCCTCCCGCGGTGGCGCCCTGCGCGTACGGCGGACCCCCGCCTGGCGATCCGCCGGGGGCGGGGTGCACGGCGACGACCAGTACACCCCGTTCGGCTACGCCAACCCCACCCGCCGGGTGCTGGCTTCCGTACTGCGCACCCGGACCAGGGCCACCTCACCGTCCGCTGCGGCGGGGAAGCCTCCGCCAGGGGCCGGGGCTGCCGTCCCCACGGCCGTGACGGGCGGGGTCCTGGACTACTCCACCGATGTGGTCGAAGTGGTGGAAACCTATGCGTACCGGCCGTTCTACCGTCCCCTGCGTGCCCTGGTAGCCGCGTCCAAACGCCTCCAGTCCGGCCATCTGGACGCCTACCTCGCCTACATGCTGATCGTCCTGGTCGCTCTCCTGACAGTCGTGACCGGCCTGGCGTGAACCACGATCCCGTCCCATGTCCCGGCCAGAAGGACATGTCCCGGCCAGAAGGAGCAGAACCCCGCGATGTCCGCAGCCCCCGTCACTCCTTTCCACAGGATCCTCGTCGCCTGGGACGCCTCGCCCGCAGCCCGTACCGCACTCACCACCGCCATGGCCATCGCCCACGGCAAGGGCCTCGTCATCGCCAGAGCCGTTCTCACCCCGCCCCAGCACACCGAAACCGGCGGCGAGCAGAGCCGCGACCTCGGCTCCAGACGGGTCTGGCTCCAGGACCAGTTCGACCATGCCCTCGACACCAGCAGCCACCACGGCGCCCGGGTACGCCTCGAATGGGGAGAGAGCAACGACATCCCCACCGACTTGTGTGCCCACGCCGAACGCCATGGGTGCGACCTGATCGTCCTCGGACGCCACGGGGACGACAGCCGGTTGCGCACCGCGGGTCTCGGGCCGGTGGCGCAGGCCGTCAGCGCCCGCTCCGCGCTGCCCGTCCTGCTCGTCAGCACACCCCGCGGCGCCGAGCCGGGGCAGCCCTGAGAGGGATCGACCCGTGTGGCCCTGCGCTGTCGGGCCGGACCGGGACGGAGGGGCGCGGATGCCGGGTGTCCGGTGGAAGCACGGGCGGGGTCCGGTTCCGGTTCCGGGATCAGCGTTCGTATACGCCGGTCAGACGGCCGCGGTCGAGGACGGGCGCGGTGATCGCGGTCAGGAGGGCGCGGGGGCGTGCCCGGTCCACCGGCGTGGCGCCGGGGGCGCTCTCCACGGGGGCGGCGAGGGCGAAGAGCTGGAAGGTGTAGTGGTGTGGTCCGTGGCCCTTGATGGGCGCCGGGCCGTGGTAGCCGCGGCCGATGGTGGACCGCAGCACCCGTACACCGGTGGCCGGCTTCCGCGCACCGAGGGCGCCGGGGTCGAGCTGCCCGGTCGCCGGGTCGATCAGCGCGACACAGTGCGCGGCGGGTCTGGTCAGCGGGACGTCGATGTCCTCGACGACCAGCAGGAGTTGGGCGGTGCCGGGCGGCGGCGTGGTCCAGGCCAGGTGGGGCGACAGGTCGGCGCCGCCGATGTTCTTCGCGCAGTGCCGCAGCGGCAGGGCATCGCCGTCGCCGAAGTCCCGGCTGGTGAGTGCCAGCAGCTCGGGGCCCTGCAGGTGGGGGAGGTTCCACGCCGTGTGGGTCTCGCCCGCCCTGCGGTGGTGCAGGAGTCGTCCGACGAGGGTCATCGTGCTGCCTCCACCTTGGTGATGATCTCGTCGGTGGTGGCGGTCTCGCCGAGCTTGGGGAAGACGTGCCCGATGCTGTGACGGTGAGCGTCGGCGTCCGGGTCGCTCATGGCGTCGGTGGCGAGGACGACGTGGTAGCCGTGGTCGGAGGCCGAGCGTGCTGTCGACTCGACGCCCGCGCTGGTCGAGATACCGGCGAGCACGAGCTGGGTGACGCCCAGATCCCTGAGGAGGGTGTCGAGGCCGGTGTCGTGGAAGGCGCTGCGCCGCCGCTTGGTGATCAGGTGGTCGGTCGGCCGGACGTCGAGTTCGTCGACGAGGTCGGCCCAGCCGGCCGGCAGTGCGGCGATGCTGCGGGACCCTCCGGCCTCGGTACGTCCGGGGGCGCGTCCGGTGACGTTGACCAGGATCACGGGCAGGCCGTGCCGCCGGAACTCGGCGGCCAGCCGGGCCGCCTGTGCGACGACGGCACTGCCCGAACCCTCGGTGTGGGCCGAGACGATGCCCTGCTGCAGGTCGATCACGACGAGCGCGGGCACGGGGTCGATCGTTGTCAGTGTCATGGGGTTGTCTCTCCTGTGGAGGTGGGCCGGTTGCCGGGGTCGGCCGGTGTGGTGCGCTCAGCCGCTGCTGTACGTGTGCGGGCGTGCGAGGGGGTCACGGCGGGGGCCTCCCGCGGAGCCGGGGCGCTTGCGGTGGGTCCGGTACCGGCGCCGCGCAGCAGGGAGGCGATCGCCGCGAGGAGGGCGAGGGTGGCGCCGAAGGCGAAGACGACGACCAGGCCGGAGTGGAAGGGGCCGGAGATCAGTTTCGGGAAGAACTCGCTGCCGGTCAGGGCCTGTTGCTGCGCTGCGGTCAGATGGGCCAGGACGCCGCTGGGCTGCAGCAGGTGCTGGATCGGGTTGACGCCCAGCTGTGCGGCGAACAGGGACGAGACCGGAGGCAGGCCGCCGACCTGGGCGGCGACATGGGCCGGTACGCCCTGGTGCTGAAGTCCGCTGGTGAGGGTGTGCGGGAGGCTGTCGGCCAGCCCGGCGATCATGAGCGAGAAGGACACGCCGATGGAGACGGCGGTGCCGGAGTTCTGGAAGGTGGCACGCATGCCGGAGGCGACCCCGCGCAGGTGCGCGGGCACGCTGCCCATGATCGAGGAGGAGTTGGGAGAGGCGAACATGCCGCTGGCTATCCCGTTGAGCGCGATCAGCACCGCGAAGATCCAGTAACTGAAGTCGATCGGCAGCAGCATCAGCCCGAGGAAGCTGGCGCCGAAGAGCAGCGCGCCGCCGGTGGCAAGTCCCCGGGAGCCGAACCGGTCGGAGAGGTGGCCCGATATGGGGCCCGCGGCGAGGAATCCGGCGGTCAGCGGCAGCATGAAGATCCCGGCCCACAGGGGCGTGTCGCCGTAGTCGTAGCCGTGCAGGGGAAGCCAGATGCCCTGCAGCCAGATGATCAGCACGAACTGCATCCCGCCCCGGCCGATCGAGATGGCCAGGCCCGCCATGTTGCCGAAGGTGAAGGCCCGCCGGCGGAAGAGGTCCAGTTGGATCAGGGGCGCGGCGACACGTCTCTCGATGGCGATGAATGCCGCCAGAAGAACGAGTCCACCGGCGAGCATCGCGTCGACCAGCGGGTTGGTCCAGCCCATGGTGTGCCCGCCGTAAGGCTGCAGTCCGAAGGTGACCGCGATCAGGGCCGCGCTGAGGCCCACCGCGAAGGTGATGTTGCCCCACCAGTCGATCCGGCCGCCGCCGCGCTTCCCGGTCTCGCGCAGGGTGCGGTAGGCCCACAGCGTGAAGAACACGCCGACGGGCACATTCACCCAGAACACCGCCCGCCAGTCCCAGGCCGAGAGCAGTCCCCCGGCCACCAGGCCGATGAACATCCCGCCCAGCGCCGCGACCTGGTTGATGCCCAGCGCGAATCCGCGCTGCTCCTGCGGGAAGGCATCGGTCAGGATCGCGGCCGAGTTCGCGGTGAGCATCGAGCCGCCGACAGCCTGCACCACACGCCAGGCGATCAGCCACATCGCCCCATGGCCGCCGTCGAAGGGGTCGAAGGAGAGCAGGACCGAGGCGAAGGTGAAGACCGCGAAGCCGGAGTTGTAGATCCGTACCCGGCCGTACATGTCGCCCAGGCGGCCCACCGTGACCACCAGGACGGCCTGGACCAGCCGGTATCCCATGATCATCCACAGCAGGTAGGCGATATTGCCCGGAGCCAGCGGGTCCAGGTGCACACCGCGGAAGATCGCCGGCAGGGCGATCAGCACGATGGAGCCGTCCAGCGCGGACATGAAGACCGCGGCGGTCGTGTTGGTGAGCGCCGTCCACTTGTACCGGTCGTCACCGGCCGGGCGGGTGGAGCCGGGTGCGTCCGGCGGAGAGCCGGGTATGTCCGCAGGAGAGGCGGGTGTGTCCGGAGGATCTGCCATCAGCTTGGGTCCTCGTGGTTCCGTGTGGTTCCGTCGTGTCGGATGTGCTGTGTCAGATGTTCTGTGCCAGCCGCTCCAGCAGCGGCGCGGCCGCTGCGAGTTGCTCCAGCTCCGTGGGCGTGAACGCATCGCCGGCCAGGGCCCGGGCGATGAGTTCGGCCCGTGCGTTGCGCTTGTCCTTCAGCGCCTGGTGACCGGCCCCGGTCACCGTCAGCACCATGCGCCGCCCGTCGTCCGGGTCCGGACGGCGCTCGACCAGACCACGGGCCCGCAGCGTGCCGAGTGTCGCCCCCATCGCCTGTGCGGTGATCTGCACCTCCCGGGCCAGCGCCGATGAGGTGGTGGGGCCCGAGCGGTCCAGATGTGACAGGGCTGTCCGCTCGGGCATCGTGAGCCCGCCGTCGACCGGCACTTGGCGTACCCGCCGTACCAGCACGCTGAGGCTCGCCAGCAGGGCCGAGGCGACCGCGTCGGGGTCCAGGTCGTCGTTCATGTACTAAGGCTACTTTATCAAGCAGGCTTAGTACATACGCCGGAGCGCTGAGGGACTGTCGGACTGAGGAGCTGTCGGGCTGGGGGGGCAGTGGACTGGGGGGACAGTGGGTTGGGGGCAGTGGACTGGGGGGCAGGTGGCAGCCAAGCGTCCGCGGGGTGAGATGCTGGATGTCATCAATTGAAGACATCATCCGATGACAATGCCCGACAGCAGACAAGGTCCGCCCCGTGCACCCGATATCCGGCTCCACCCCCGCCCCCTGGCAACAGCGGGCCCTGGTCCCTGTACTGGTGTCCCTCGGCATGCTGGTCGCGATCATCAGCAGCCTCGGCGCCCCGCTGATCCCGACCATCGCCGCCGTGGACCATGTCTCGGTGGACGACGCCCAGTGGTCCCTCACCGTCACGATGCTGATCGGGGCCGTCGCCACTCCGGCCATGGGGCGGCTGGGAGACGGGCCCCACCGCCGGAGGGTGATCCTGACCGGGCTCGCCGTGGTGCTTCTCGGGAGCCTGCTGGCTGCTCTGCCGCTGGGGTTCGCCTGCCTCATCGCGGGGCGCGCGTTCCAGGGTGTGGGCATGGGTCTCGTTCCGCTCGCGATCGCCACCGCGCGCGACTCCGTACCGCCCGAGCGGGCCCGGTCTGCGCTGTCGACGCTCTCGCTCACCACGGCCGCCGGCGTCGGGATCGGCTACCCGGTCACCGGGCTACTCGCCCAGAGCCTCGGGATGTACGCGGGGTTCTGGTTCGCCGCGATCGCCACCACTCTGGCTCTCGGCGCCGCCGCCGTCGTACTCCCCACGCCTCCCCGGCGTCCGGCGCACCCCATGGACGTACCCGGGGCTCTGCTCCTGACGCTCGGTATGACCGGGCTGCTGTTCACCCTGACCCAGGGGGAGCACTGGGGCTGGGGATCTCCCCGGCTGGTGGTGCTCGGCGCCGTCTCGGTGCTGCTGCTGGCCGGCTGGGTGCTGCAGGAGCTGCGTACCGCCCATCCCCTGGTGAATCTGCGTCTGGTCCGTGACCGTACGGTCTTCGCGGCGCATCTGACCACCATGATGGGCGGCGTCGGGATGTATCTGCTGATCTCCCTCGTGACCCGGTATGTACAGACGCCGTCGGACGCCGGGTACGGCTTCGGGGCCTCCGTCGTCGTCACCGGCCTGATCCTGGTGCCGTTCTCGGCGGGCAGTCTGGTGGCCGGCCGCGTGGTGCGGATCCTGGTCCGCAACCAGCCGCCGGTCCGGCTGCTGCCCGTGAGCTGTCTGCTCTCCCTCGCGGCCCTGCTGACCTTCGTCTTCGCCCACGACGGCCTGTGGGAGGTGTTCGTGACGATGGCGCTGGCCGGACTCGGTGTCGGTGTCAACTTCGCGGTCACCCCGGGGCTCGTGGTCGGTGGCGTGCCCGCGCATGAGACAGGGAGCGCGATGAGTTTCAATCAGGTGGTGAAATACATCGGTTACTCGGCCGGCAGCGCGCTCAGCGCCGTGATCCTCCAGGCCGCCACCACGTCGGGGCAGGGCCTTCCCCCCGAGAGCGGATACCGTACGGCCGGGCTGACGGGGTGTGCGGTCTGGGCCGCGACCGCCGTGGTGGCGTACGTCCTGATCCGGACGGGTGCCCGCGCCGCCCGGGCAGGGATCCGGGGCGGCCGGTCCCCGGTCGTTGTCGACGGCGGCCCGGTCACGGACGGCGGTGGCCTCGTCGGGCGGACCGAGGTGGAGTTGTGAGCGGCGCGGCGCCGGGGCGCCGCCGCGACGCGGCCCGCAGCCGCGAGCTGCTGCTCACGGCGGCGAGTGAGCTCTTCGCCGAGCGGGGGTTCGACCGCACCACCATCCGCGACATCGGTGAGCGGGCCGGAGTGGACCCGGCGCTGATCGCACGCTACTTCGGCAGCAAGACCCTGCTCTACGTGGCCGCGCTCCACGCCGAGCAGGGCGGCACGGCGCCGGCCGACCTCCTCGACGAGCAGCGGCTGCGCGAGGTCTTCGACAGGACCGACCGGCGTGGTCCCGTCCCGCTGCTCCAGGTCGCCGTCCAGCCGCTGAGCGACCCGGCGGCCCAGGACGCCGCACGCGCGGCGCTGCACGCACGGCTGGTCGAGCCGCTGCACGAGCGCTTCGCCCGCGAAGGGGCTGAACAGCCCCGGCTGCGTGCCGAGTTGGTGACAGCTGCCGTGACGGGAATTCTGCTGGGGCGGCACTCCGGGGCCTTCGACGAACTGGCCGGGGCCTCCCCCGGTGATCTGGTCGCTCTGCTCCGCGGCACCTTCCTGAGCGAGGACTGAGCACCGGGCGCGGAGCGGGCTGCGCGGGGCAGGACGGGCGGGCAGAGGTGCGTCTTGACGACCCGCGAGCCGTTTCACGTACGGTCGTCGCGCCCGGGTCCGACCAGCAGCACAAGCTTTCCGCGTCCGTGGCCCTCCTCGCCGACGCGGTGCGCCTCCGCGACCCCGGTGAGCGGGAAGGTTCTTGCGACCGGGAGCGAGAACCGTCCGGCTTCGACCAGCTCGCCGATCCCGGCGAGCGCGTGGACGGCCCGGCCGTCGTCCCCCCGGCTGAACCTCACGCCGTGCTCCCGCGCACCGCCGAAGTCGGCGACCGTCACGACCTGCTCCGGCCCGCCCGCGAGGCCGATGAGTTCGGGCAGCACACCGCTCCCGGCGACATCGAGCGCCCTGTCGACACCCGCGGGCGCGAGCGCGCGTACCCGTTCGCCGAGCCCCTCCCCGTAGGCGACGGGCTCGGCACCGAGTGAGCGGAGGTAGGCGTGGTTCGCCGGGCCTCCCGTGCCGATGACACGTGCGCCGCGCGCCACGGCGAGCTGCACCGCGGCGCTGCCGACGCTTCCGGAGGCACCGTTGACGAGGAGCGTCTGCCCGGACCCGACGCCGAGTTGTCCGAGTGCGCGGGTGGCCGTCTCGACGGCGGACGGCAACGCGGCGGCGCCGGCGAAGCCGAGAGACGGCGGGACCGGCGCGTAGAAGGACAGCACCGCCAGCTCGGCCTGGGCCGCGCCTTGCGCGGAGAGGCCGAAGACGCGGTCGCCGACGGCCGTGTCCGTCACGCCCTCGCCCAGCTCGTCGACCACGCCCGCCGCCTCATGGCCCAGGGTCTGCGGGAGTTCCTGGTCCATCAGCCCCTTGCGCTTCTTCCAGTCACTCGCGTTGACACCTGCCGCCCGTACCGCGATCCGGACCTCTCCCGGCCCCGGACGGGGGTCGGGGAGGTCCACGATCTCCAGTACCTCGGGGCCTCCGAACCGGGTGAACCGGACTGCCTTCATCGGTCGCTCCGCTCTCGCACAGGGGTGCGTGCTCGCCGTGCCCCGGGCCATGCACGCCCGGCGCTACGCAGACCGTACGGGGTCGTCGCGGCCAGGGCCGGGCGTCCCTCGCTCAGCTGTGACCGCTGAGGACATCGGGCTCGCTCGACGGAGCGCGTTCGGGCGGCACATCGGTGACGTCCTCGGGGCGCAGCAGCGCGGAACCCGCCGTCTCCTTCAGGGACAGGGCGGCGATCAGGCCACCCGCGGCGAAGACCATCAGATACGGGCCGGGCACCAGCGTGCTTCCGGTGGCGGAGATGAGCACCGTCATCAGGTAGGGCACGGTGCCGGCGAACAGTGCCGCGGTGATGTTGTAGGCGATGGACAGTCCGCTCTGCCGGGTGCGGGTGGGGAAGATCTCCGCGGACCACACGGCGTAGGTGCCGAGGATCGCCGCCAGGATCACTCCGAGCAGCAGACCGGCGACCCAGGTTCCGGCGAGTCCGGTCCGCATCAGGAGGAAGGCCGGGGTGGAGCCGACCAGCAGGGCCGCCGTCGCCCCGACGAACACCGGTTTGCGTCCCACCCGGTCCGAGAGCCTGCCGAACAGCGGTACGAGCACCAGCCCCAGCAGTGAGATGGCGGTGGACAGCAGGGCGGCGCTGTCGGCCGAGTGGCCCAGGTTGTCGGTCTCGTAGGTGACCAGATAGGTCAGTACCGCGTAGAAGGGGACGTGCATGGCCGTCATCAGGCCCGCCGCCTGGAGCAGTTGGCGCTTGTGGGAGCGGAGCAGGTCCCGGGTGGGGGTGCGCGAGACGGTGTTGTTGGCTTCGAGCGCCCGGTACTCCGGGGTGTCCTCGATCTTGTTGCGGATGATGAAGCCGATGATGCCGAGCGGGCCGGAGACGAGGAAGGGGATGCGCCAGCCCCAGGAGGTGAGCTGGTGGTCGTCGAGTCCGGTGGAGAGCAGCAGGAAGACGAACGACCCGGCGAGGAATCCGAGCAGGGAGCCGACCTCCAGCCAGCTCACCCCGAATCCGCGCCGTCGTCGCGGCGCGCTCTCGGCGAGGAAGCTGGCCGCGCTGCCGAACTCGCCGCCCGCGGCGAAGCCCTGGACCAGACGGAGGGCCAGCAGGAGCAGCGGTGCGGCGATCCCTATCGACGCGTAGCCGGGCAGCAGTCCGATCGTCATGGTCGCGCCGGACATCATGAAGATGACCAGGGACAGGGTGCGCTTGCGGCCGATCCGGTCGCCGAGCGGCCCGAACACCAGGGCGCCGACGGGCCGGATGCCGAACGAGAGGGCGAACACGCCGAACACGGCGAGCAGCCCGGTCGTGCTGTCGCCGGCCGGGAAGAACACGGTCGCGACGGTCCCGGCGAGATAGGCGTAGGCAGCCCAGTCGAACCAGTGGACGAACACGCCGACGGCTCCCGCAGTGACGCTCCTGCGCAGCGAAACCGCGTCGGTGGCCACCTCGGTCTCGGTCGTCGTCGTGTCACCGGTGTTGCAGGGGGGCATGCGCGCCTCCTTGGGGGTGGGTGGAGAAGCCGGAGCTGTACGGGGGCCGCCGGCGCGGTGCCCGGAGCGCGGGCGGACCGCGGTGCGGGCGGGCCGGCCGGAGGGCGGGGCTGGCGGGCTCGCGGGACCGGGCTTCGGTCAGCGGCTCGCGTTCTCGTACCGGGGCCGGGTGCGGGGCTCCCGTAAGGGCTGCCGTCGTGACCGCGGGCCCGTCCACGGAACGTGAACGGGCCGCGTGGCCGGGGCGGCGGCCGACCCCGTCACCCCGCTGCTCCTGCCGTCGCGCGGTCCAGTCCGGTCCAGGCCAGTGCGACCGCCCCGTCGAGCAGTGCCCGCTGCGCGGTTCCGCCGACGCAGTACGCGGCGAACTCGTGCTGGTGGTTGGTGGCGGGCAGGGAGCCGATGCCGATGTAGGGGTGGATGGCCGGCACCACCTGCGAGACGTTGCCCATGTCGGTGGAGGCGCGGTTCATCCGCGCGGCCTGGCCGGTCGGGGCGAACTCCCGCCCCAGGGCGAGGGCGTTCGCACGGTAGTGCCCGAGGGCGGTCTCGTCCGTGCGGAACTCCGCGTACGGCCTGCTCTCCGGTTCGATCTCCAGCTCGCAGCCCGTCGCGAGCGCGCCGGCCTCGAAGGCCCGCATGACGCGGGGCTCCAGCTCGGCCAGTTCGGCGAGCGTCTCGGCCCTGACGTACCAGCGTCCCGTCGTGCGCTCCGGTATGGCGTTCGGGGCGTCCCCCGCGTGCGTCACCACGCCGTGCACCCTGGCCGATGCCGGCAGCTGCTGGCGCAGCAGCCCGATGGCGACCTGGGCGACGGTGAAGGCGTCGGCGGCGTTGATCCCGGCCTCCGGGTAGGCGGCGGCGTGCGCGGACTTCCCGGTGTAGGAGATCTTGGAGTGGCTGACCGCGAACGGGCGTGCCTCGGCGACGTCGACCGGCCCCGGATGCACCATCATCGCGAGGTCGACCCCGGCGAAGGCTCCGCGGTCCAGCAGCTCGATCTTTCCGCCGCCGCCCTCTTCGGCCGGGGTGCCGTAGACCTCCACGGTGAGCCCGGCCTCGTCGGCGACGGAGGCCAGGCCGAGCGCGGCGCCGACCGAGCTCGCCGCGATGAGGTTGTGCCCGCAGGCGTGCCCGAGGCCGGGCAGTGCGTCGTACTCGGCGCACAGGGCGATCCGGACGGGCCCGCTGCCGAACCGGGCGTGGAAGGCGGTGTCCAGGCCCAGGTAGGAGGCGGTGACATCGAATCCGGCGCGGTCCAGCAGCTCGGGTACGGCGGCGGCCGCCCGGTGTTCCTCCCAGGCGGTCTCCGGGTCGGCGTGCAGCCGTTCGGAGAGGCCGGTCAGTGCGTCGGCGTGCCGGTCGACCGTCTGCCGGGCCGCCTCCTTCGGGCCGCCCCTCACAGGTCGCCCGGAACGCCGTAGGAGGGAGCGGAGGCGGGGTCGAGCCCGCGCCGCACATAGTCGTCGCGCTGTGGCAGCCAGATGTCGACGAGTTCGCCGAGCCGGTCCACGGGGTCTTCGGCCCAGTCCACCCGCAGGTCGGTCACCCGCCAGCCGGCGTCCGCGACGACCGCCAGTCCCGCCGAGTACACCGGGCCCTCCTCGCCGCCGGCCACGACGGCGGCCTTCATCGCGGCCATCAGACGCTCTTCGAGCTCCCCGGTGGCCGAGGCCCAGGTGTCGATGAGGACCCCGGGGATGTGCTCGCCCGACAGCATGTTGCCGGCCGCGACCGCGCCGTCCGCGGTGGCCGACGCATGGGTGCCGAGCGTGTGCGGGCCGCTGTAGGCGCATCCGGGACCGGTGCGGCCGACCACGGTCAACTGACGGTAGGCGATGGTCTTCGCGTGGCGCGCCGCGCCTGTGACGTCGGACAGGGCGCGTTCCGCGTCGCCGTGCTCCGCCAGCCCCGCCAGCAGCTCCGTGCCGATCATGGGGTCGGTGATGTTCTGCGAGGCCGCCGCACCGGTTCCGGGCCGCAGATGTGCGACCCGGGCGGCGACCGCCGGACTCGACGAGCTGACCGCGATACCGAACCGGTCACCGTCGCGTACCACCAGGGAGAACGTCATGCCCGCTCCTCCTCGGGGATCACGGCGATCGCGTCGATCTCGCACAGCCACTCCGTACGGGCCAGGGCCGACACCACCAGGCCGGTGGAGATCGGGTGGACGCCCTTGGTCCAGCGGCCCACGGTGCGGTAGACGGCCTCGCGGTAACGGGGGTCGATCAGATAGATCGTCAGCTTGACCAGGTGTTCCATCCGGCTGCCGGCCTCTTCCAGCAGCATCTTGATGTTGGCCATGGCCTGCTCGGCCTGCGCCTCGGCGTCGCCGATGCCCACGGACTCGCTGGTGTCGAGGTCCTGGCCGATCTGGCCCCGGACGTACACCGTGCGCCCGGCGACGACGGCCTGGCAGAGGTCGTTGTCGAGGTTCTGCTCGGGATAGGTGTCACGGGTGTTGAACGGACGGATCCGGGTGTGCCCGCCCGTGACGATCGGGGCTTTCACCTGGCGTCCCTCGCTCGTGGAGGTCATGGTCTGCTCCTCAGTTCTTCCGGGCCGCGGGCACGGCGCCGGGCCGGTCGTCGGTGGCGGGCCGGTCGTCGGTGGCGTACGAGAGGTACCTCAGCTGGGTCCTGATGTGATCGGCGACGTACCGGGCGTCGTGCCAGACACCCCAGATGAAGCTCGACCCGCGGCGGGACAGCCAGGGCAGGCCGAGGAAGTAGACGCCGGGCTCGGAGGAGAGCCCCCGGCGCTGCTTCGGGCGGCCCTTCTCGTCGAACGCGTCGACGTCGAGCCAGCTGTAGTCGGTGGCGAAGCCGGTGGCCCAGACGATCGAGGTGACGCCGGCCTCCGCCAGGTCGAGTTCCGCGCGGGGGGTGGCCACGCACTCCGGGTCGGGGCCGAGGACGTGGGCCTCCGGCTCCTCCGGGAGGTCCAGCCCGTTGCGCGCGACATACTCGTCGGCGGCCTTGAGCAGGCCGAGGTACTTGGCGTCGCCGAGCGCGATGTTCGTGGCGAGGTCCGGCGCGAAGCGCAGTACGCCCTTGTCGAAGCCGGCGGTCATGCCCACGAGTTCGATACCGGTGCCGGCCAGCGCACGGAAGTCCACGGTGTGCCCGCCACGCGCACCGCTGACCGCGATGGTGACATGCTCGGCGCCCTGGGGAGGCGTCTCCGCGTCCCACAGCCCGAGCACACCCAGCCACCAGCAGAAGTCACGGCCGCGGTACTCGCGGGGAGGACGGTCGTGCGGTCCGACGGAGAGAAAGACCTGCCGCCCGGACCGGCGCAGCTCGTCGGCGATCTGCACACCCGACGAGCCGGCTCCGACCACGAGGACCGCGCCTTCGGGCAGTTGCTCCGGATTGCGGTATCCGCTGGAGTGCAGCTGTACGGGGACGGCACCGTCCGGGACGATGGGCGGGATCACGGGCCGCTGGAACGGTCCGGTCGCCGCCACGACGAAGCGCGCGTCGATGGAGCCCTCCGACGTCTCGACCCGGAAGCCCGGCCGGCCGGAGTGCTTGCGCACCGACGTCACCTCCACACCGCACCGGACCGGGGCACCGATCTTCTCGGCGTACGCGACGAAGTAGTCGGCGACCTGCTCCTTCGAGGCGAATGCCTCAGGGGCGAGGCCGGGGAATTCCAGCCCCGGGAACCGGTCGTGCCACGCGGGCCCGTTCGCGACCAGGGAGTCCCACCGCTCCGAGCGCCACCGCTCGGCGATCCGGTGCCGCTCCAGGACGATGTGCGGCACTCCCTGAGCTCCCAGGTGCTCGCTCATCGCCACGCCTGCCTGGCCTGCCCCGACGACGACCACGTCCGTCAGTTCACTCTGCTCACTCTGCATTTCAGCCTCCCCTCAGGCGGTAGTTCCCTGGTGGTTGTCGCGTTGACTGCGCTACCGCACGAGACATCCTCAAACGGGCCCGAAACTCTGTCCAACAGATGTTTCCGTTGCACGCCATCTGATTTTCAGATACGGATGCGCGTGCCCGGCGGAGGGCTGAGGTGCGGGAAAGGGCAGGGAGGCAGGGGGCGGGGAGTTCTGGAAGTGCGGGAGCGCGTGCGGTCAGGCGGCCTGCTCCGGGGCCTTGCGGGCGAGCAGCTGAACCTCCTTGAACTGCCGCCTGTCGGTGGGCTGCGGCTCACGGACCAGCCGGGCGACCTCGGCAAGCCCCGACTCGCGCAGCATCGCGGCGAGGCGGTCCGGCGACCACCGGTAGGCCGGCGCGACCGCGTGATCGAAGACCTGCGCCGGGTGGGACGGATCGTCAGTGGCCGAGAAACCGATGAGGAGGTGGCCGCCGGGTGCCAGTACCCGGTGGAACTCCGCGAGGACGGGCGGGAGTTCGCGTGGCGGGGTGTGGATGATGGACCAGCGCGAGAGTACGCCGCCCAGGTTCGCGTCAGGAATGCGCAGCGCGGCCATCGAGCCCACGTCGAACTTCAGCCCCGGGTAGGCCTGCCGAGCCAGCCCGACCATCGCGGGAGAGGCGTCGACACCGAACGCGTCCAGCCCCAACTCCCCCAGATGAGCGGTGATATGGCCGGGCCCGCAACCGAGGTCCGCGACCCGGCCGCCCCCACCGGCGCTGACGGCCTCGGCGAAGGCACCCAGGATCGCACGGTCCAGGAAACTGTCACGCAGCGTGTCGCGGAACAGCTGGGCGTAGGTGGAAGCGGCAGCGTCGTAAGCATCGCGGGTGACCCTGAGGGCATCGTGTTCGACCATGCCGGTGACAGTAATGCCCGTAGCGGGGCGGGCCGGAAGAGCCTGCCCCGCCCCGCTACGGGCGACCGCGATCAGCGCCTGCTTCGCCGCCTCACGCGTTCACCATGAGGACTTGGTCACTCCGGGCAGATAGCCGGCGTGTGCCTGTTCGCGCATCCGCACCCTGGAGAGCCCGAACTTGCGCAGATGCCCGCGCGGGCGTCCGTCCACACTGTCGCGGTTGCGCACCCGGGTCGCACTGGCATCTCGCGGCTGACGGCGCAACTCGTCGATCGCGCGCGCCCGTTCGGCTTCACTGGTGTCCGGCCTGCGGATGGTCTCCTTGAGTTCGGCCCGGCGGGCCGCGTAGCGCTCGACGGTGTTCTTGCGCTGCTCGTTCTTGGCGATCTTGCTCTTGCGGGCCATCAGACCTTCTCCCCCCGTGCCCTGATGCGCGCCACGGCGGCTTCGACGCCCATGGCGTCCACGGCCTTGATCGCCCTGGCACTGAGGACCAGGCGGACATGGCGGCCCTCGCTCGGCAGCCAGTACCGCTTGCGCTGGATGTTCGGGTCGAACCGGCGCGGGGTGCGGCGGTGCGAGTGGGAGACGTGGTTGCCGAAGCCCGGACGGGCTCCGGTCAGTTGGCAGTGCGCAGACATGAAGCGGCCTGTTCCTTTCCCGGGGCGTGAGCCCCTATCGGTAATGACAATCATTGTCGTATGCTACCCGCATGGCTCGCAACGAACTCCGCCCGATCATCAAGCTCCGGTCCACGGCCGGAACCGGCTTCACCTACGTGACCCGTAAGAACCGCCGCAACGACCCCGATCGCCTGACCCTGCGGAAGTACGACCCGGTCGCCCGCCGGCACGTCGAGTTCCGCGAGGAGCGCTGAACCGCGGGCGCGCTCCTGCTCGCTTCCGCTCGCCGCCTCCGGCGCCGTGCCCGACCCGGATCCGCTCCGGATCCGCCCGGGATCCCTTCCGCATCCGTACCGACAAGGAACCGCTGTGAAATCCCATCTGCATCCGCCCTACGGCCCCGTGGTCTTCCGTGACCGGGCCGGGGGCTTCGCCTTCGTGACCCGGTCCACTCTGAGCAGTGAACACACCGTGGAGTGGGAGGACGGCAACACCTACCCGGTGGTCGACGTCGAGATCTCATCGGCGAGCCACCCCTTCTACACGGGCACCGCGCGGGTGCTCGACACGGCCGGCCGGGTCGAACGTTTCGAGCGCCGCTACGGCCATGGAGCCCGGTGATGCCCCAGAACCCGGAGCTGGCTGTCGTCATCGTCGCCGGACTGCACGCCGATGCGCGCCGACGCACCGTGGAACGTCTGCTGCACGACATGCCGGGCAGCGTCGCCCTCCACCACGACCTGTCGACCGCCCCGGCCGGCACCGTGCGGCGGAGTGTCCGCGACGCCGCCGGCACCTGGGCGGAAGGCGAGACACCGCTGGTCAACGACTGCGCCTGCTGCGCCCTGCGGGAGGATCTCGTACCGGAGCTGCGCCGCCTGTCCGAGGACGGCACGACCCGGCTCGCGGTGGTCGAACTCTGGGATTCGGTCGAACCGCGCGCCATGGCGGAACTCGTGGCCGCGCACGGAGCCGGATTTCTACGGCTGACCGGTGTCATGACAGCCGTGGATCCGTCCCTGCTGCTCGCCTGCCTCGGCAACGGGGACGACCTGGCCGAAGCGGGACTGGCGGCAGCCGCGACGGACCAGCGGACGGTGGGTGACACCTTCGCCCGCCAGCTCGAATACCCGGCCGTGCACGTCGTGGTCGACCACGCCGATGCGGAGCCGGCCGACCTCGCGCTGCTCACGCAGTTGCACCCGACCGCACGGCGTGTGCCGCTCGAATCGGCGGAGCCGGCCCGGCTGGCGTTCGCCGGGTTCGACGTGGAGGCCGCGGCGGCGGCCCAGCATCCGGCGTGCGCCCTGCTCCCCCAGGACGCGGACGAGTCCGGTGTGGCCACCCTGGTGTGGCGGAGCCGGCGCCCGTTCCACCCGGAGCGCCTCTACGCGGCTCTGGAAGACCTCTGCTGCGCCGCCGCCCGCAGCCGCGGCCGCTTCTGGCTCGCCGACCGGCCCGACACCCTCCTGTCCTGGGACGCGGCGGGAGGCGCGCTCTGTGTGGAGAGCACGGGGCCCTGGCTGGCGTCGCTGCCCGACGCGGCCTGGGAGTTGGTGCCGCCCGTACGCCGTGCAGCCGCCGCGCTCGCCTGGCATCCCGAGCACGGGGACCGGTGTCAGCACCTGGTCTTCACCTCCCCCGGGCTGGACCGCGACGGTCTCACATCGGTCCTGGCGTCCTGCCTGCTCACCGACGACGAGATGGCGGGCGGGGCCGAGTCCTGGAAGCGTTTTCCGGCCGCCTTCGACGAGCTTCTCGATCCGGTCCACTGACCGGGCCTCGCACGACCGGGCCGCGGATCACTGCGCCCATACCACCCCACCGGCACAGCACCTCAGGAGCACACCATGACACTCGGCAACAGCCGTCAGCGGACCGCCCGGACGACCCGGCCCAACCCGCTGGACGCCGCAGGCATCACGTACATCGACTACAAGGACACCGACCTGCTGCGGAAGTTCATCTCCGACCGTGGCAAGATCCGCAGCCGCCGGGTCACCCGGGTCAGCGCCCGGCAGCAGCGGCGGCTGGCCGCCGCCATCAGGAACGCCCGTGAGATGGCCCTCCTGCCCTATGGCACCCGCTGATCCCTCTCTCCGCTCGTCAGCCAGTGCCCGGCGCCCGGCCGCCGTTCTCTGTGCCCGGCCGGTTCACCCGTTCAGCCGCTTGCGGCACCGAACCGGATTCCGTACGGCGGACTGGCCGGTACGTGGTTCTTCGCGGCCCCACATGGCCGTGTGCGGATCGGCGCGGACCCGGCCGGGTCCGCGGGCGCGCCGGGCGTTCAGCGGAATCGGTCCGCTCGAATCGAGGGTTGCGGCGTGCGGCGATACCGTGATGAAGAGTGGTGCCCCGGGATAAATCGCCTCTCGCCGACGACGAGGGCCAGTAGCGGGCGCCCGGTTCCAGATGTTCGATTCTCAGGAGGAACGATGAGCAACCCCGAGCAGAATGCGAACCAGGAAGAGGGCCCCGCGGACGGCGGAGCGGCCGGAACGCCCGGCGTCCACGACGGCGGAGCCGACGGAGGAGCCGAAGGCCCCGCCGACGGCGGAGCAGCCGGAACCCCCGGCGTCCACGACGGCGGAGCCGACGGGGCGGCCGACGGATCCGGCCGCCGCCGTTGACCACCCCCCGGACCACGCTCCAGGACGCCGGTGCCCCCACGGGCGCCGGGGTCCTGGAGACGCGTCTGATCCGGCTGGACCGACAGGAGTTCGCCCGCGACGTCTGGGCGCGTACGGCGCTGCTCACCCGGGGTGCGAGTGACTTCTCCGATCTGTTCTCCGAGGCCGCCGTGGACGAACTGGTCTCGCGTCGCGGGCTGCGCGCACCCTTCCTCCGGGTCGCCAAGGACGGCGCCACCCTCCCGGACGCCTCCTTCACCTCACCGGCCGGCGTCGGCGCGACCGTCTCCGACCAGCTCGACGACACCGCTCTGTGGCGTGAGTTCGCCGATGGCGCCACGCTCGTCCTCCAGGCGCTGCAGCGCACCTGGGAGCCGGTCGCCTGCCTCGTGGCCGGGCTGAGCACGGAGCTGGGTCATCCGGTGCAGGCCAACGCCTACGTCACTCCGCCGCAGAATCGCGGGTTCGACGACCACTACGACGTCCACGACGTCTTCGTCCTCCAGATCGAGGGCACCAAGCGCTGGCTCGTGCACGAACCCGTACACCCCGACCCGCTGCCCGACCAGCCCTGGACCGGTCACCGCCCCGCCGTTGCCGGGGCCGCGAGGGGAACGCCCCGTATCGACACCGTGCTGGAGCCGGGCGACACCCTCTATCTGCCGCGCGGCTGGCTGCACGCCGCCGAGGCCCAGGGGGAGACATCGATCCATCTGACGCTCGGGATCCACACCTGGACGCGCTACGCACTGGCCGAACAGCTCGCCCAGTGCGCACTGGCCGCGCTCCGTGAGGACCCCGGGATGCGCGGCACCCTGCCGCTGGGCGTGGACGGGCCGGCCGGGGAGGCCGACATCGTCCGCGCACGTCTCATCACCGCCCTCGCGGAGGCCGATGCCGCTCCGCTGTTCCACCGCACCCGGCGGGGCCAGGGGCGCCCGGAGCCCCTGGGGCCGCTGGCCCAGCTCGCGGCCGTCGCCGGCCTCGGCCCCGGGTCCCGGGTGCGGCTCCGTGAGGCGCTGGAAGCACGGTGGGAGGGGTCGCGCCTGACCACGCGGGTCGGATGGCTCGACTTCCCGGATGACGAGCTGCCGTATGTGACCCGCCTGCTCGACGGTGAGGTCCGCACCGCGGGTGATCTCGGCGTCGCACTCGCCGGCCGGCTGCTGCGGGCGGGTGTACTGCTGCCGGCCGACCGGTGGTCTGCGCCGCGGTGACCGGGCCGGCCCGCTTCTTCTGCGCCAATTCCGCCCGGAGGCGCGGCGACCCGGTCGCGGGCACGGCGCCGTACGGCTCCGTCTGGGTCCTCATCGAGTACCGGGGCGGCTGGCCCGCCAACGGCTTCGACGGCCTCGGGCTCGAACCCCGGACCAAGGCACGCGTGTTCTCCGCGGCCCAGGCGGTGCGGGCGCGCGTCCTTCTGGTGAGGCGGCACGGACGCCGCAGCCCAGAGGGCCCCAGCCACTGGGCCGTACTGCGCTACGAGAGTTCCGGCGCCCACCGCCAGCACTGGGGCACCTGGCGCGTCGACGAGGACCTGACGGGGATCGTCGGCGCCCTCGACTCCCCAGGAGAGCCGGGCCACCCGCCCGTCGTCCTGGTCTGCGCCCACGGTCAGCACGACACCTGCTGCGCCGTACGCGGGCGGCCCGTGGGGCGCGCCCTCAGTGAGCGCTGGCCCGAACTGGTCTGGGAGTGCACCCATGTGGGCGGTGACAGGTTCGCCGCCAATGTGGTGGTCGCACCCGACGGCGTCTACTACGGCGGTCTCGACGCCGACTCGTCCGTCGCGGTGATCCAGGGGCACCTGGCCGACCGTATTCACGCGGAGCATCTGCGCGGGTACACCGATCTCTTTCCACCGCAGCAGACCGCTGTCGCAGCCGTGCTCGAACGCTTCGGCCCGGCCGGACGGCACGACTACGTGATCAGCGAGACGGTCCGGGACGGGAACCGGTGGCGGATCCGCGTCACCGGCCGCCCGCCGCGTCCGGCCGCCTTCGAGATCGAGGTGCAGGCGCACCGTACGGAGCCGTACCAGCTGACCTGCCGTGGAACAGCGATGAGTCCGGCGGTCGTCTACGAGGTCACCTCGTTCCGCGACGGCTGAGCGGGACCCGTCCCACGGCGCGGCCGGGCCGGCTATCCGGCGTCCGCCAGAACCACGCAGGCACCGAGGTGCCAGGTCTCGCCGTTCTCGGCGGACAGCTCCAGGTCCACCTCCCGTCCGGCTGAGCCGCCCTCCAGCGGCACGCGCAGCCAGCGGAATTCCCGGCCCGCCAGCTGGGGGCTACGGGCCTTCTCGACGCCGTCGGCCCGGACCACCAGCGTTCTGGTGAAGGTGTTGGGATCACCGGTGAGCAGGTACGCCGTGCACGGTCCCGGCGGCAGTGCCAGCCGCAGGGTGGCCGGAGCCGTGTCCCGGACATAGTCCCTGCGCAGGACATCGGGCAGCCCCGCGTCGGATGCCTCGGGCACCCGGCCGGTCCAGCCGAACCGCGCGCCCTCGTGCCACACGTCCAACGGCGAGAGCCGGGTGTAGCCCTCCAGTACGGAGGAGGAGGTGGTCCCGGCGTCCAGCGCGTGCACACAGCGTGCGGCCGGCGGAACCACCACGGCCTGCACCACGCCCAGCAGGGAGGAGCCGAGGACCGTCTCGCCGCCGGACTCCGGGCGTGCGCGGAGTGTGGCGAGGGCGGGAGTCTCCGGCGGGACGAGGACGGCCTGCACGGTTTCGGTCTGCCCCGACTCCACAAAACGTGTCACAGGCTCGGACCGCCAGCCCCCGGGCACCTCGATGGCCGCCACGGTGCGCAGCCCCGCCCCCGTCGCGTTGGTCAGCTGCACCGGTACGGTGTTGCGCCGCCCGCCCAGCAGCACGGCGTCCTCGGGGGCGACGGCGGCCTGGATCCAGTGGCGGCGTTCGTCGCGGATCCGGCTGAGGCCGAACCAGTAGGCGGCCAGCGTGTCCCGCCACTCGGCGGCCGCTGTCAGCTGCTCGCCGAACAGCCGGTGTACGTCGGTGAGGCGCCGGTGGTCGATGCGGCCGCGCAGCGAGTCCCAGCTCTCGCGCATGCGGGCCACGCGTTCCGCGGCGGAGAAGTGGGTGTCGTAGATGTGCTGGATCACGGTGGTGCCGTCGGCCAGTTCGTGGGTGTACGGCACGTGGTGGAGGAAGAGGAGCAGCTCCTCGGGGCAGTCCGCCAGTGATTCGTAGGCGTCACGCGTGGCCGGTGCGTACAGCCCGGTGTATCCGTCGCCGGTGGCCGCCGTGCGGTCGTAGCCGATGCCCGTGCTGTCCGAGTGGTGGAACTGCGTGGTCGTGGTGGGGCTCGGGCGGAAGTGCCCGGTCACGGAGCCGTCCGGCGGGTGGGTCAGATATCCCACGCCCAGGGGCGAGGTGTACTCCTCGTAGGTGCGCCAGGAGCCGAGGAGCAGTGCCGAGACCACCGTGACCACCTGCGGGTCGTTGCCGAAGGTCATCCGGGTCCACTCGGCGGCGAGGTCACCGGCGGACTGCTCCGGGTTCCAGGCGAGCCGTCCGTAGCCGTGGGTGTTGGCCGCGGCGAGATGCGATCCGGTCCAGTTCCTGGCGTCGCCGAAGTTCATCACTCCGGCGAACCCGCTGTGCGTGTACGGGTGGACGCGGCCGGTCACGACCCGGGCGACGGTGCTGTCCGGACCGGCTTTCCCCGTGTCGAAGTCCAGGCACGCCTTCCACTGCGGGACCAGGTAGCACAGATGCGTGGCATGCCCGGTGTACTCCTGTGTCACCTGGAGTTCGATCATGGAGTTGGTGTGCGGCAGGGACCCGAAGAGCGGGTTGGCGGGTTCTCGTACCTGGAAGTCGATCGGGCCGTTCTTGATCTGAACCACCGCGTTGTCCGCGAACTTTCCGTCCAGTGGCACGAAGTCGTGGTAACCCTGCCGGTCCCACTCCTTGTCGCTGTCGTGGACGAAGGACCGCCACATCACGATCCCGCCGTACGGCCGCACCGCCCCGGCGAGCAGGTTCGCGCCGTCGGCGTGGGTGCGCCCGTAGTCCAACGGGCCCGGCCTGCCTTCGGAGTTGGCCTTCACGAGGAAGCCGCCGAAGTCCGGGATCCTCGCGTAGATCTCGGCCGCCTTCTTCTTCCACCACTCCTGTACGTCCGGGTCGAAGGGGTCCGCGGTGCCGAGCCCCCCGAGGTCGATGGGCGCGGCGAAGTTCGCCGTGACGTAAAGGGCCACACCGTACCGCCGCAGCACGCCTGCCAGGGCGGCGAGTTTGCCGAGGAACGGGGTGGAGAGGTAGTCGGCGCTCGTGTTGACGTTGTTGATCACCGCGCCGTTCAGGCCGACCGAGGCGAGGATGCGGGCGTAGTCCGTGTAACGGTCGTCGAGTTCGGGCAGCCGGTCCCAGTGGAAGATCGATCCGCCCGCGTAGCCACGCTCGATCGAGCCGTCCTCGTTGTCCCAGTGGTCGGCCAGCCGCAGCGCCCCGGCGGGTGACTCCGTGATGTCGACGTGGTCGAGCGGCCGGCCGGTCTGTACGAGCCGCAGCAGGTGGAACGCGCCGTAGAGCACGCCCCGGTCGGCGTGGGCGGCCACCACGGTGCGGGTCCGGCCGCGCCGGGTGACCTGGCGGATGACGTAGCCCTCGTCACCCAGTCCGTCGAGATCGGCTGCCGGGACGAGCGTCCGGACCAGGGCGGAACTCTCCCGGGTGCCGACCACGAGCGCCGCCCCCGACGGAGCCGCGGGCCGCGCGGTCACCCGGGTGCCGAGCAGCCCGGTCAGCCCGCGGCTCAGTTCGTCGACGGCCGAGCGCTGGAGTGCGCCGCCTCCCTGCCATACCAGGGAGGCCAGCGCGGCCCGGTAGCGCTTCAGCCGGGCGGAATCCTCCACCCGCCGGTAGCGCAGCCACAGTTCGTACCCGTCCTCGGCCGGGAGGGCGCCACCGGCCGGGAGTGCGCCCCCGGTCCGTACGGGTCCACCGGGCGTCTGCGCTGAAGCCTGCGCCGGCAGTGCCAGGGCGCCGGCCGCGCTCCCCAGTGCGGCCGCTGTCAGGACGCTGCGGCGGCGTATTCCTGAGCTCATGGTTCTCACTTCCGTCGAGGGACGAACAGTGCACATCGAGGGGCCCGCACGCTTCCGGAGGACAGGAGGGGGCCGCTGGGACAACCGAGCTCCGCAACCGTCACATGCGCCATAACAGCTGTCAACACAACCGACCACAAGGCCACATGGCACGGTGCACATCTCATCGGTTCGATCCCAGAGGGAAGTTGACCTGATCAGATCCACGAACGATCAGGGCTTGACGGACGGCTCGAATGGCGCGCCTCTCCGGATTTCTTGAGTGTGCGGTTCAGGGATGTGAAGAATGGTCAGGTAAGTCAACTGACAGAATCCAACAGGCACGATGTCTCGCAGGCGCCCTGCCGCCACAGCCGTGCACCGCACACCGGGAGCCCGGCGCGGCGCATCGCGAGCCCACGGCCCGTCAGGCGAGGGGCAGCTGCCGCCGCTCGCCGCTGGTGGACTCCCGTACCTCCAGCCAGTACGGGGCCATATGCACCTCGAACGGCGGGGGTTCGTCCGCGCGGATCCGCGCCACCAGGCACTTCACGGCCAGCGAGGCGATCACCGCCTTGTCGGGGACCACCGAGGTGAGCGAAGGAGTGCCGTACAGCGCTTCCTCGGAGCCGTCGATGCTGACCATGGCGATGTCCTCGGGTATGCGCAAACCCGCTTCGAACGCCGCGCGCCGGGCTCCGGCGGCCAGCAGATCGCTGAAGCAGAAGACCGCGTCGGGCCGCGAGCCCGGGGGCAGCCCGGTCAGGGCACGCATCGCCAGCAGCCCGTTGCGGCGGTCGAACTCGGCCACCTGGGGCGCGAGTCCGGGGTCGTAGGTCAGCCCCGCCTCATGCAGGGCCTGCTGGAACCCTTCCAGGCGCTGACGGCTGGTCGCGGACGCCAGCCGGTCGACTCCGATGGCGGCGATCCGAGTGCGGCCGATGGCGGCCAGATGCGCGGTGGCCTCCCGGGCCGCACCGACGTTGTCGATCAGGACATGGTCGGCGACGACACGATCGCGCTCGTAGCTGCGCTCGCCGAGCAGCACCAGGGGGAACTCGTCGGCGACAGGCGCCAGTGCGCCGGGCGAGACATGCAGCGGCGAGAGGATCACACCGTCCAGCAGGGAAGCGCCGACACCGGTCGCCAGGCGCAGCTCCTCCGTGGCGTCCCCCAGCGTCTCCTCGATCAGGACGGTGAAGCCAAGCGCCGCCGCCTCCGCCCGCACATGGTGGGCGAGTTCCGCGAAGTAGGGCGTCGCCAGGTACGGGACGGCCAGGGCGATCAGACCGCTGCGCCCGGTCCTCAGCCGCCGCGCCGACGGATTCGGCCGGTAGCCGAGCTCCCCCACCGCCCGCATCACCCGGGCCCGGGTGGCTTCGGAGACCTTCGGGGCGCCTCGTACAACGTTGGACACAGTCTTGATCGACACCCCCGCGCGCTCCGCCACGTCCTTGAGCGTCACAGCCGCCACTGACCAGCCCCCTCTCTTGAAGTCCTGCCAGATTATGCACTGATGGACACGGCCGGTCACCGGCCGGGGCGACCGCCGCATCTTTTTCGGACGAAGGGTTGACCCTGCGGATCCACGGCGGTTACAACGTTGGAACCGAACCTGATGGCAAGCGCTTGCTGCCGACACGGGCGGCCCCTCGGGGGCCACCGCCGGTCAGAACCGCCTGCCGCCACCCGCACGGCAGCATCCGACGGGCTCCCAGTGAGCCGCCGCCGGAGTACGGGCCACTCCCCCGGCCGCCGCCGGGCCCGCACCGCTCGTCCGTCCGTCATTCCGTCTCCTGAGAGGGTCCCCATGTCTCCAGATCGCCCCCCACGCCCGCTGCGTGCCGCCGTCGTCGGCGCGGGCGGTATCGCGCGGTCCAGCCATCTGCCCGCCCTGCGGACGCTGGCCGCGGAAGGTGAGACGGACATCGTGGCCGTGGTCGACGTGGACGCCACCGCGGTGCGCGTGTTCGCCGACGAGTTCGGGATCCCGTACGCCGCCACGGATCTGGACGCGATGCTCGCCGAAGTCCGCCCGGACCTCGTGGTGTTGTGCACCCCGCCCGCCGTGCACCGCGCACAGTCCGTCGCGGCGCTCCGGGCCGGTGCCTGGGTGTGGTGCGAGAAGCCGCCGTGCCCTTCGCTGGCCGACTACGACGCGGTGACCGCGGCGGAGCGGGGCGGTGACGTGGCCCCGTACGCGTCGATCGTCTTCCAGCACCGCTTCGGCTCCGGGGCCCGCCATGTGCGCCGTCTGTTGCACGAGGGCGCGTTCGGCAGGCCGCTGGTGGCGCACTGCCAGACCACCTGGTACCGGGACACCGCCTACTACGCCGTGCCGTGGCGCGGCCGTTGGGCGACCGAGGGCGGCGGCCCCGCCATGGGGCACGGCATCCACCAGACGGATCTGCTCCTCGATCTGATGGGCCCGTGGGCCGAGGTGCGCGGTATGGCGGCGCGTCTCGTGCACGACGTGGAGACCGAGGACGTGTCCACAGCGCAGGTCCGCTTCGCGAACGGCGCGCTCGCCACTGTGGTCAACAGCGTGCTCAGCCCCGACGAGGTCAGCCGTATCCGCATCGACTGCGAGCTGGCGACGATCGAACTGACCCATCTGTACGGCTACTCCAACGCCGACTGGCGCATCACCCCCGCCCCCGGCGTCCCCGGGGAGACCGTGGCGGGCTGGCGCGACTTCGGCGCCGACGAACCCAGTTCGCACCTCGCGCAGTTGCGCGCCCTCGTCGCCGACATCCGGGCGGGCCGCCGCCACTCCACCAGCGGCGACGGCGGCCGCCGGACGCTGGAGTTCATCACCGCGCTGTACAAGTCGGCGTTCACCGAGACCCCCGTACGCGCGGGCGACATCGGTCCCGGCGACCCGTACTACACCGAGCTGCACGGCAACGCCCCGGGCTGGGCGCCCGCCGGGGCCCGCGAGGAAGAGAAGGAATCCGCATGACGCTCGCACTGACCCACACCCACGGCGACCGGATCACCGTCACCCACGGCGCGACCGGCACGGAGCTGTTCGCGTACGTCTACCGGCCCGAAGCGGCCTGGGAGGCGCCCAAGCCGTATCTGCACCCCCTGCGGACCCTGTCCGGCGCCGTGGTCGCCGACTACCGCCCCAACGACCACCGGTGGCACAAGGGGCTCCAGATGACGGCCTCCCATCTGTCGGGCCAGAACCTGTGGGGCGGCAACAGCTATGTGCACGGCGAGGGCTATCTCGCCCTGCCCGAGCGGGTCGGCTCGATGGCCCACACCGCCTTCGACGAGGTGGCGGCGGACGACGGCCGCGCGGTCATCGCGGAGCGGCTGACCTGGCACCCGTACGACGGCACGCTCTGGGCCGATGAGGAACGGCGTATCGAGGCCGACGCCGATCCGGAGTCCGGCAGCTGGTCGCTGACCTGGACATCGGCGGTGACCAACCGGCGCTCCGAGCCACTGCGTTTCGGCAGCCCCACCACGCACGGCCGTCCGGCGGCCGGGTACACCGGGCTGTTCTGGCGGGGCCCCCGCGCCTTCCGGGACGGCGAGGTCTTCACGGCCGACGCCGACAGCGGCGACCTGATGGGGACGCAGAGCGACTGGCTCGCCTATGTCGGCGAGCACGACGGCCGCGACGGGCACGCGACCCTCGTCTTCTCGCACGCGCCGGACAACGACCACAGGGGCGACAAGGGAGCGCACCCGGCGCACTGGTTCGTCCGCAGCGACCCGTTCGCGGCGGTCGCCCCCTCCCTGGCCTTCCACGAGGAGCTGGTCCTCGAACCCGGCGACACCCTCTCCCGCTCCTACCGCGTCACCATCGCGGACGGCGCCTGGGACCGCGCCCGCATCACCGCACACCTGGCGGGCCTGACATGGTGACCGCGGCCTACGACGGGTTCCCCGGCGCGGTCGCCGTCTCCCGGCTGACCGTGTACGACTGGCCCACGGTCGACGACAGGCCCGGCGGCGGCACCCCGCACGCGCACCTCACCTGCAGCGAGGGGTACGTGGTGACGGCCGGCCGGGGAGCCATGCAGACACTCACCACGAGCGGTTACGCGGAGACGCCCCTGGAGCCCGGGACCGTGGCCTGGTTCACGCCCGGCACGATCCACCGCCTCGTCAACGAGGGCGGCCTGGAGATCACCGTCGTCATGCAGAACAGCGGCCTGCCCGAGGCCGGCGACGCGGTGCTCACGCTCCCGCCGGACCGGCTGACCGACCCCGGGACGTACGCGGAGGCCGTCCGTATCCCCGCCGGTGTCCCCGAGGCCGAGCAGGCGCGGGCCGCGCGGGTCCGGCGCGATCTGGCCACCCGCCGCTTCCTCGAACTGCGCGAGGCCACCGCCGGCGGCGACCCCGGGCCGCTGGCCGCGTTCCAGCGGGCCGCGGCCGAGCTGGTGCGGCCCCGCCTCGACGCATGGGAACAGCGCTGGCACGAGGGCGCCCATGCCGCGGCGGAGGCCACCCGCGAGCAGCTCGCCGCCCTGCGCGACCGGGACACCCGCCACCTGGAGCGTGCCCGGGTCACCGCGACCGGGCCCACCGCGCGGGGGCGGTTCGGGATGTGCGGGCGCCTCGACGTCTATACGGGCGACTGAACCCGCGGGCCGCCACCGTCCGTGGCGCGGGGCCGACACCCTCGGGCCCCGCACCGGCGCCGTCCTCCTCCGCATCCCCTCTCCCCGTACCTCCTCCGGAAGGCCCCCATGCCCGAGCCCCGAAGCGCCCGGCGCCGAGCTCCACGCCGCCGGGCCGTCCTGACAGCGGCCGCCGTCGGTCTCAGCACTGTGCTGACCGCCACCCTCACCGCCTGTTCCGCCGGGAGCGGCACCGGCTCCCACGGCATCACCCTCACCTTTTCCTGGTGGGGCAACGACGACCGGGCCGCGCGCACCAATCAGGCCGTGCGGCTCTTCGAGAAGGAGCACCCCGGCGTCACCGTCCAGACCTCGAACGCCGACTTCGGCTCGTACATGCAGAGGCTGGCGACCCAGGCGGCGGGCGGCGGCATCCCCGACGTGGCCCAGCTCGACTACCGCCAGATCTCCCAGTACGCGGGCGGCGGCGCGCTCAGGCCGCTGGGCCAGGACATCGGGAAGGGCACCATCCGCACCTTCGAGATGGACAAGAGCTTCCTGCGCACGGGTACGTACGAGAACAAGCAGTACGCGCTCCCCATGGGCCGCGGCATCACCGGCTACGCCTACGACTCGGCGGTCTACAAGAAGGCCGGCATCCCCACCCCCCGGCCCGGCTGGACCTGGCAGGACTGGGAGAAGGCCGATGCGAGGATCGCCGCACTCGGGCTCACCTCCCCCGACGGGCGGAACGTGACGGGCGCGAATGACGGCGGCACCAACGAGGACGTCTTCGAGGACTGGCTGCGCAGCCACGGCAAGAAGCTCTACGCGAGCCAGACCCGGCTCGGCTTCAGCCAGCAGGACCTCACCGACTTCTGGACGTTCTTCGACCGGCTGCGCAGGAAGAAGCTGGTCGCCGCCGCCAAGGACACCGTCCAGGCCAAGACCACCGAGACCAGCCCGATGGGCCGCGGGCTCGCCGCCGCCGACTACACCTGGGACGCGCCCTTCCCCGGATACACCGCGCTGCTCGGCGATTCCGTCCACTTCGCGCCGGTCCCGACGGTCGGCGGCAAGGCCGGTCAGTACTTCAAGCCATCGATGCTCCTGGGCGTCGGCGCCCACAGCAAACACCCCAAGGAGGCGGCCGAGCTGGTCGACTTCCTCCTCAACGACCCACGCGCGGGCGACATCCTCGGCTTCACCCGCTCCACCCCGCCCAACCGGGTGATCGCCGCCCGGGTGGCCAAGACCCTCAAGGGCGCCGAGCGGGAGATCTACGACTACGCGCAGACGATGGAGAAGTACGGCCTGGACGATCCGCCGACCGCTCCCCCGCGCGGCGACACGGCCATCCAGACCGCCTTCGGGCGCGCCTACCAGCGGGTGATGTACGGGCTGGCCACCCCGCACCAGGCGGCCGGTGAACTCATCGACGAGGCCGACAAGGAGCTGAGGCCATGAGCACCGTGACCACCAAGGCGCCCACGGGGCACGGCCGTTCGGCCGACCGGCACGCACCGGTCAGGCGGCGCCGTCGCAGCAGGCGCGAACAGCAGTGGCCCGCCTATGTGTTCCTCTCGCCGTGGATGATCGGCGCGGCCGTCCTGACCCTCGTACCGATGGCCGTGTCCCTCTATCTGTCGTTCACCGACTACAACCTGTTCGACCCGCCGCACTGGGTGGGCCTGCGCAACTACACCGAGATGCTCACCGATGACCCGCGCTACTGGCGGTCGGTCGGCACCACCCTGCTGTACGTCGTGGTGGCCGTGCCGCTCAAGCTCGGTCTGGCGCTCGCCGTGGCGATGCTGCTGAAGGGCCTCCACCGGGGCCGGGCCTTCTACCGCTCCGCGTTCTACGCACCCTCACTGCTCGGGGCCAGCATGTCGATCGCCCTCGTCTGGCGGGCGCTCTTCAACGACGGTGGCTCCGTCCCGCACGTCCTGAGCGCGGTCGGTCTCGACATCGGCGGCTGGGTCGGCAACCCGCACCTCGCGGTGTACGCGGTCGTCCTGCTGACGGCCTGGCAGTTCGGCGCCCCCATGGTGATCTTCCTCGCGGGGCTGCAGCAGATCTCGCCGGATCTCTACGAGGCCGCGGCGCTCGACGGCGCGGGCCGCTGGCGGCAGTTCGTCTCGGTGACGGTCCCGATGCTCTCGCCGGTCGTCTTCTTCAACCTGGTGCTGGAGATGATCCAGTCCTTCCAGGTCTTCACCCCGGCCTTCGCGATCAGCGGCGGCGACGGCGGCCCCGCCGACTCGACCGAGTTCTACACGCTGTATCTGTACGAACGCGGCTTCACGGCCTCACACATGGGGTACGCGGCGGCGATGGCCTGGATGCTGCTCCTCGCCATCGGCGTGATCACCCTGATCCTGTTCCGGACCTCCAGGTCCTGGGTCTTCTACGCGGACGAGGAGGGGCGATGAACATCGCCATGAAGCGGTGGCTGCCGCACACGGCGGCGGTCGTGGGACTGCTCGTCCTGCTGTATCCCCTGGCCTGGCTGCTGGCCACCTCACTCAAACCGGCGGACGAGGTGGTGACCAGTCTCGACCTGTGGCCCAGCCATCTGGAGTGGTCCAACTACACGACGGCCCTCGACGGTGTCTCGGGGATCTCCGTGACCCGGCTGCTCGGCAACACCCTGCTGATCGCCGGGGGCGCGGTCGTCGGCAACGTCCTGTCGTGCTCGCTGGCCGCCTACGCCTTCGCCCGGCTGCGCTTCCGTATGCGAAAGCCGATGTTCGGCTTCATGGTGGCGACGCTCATGCTGCCGCACCATGTGGTGCTGATCCCGCAGTACATCATCTTCAACCGGCTCGGCATGGTGGACAGTTACTGGCCGCTGATCCTGCCGAAGTTCCTCGCCACCGAGGCGTTCTTCGTCTTCCTCATCGTCCAGTTCATGCGCGGACTGCCGCGTGAACTGGAGGAGTCGGCGCGGATCGACGGCTGCGGCGCCTTCCGTACGTTCTGGGCCATCACCCTGCCGCTGAGCCGTCCCGCTCTCATCACCACGGCCATCTTCACGTTCATCTGGACGTGGAACGACTTCTTCACCCAGATGATCTATCTGTTCGCTCCGGACAAGTTCACCATCACGCTCGCCCTGCGCAGCTTCGTCGACCAGTCCAGCACCTCCGCCTACGGGCCCATGTTCGCCATGTCGGTCATCTCCGTCCTGCCGATCGTGCTGTTCTTCTTCGTCTTCCAGCGCTACTTGGTGCAGGGCATGGCCACCTCCGGGCTGAAGGGCTGAGCCGCCATGACCCACGCGTCCACCGCGCCCCACCGCGACCGCCGGGAGCCCGGCGAGATCTTCGGACCGGGCTTCTCGCTCTTCGCCGATGTGCTCCTGGTCGGCCTGCTCACCACCGTCGCCTGCCTCCCTGTCGTCACGGCACCCGCCGCGTTCGCGGCCGCCGCCGGGACCCTGCGGGCCACCGCTGACCGCGGTCTCCAGGCCGGGGCCGGAGCCTACATCGGCCAGCTGCGCGCCCATCTGACCCGGCGGACACTGGCCGCCGGTCTGGTCCCGCCCCTGCTCGTCCTGGTCCTGCTGACCGACGCCGCGCTCCTGCGCGGCGCGCTGCCCGGAGCGGCGCTCGTGTCGCCCGTACTGGCGCTGCTCACGCTGGGAGCCATGGTCGTGGGGCTGCGTGCGACGGCGCTTGAGACTCCGTACCGTCTTTCGGCGCGCGAGGGTTTCCTCCGCACCGTCGCCGACCCGCGCGGCACCCTGCTGCTCGCCGGGGCCGTGCTCCTGAGTGTGCTGATCGTCGGATCGATTCCCCTGCTGGTCCCGCTGCTGCCCGGGCCACTGGCGTTCGCCGCCACCGTCGTGGAGCTGCGCTCCGCCACCGCCGGGCAGCGGAGCTGAGGCACAGCGGGTCCTGCCCCGCCCAGTCCCTTGCCTCCGCTGTGCCTGCCTCCCCTGTGCCTGCCTCGCCCAGGCCCAAGCGTCCCTGTCTCCTCCCCCCTTACCTCCGTGCCCCCGTACGACACCACCGGAGTTCTCGTATGCCGTACCCCCACCTGGACGCCGCCGGCCATCCGCGGCCCCAGCTCGTCCGCGACCCCGACTGGCACGACCTGAGCGGCCCCTGGCGGTTCGCCCACGACGACGCGGCCCATGGCCGGGCCGGCCGCTGGATGGACCCGGACACCACCGGGCCCTTCACCGCGACCGTCACCGTGCCCTACCCGCCCGAGTCCCGGGCCTCCGGCATCGCGGAGACCGGCTTCCACCCGGTTCTCTGGTACCGGCGCACCTTCGAGGCCGTCCGCCCGGCGGCGGGCCGGCGCCTCCTCCTGCACTTCGGGGCGGTCGACCACCGGGCCGAGGTCTGGGTGAACGGTCAGCTGGTGGGCCGTCACGAAGGCGGCCACACGGGCTTCTCCTGCGATCTCACCGACGCCGTCGTCCGGGACGGCGAGCAGACCGTCGTCGTCCGGGCCGAGGACCAGCCGCAGGACGCGGCGCAGCCCCGCGGCAAACAGGACTGGCGGCGGGACCCCCATGTCATCTGGTATCACCGCACCTCGGGGATCTGGCAGCCGGTCTGGCTGGAGGAGGTGCCGGCCCAGCACATCACGGTCCTGCACTGGACCCCCGACGTGGCCAACGCCCGGGTGCGCTGCCGGGTCCGGCTCAGCCAGTGGCCGCAGCGCCCGCTGGCCGTCACCGTCCGTCTCACCCGGGGCGGCCGGGTGCTCGCCGAACAGCGCACGCTGGCCGAGGGCCAGGAGACGGAGTTCGATGTGTCGGTGGGCGCGCTCCGGCACGGCCAGGACCTCGACGAGCTGCTCTGGAGCCCCGAGCGGCCTCATCTCGTGGACGCGGTGGTGACCCTGGAGGACGCTGCGACCCCGGAGAATGCGGCGGGCACCGCTCCCGTCGACCGGGTCGCCTCCTACCTCGGTCTGCGCGACATCGGCTGGGACGACGGTGTCTTCCTGCTCAACCACAAGCCGTACTTCCTGCGCTTCGCACTCCAGCAGGGCTACTGGCCCGACTCGCATCTCGCGGCCCCGCCGGAGGCGCTGCGCCGCGACGCGGAGCTGGCCAAGTCCATCGGCCTCAACGGGCTGCGCATTCACCAGAAGATCGAGGACCCGCGCTTCCTCTACTGGGCCGACCGGCTGGGGCTGATGCTCTGGGAGGAGATGCCCTCCGCGTTCGTGTTCGGCGCGCAGACCGTCCAGCGGGTGGTCCACGAGTGGACCGAGGCGGTCACCCGCGACCTGAGCCACCCCTCGGTCGTCGCCTGGATCCCGGTCAACGAGTCCTGGTCCGTGCCGAATCCGGCGCTCGTCCCCGCCCAGCGGCACTTCATGGACAGCCTGTACCACCTGACGAAGGCCCTCGACCCGTCACGCCCCGCGGTCTCCAACGACGGCTGGGAGATCTCGGCGGCCGACATCTGGGGGGTGCACGACTACACCCAGGACTCGCGGGTACTGCGCGAACGGTACGGCCATCACGGGCTGCGGCGGGGCGAGTTCGCCGAGCAGTGGCCCGGCGCCAAACGGCTTCTCCTCGACGGGGTACGCCACCAGGGGCAGCCCGTCGTCCTCAGTGAGTTCGGCGGGGCCACCTTCGAACCTGCCGAGGGCGCCGAGTGGTTCGGCTACGACACCGTCAGCACAGCGGAGGACTTCGCGGACCGGCTGGCCGGGCTGGTGGCGGCCGCGGTGGACTCGGGTCTTGCCGGATTCTGCTTCACCCAGTTCACCGATACGGAACAGGAGATCAACGGCCTGTTCACGGCGGACCGCCGGCCGAAGGTCCCGGTGGCGGAGTTGCGCGCGATCCTCACCCGGCGGCGGGGGGAGTCCGTTCCCCGGCGGCTGGTGGAACCGGCCGACACAGCTGAGGGGGCCGGTGGAGAGGTACGGCGGCAGGCCGCGCTTCCCGTCGAGCCGTGAGTACGGCTCGACGGCCGCCCGGCACGTGGCGCCCGGCACGGCCCCGGCCTCACACCGGGCCGCCGCTGCCGGACCACGCGGCGGGCAGCACCTCGTCGACAGGACCGCGGCGCACACAGCGGCCGCCGTCGAACAGCGCGGCCTCGTCGGTGACCGCCCGTACCGCGGGGAGGTCGTGGCTGAGGAACAGCAGGGCGGTTCCGGCCGGGGCGAGCAGGCCGGGGAGCGCGTCGATGACGCGTTCCCGGGAGCCGGTGTCCAGCGCCGACGTCACCTCGTCGCAGATCAGCAGGGCCGGGCGCGCGGTCAGGGCCCGCACCAGCGCGCACCGCTGAAGCTGGCCGCCGGAGAGCCGGTCCGGAGTCCGGTGCAGCAGCGCCTCGTCGAGCCCCAGCACGCCGGCGGCCCGTACCGCGCCGGCCGTCGCCTCCTCGGGCCGCACTCCGCGCAGCAGCCGTGCGGTGTCCGCGAGTTGTGCGAGGACCGGGCGGTGTCCCTCGAAGGATTCCGCGCTGCTCTGGTGCACGTACTGGACAGCGCGGCGCTGTACGGCCGTGCGCCGGTCGACACGGCGCGGCAGCGGTAGGCCGTCGTACCGCACCTCTCCCAGGGTGGGTGTGGTCAGACCGGCCAGTACCCGGGCGAAAGTCGTCTTGCCCGCGCCCGAGGGGCCGAGCAGTGCGGTCCTGCTCCCGGGCGCGAACGCCATGGATACCGGCCCGGCGAGCGGATCACCCGACCTGCGGCGTACGACGATGCCGGTGGCGGTGATGCCGAGGCCCTCCGCAGCCGGGCGGGCCGTGCCGCGGTCCGCGCCCCTGCCCGCGGCGGTGCGGCGCTCGGCGGCGAGCAACTCCCGGGTGGCCGGGTGGCGTACGGCGGGCGGCCCGGTACCGGGAGCGGCGGCGGCCGTCACGGGGCCAGGGGCCGGAGCAGTGGCGCCCGTGCCGATACCGGCAGCGCCCGTACCGGTACCGGCGGCGCCCGTACCGGTACCGGCGGCGCGCGTCCCGGTACCCGCAGTGCTCGTACCAGTACCGAGGGCAGCCGGACCGTCGGCGCCGAGCAGGTCCGCCGTCGGCCCGTCGTCCACGGCCCGGCCGTGCTCCAGCACGATGATCCGGGCGGCCGTCTCCCGTACCAGCCGCAAGTCGTGACTGAGCAGCAGCACACCCGCGCCGTCCTCCGCGAGCGCCCGCAGCGTGCGGCCCAGGGCGTGTGCGAGGGCCGGGTCCAGGCCGCTCGTCGGCTCGTCGAGCACCAGCAGCTGTGCGCCCGTCACCAGGGCGGAGGCGAGTGCCAGACGCTGCTGCTGGCCACCGGAGAGCTGATGCGGGAAGCGCCGGCGGACGGCTTCCCACTCCAGACCCGCGCGGGCCACCGCCCCGAGCGCGGCGGACTTGCGCGCGGCCCGTCCCTGGTGCCCGAGCGCGGCCAGTTCGGTGAGGGTGCCACCGGCCCTGCGGACCGGATCCAGCACCGTCTCCGGGTGCTGGGGCAGATGCGCGGCCCGGCCCGCCCGGGCCGGGGGGCGCCGGGACGGCTCCAGGAGCAGCAGATCCGTACCGTCCAGCAGGACGCTTCCGGAGAGCCGTACGCCCCTGCGGGAGCTTCCGAGCGCGGCCAGGCCGAGCGTGGTCTTGCCACTGCCCGACGGGCCGACTACGGCGGTGACGGAACCGGCGGGAACGGTCAGTGCGATCCGGTCGAGCAGCGGGCGCCGGGCCCCGTCCGCGTACGCGGAGAGCTCCGGGACGTCGAGGAGCGGCGGGCGGGCGGAGCGGGCCACCGGGCCCTCCTGCGCCCGCCCGGAATACTCACTCGCCGGGCTCACCGGACCCCCCGCTGTCCGGCGAGGGCACTGTCCACGAGCAGGTTGCCGCCGACGCAGAGCGCCGTCAGCAGACCGGCGGGCACCAGCACCGCGGCGGGCTGGGTGAACAGCGCGTCGCTGTTGCGCTCGATGAGCACCGCCCAGTCGGGTGAGGACACCGGCAGCCCCAGTCCGAGGAAGTTGGCGGACGCCAGCAGATACAGCACCACGGAGAACCGGCCGCCCGCGTCGGTGGCCAGCGGGGCGGCCAACTCCCGTGCCAGGTGGCGGAGATGGATGTACGCCCAGCCGCGGCCCTGCATCCGCAGCGCCTCGACGACCGTGCGGGAGGCCGGGGCGAGCGCGGCTCCGCGCACCAGGCGGGCCACGGCCGGGACCTGGAGCACCCCGGCGACCGCCACCAGCCAGTACCGGTCGCGGTGCCCGGTCGCCGCCAGGGTCATCAGTACCAGCAGCCCGGGGAACGCGAGCAGCAGGTCGAGGCCGCGCATCACCGTCTCGTCGAGGCCGCGCCGCGGGCCCGCCGCCAGCAGCCCCAGCGGGGCACCCACGGCCACGCCGATCAGCAGCGCGCCCAGGGCGCTCCCCAGGACCGAGGCACCGCCGTGCAGCACGAGCCACAGCACATCGCGACCCAGGACGTCCGTACCGAGCGGGTGCCCTTCGCCGGACGGCTGCGACGGCAGCGCGCCCCGCGCCGACGGAGCACCCCCGGCCAACCACGGCCCCAGCAGGGCCGCGAGCACCGGCACACCGAGCAGTGTCAGGGCGATCCACGGCAGGCGGTTACGGCCTGGGCGCACGGTCCCGGCCTCCGCCGGCGCGGTCATGCCGTCACCTCCCGGTGCGGTGCCAGGCGGTGGGCGGCGAGGTCGCCGATGAGGTTGACCGCGACAGCGGTGCCGGCGAAGAGCAGCGCGTACGTCTGCACCTGAGGCAGATCGCGGTTCTGTACGGCCTCGACGAAACCGCTGCCGAGGCCGCGGAAGCCGAACACCGCCTCCACCAGTACGGTGCCGCCCAGCAGCCCCTCCACACAGCGGGCGAACTGCTGCGCCGCGGGGCCCAGGGCACCCGGCAGTACATGGCGCAGCACCACCGTCCGCTCCCGCATACCGAGGAGCCGCAGATGCGCGGCGACGGAACCGTGCCGCCCCGCCGCCACCCCGGCCCGGATCTGCCGTGCCAGATCACAGAGGTGACGGGCCGTCAGTACGGTGACGGGCAGCACCAGCACGGTCGGCTGGGTGAGCAGATCGGCGGTGTCCATGCCGACAGCGGTGGCCGGCAGCAGCCCTGCCGCCAGTGAGACCGAGGCGACCAGCAGCAGCCCGAGCACGAACTCGGGTACCGCGTGCAGCAGTACGGCCGCCGTGTTCAGCGTCCGGTCGACGCGACTGCCCTCCCGCAGCCCCGACACCGTGCCGAGCAGCGGCGCCAGTACGGTGACCAGCACCAGCGCCGGCACGCCCAGCAGCAGCGTCACCCCGATACGGCGGCCGATGTCGTCGCCCACCGGCAGCCCGGTGGTCAGGGAGTGCCCGAGGTCGCCGCTGAGCAGCTTGCCGAGCCAGTGTCCGAAGCGGGTCCAGGCCGGCTCGTCAAGACCCAACTGACTTCTCAGCGCGGCCACTTGTTCCGGCGTGCCGAGTTCGCCGCGGAGCACGTCGGCCGTGTCGCCCGGCAGCAGCGAACCGACCGCGAAGACGGCGACCAGCACCACCAGGCACTGGAGGGCCGCCAGCAGGAAACGCCGCAGCACATAGGCGCGCACGTCAGCCGATGCGGACCCGGTCGAACCGGGCCCAGTCGTGCGAGTTGGGCGGCGCGGCGCGCAGACCGCGGACCGATGGGCCGATCGCGTCGTTGGCGTCGGAGAACGCCCACACCAGCAGTCCGGACTCGTCCCGGGCGAGCTTCTGTGCCCGGGCGAGGAGCGCCAGCCGCTCCTTCTCGTCCCGGGTGGTGCGGGCCCGCTCCAGGAGCGTGTCGAACTTCTTCGACGCGTACTGCGTCTGGTTGCGGGCCGCTCCCCCGCGGACCCGCTGCTGGAGGAAGTCGGAGAGGGGCAGGGTGGAGGTGGTGTTGAAGGCGGCCACCCCCTGTGTCCTGATTTCACTGAAGTACGTACTGGACGCACGGGTGTTGGCGGTCAGACGGAGCCCGACCTCACGCAGCTGCCGCCCCATCAGGTCCGCGGCCGCCTCCCAGGTGGCATCGACGGAGCTGGTCTCCACGGTGATGTGCAGCCCCTCCGCTCCGGCCTCCTTCACCAGCTTCCGTGCCTGGCCGACATCGCGTACCCGGGGCGCGATGCCGTTCGGATAGCCGCGCAGACCCATGCCGAACAGGTCGTTCCCCGGCTCCCCGTGTCCGGCCAGCGCGACCCGGACCAGCGCCTCCCGGTCGATCCCCAGCTGCACGGCGCGCACCAGCCGCGGATCGTCGAACGGCTTGCGGCCGGTGCGCAGCAACAACTGCTGGGCGGTGGCCCGCTCGGCGGTCAGCAGCCGCGTCGAGCCCTCCTTCTTCAGCCGGTCCACGGAGGCACCGGCCAGGTCGGCGGCGTAGTGGACCTGCCCGGACAGCAGCGCGTTGAGCCGCGCAGACTCCTCGTTCGCGGGGACGATCTCCAGCTCCGCGATGTGCGGGGCGCCGTCCCAGTGGCCGTCCCAGCCGCGGTAGCGGGCGGTGCCGCCGGGCGTGAACGACACATAGGTGAAGGGGCCGGAGCCGATGGGCTTGCGGAATTCCTTCGTCCCGTCGGGGATGATCTCCGTGCCGGGGCCCGCGAAGACGGTGGGGAACTCGAAGTTGGGCGCCTTCAGTACGAAGACGACGGACCGTTCGCCGTCGGCCCGGGTGGCGCCGGAGTCGATGGCCGACAGCAGGACCTGCGAGGGGGAGCCGGTGGCGGGGTCGGCGGCGCGGCGGTAGCTGTAGAGGACGTCCTTGGCGGTGACCGGCTTGCCGTCGTGGAACTGCGCCTTGCGCAGCCGTATGCGCCACCGGGTGCCGGACGCGTCGCTCTCCCAGGACTCCGCGAGCCGCTTGCGGACGGACATGTCGTCGGCGTAGGTCCCGAGCGTGTCGTACAGGGCCTTGGCGCGGGCCTGGTCGACGAAGTTCGGGGCGACATGGGGGTCGAGGGTCTCCTGTGAGCCGCCGGCCGTGAACGCGGCGCGGAACCGGTCACCGCCTCCCCCGTCCTTCCTGTCCCCGCCGCACCCGGCGAGCAGGCCGGTCGCGGCCAGTGCCAGGGCGCCTCCGGCGGCCAGCGCTCCCCGTCTGCCGAGCACCGGCCGGTGCCGGTCCGGGGCCTCCGTCCGGGCATGCGTCGTCACAGCCGATCCTCTCCGGGGTGTCCTCGCCCCTGCTCGCGGACCGGCGACAGGTCAGTCTCCTGGCTCCCGGATCGTCGCTCACCTCCGCCTTCCCGCCCGCGTCAGCGGACAGTGACATGCAGGAGGACCGCTTCCCGGTCACAGTGGCGGGACCGCGCCGGACTCGCACCGGCTTCCTGATCCCCGTCGCCTCGTGCACTCATTGTGACGTACGGGGCAGAGGTGGCCGGAACCCGGTTCCCGTTCCGTGGTCCGGAGGTCTCGGCTGTCCGGAGGTCTCGGCTGTCCGGCGGCCCAGGGCCGATGGAACCGGATCGGCCGGGGTCACTAGGCTGCGGCCCATGACATCCCCCCTGACCGGCGGTCCGAGAGCCGAGCCCGTGATCCTCGACGCCGAGGAGCTGGCTGCCGATCCGGAGTTGGCGGCCGGGCTCGCCGAGTCCGCTCACCGGATGCTGGCCGACCTGGTCGGAGCGGGCGCAGCGCTGGGCTGGGTCGAACCGCCCGCGCCGGACGAAGTGGCCGGACTTCTCCGCCGTGTCGTCCGCGCGGCGCGGGCGGGAGACGCCGGCCTGCGCGCCGCCTACCTGGACCGCCGCATGGTGGGGCTCGGGTACTGGCTGCGGTACGCCCGGCCGACCCACCGGCCGCACGCCGATGTGGAGAAGATCGCGGTGGCCGCCGAGGCCCAGGGGCATGGTGTCGGCCGGGCGCTGACCGCCGGCCTGATCACCGATGCGCGGAAGGCGGGTATCGAGGTGCTCACGCTGGACGCCCGTGGCGACAACACCAGGGCTCTGGAGCTCTACCGGTCGCTCGGCTTCACTCCGTACGGGCGCCTCCCCGGCTTCGTCGCCGTCGGCGAGGACCGCTACGACACGGTTCTCTGCATGCTGGACCTGCGCCGCCGGGACTGACCGCCCCCACCCGCCATCGTGCCGTTTGATCCGTCAACTGCACTGCTTGGCACGGCAGTTGGTCCGTACACCGCACCGGCCGGAGCCCATGGGCGGCTCCGGCCGGTGGGGCCTCACGGCCGGTCGGCCGTGCCGCCGTCGGCGGGCGCCGCCGTACTCTGCCGGCCGCCGGGGCGCGTCGCCGTCCGCGTGTCGTCCAGGCTGTCCCGGGCGGCCTGCGCGACCGCTTCGGGGGTGATCCCGAACTCGGAGTAGAGGCGCTGGTAGTCCGCCGACGCGCCGTAGTGCTCAAGGCTGACGATCCGCCCGGCGTCGCCGACGACCTCGCGCCAGCCCTGGCCGACGGCGGCCTCGACGCTCACCCGGGCGCGTACCGCAGGCGGGAGCACCTCGTCCTGGTAGGCGGCCGGCTGGAGGGCGAACCATTCGCGGCACGGCATGGACACCACCCGGACCGTCAGATCACCGGCCAGCAGCAGAGCACAGGCGTCCAGTGCGATCTGCACCTCCGAGCCGGTCGCGACGATGATCACGTCGGGCTCGGAGCCCCGGCCGCGCTCGGTGAGCACGTACCCGCCCTTGGCGGCCGCCGCGGCGGGGGTGTGGCCGGAGCCCGGACCACGGTCGAGTACGGGGAGGTTCTGCCTGGTGAGGACCAGTCCCGTCGGCCGGTCGGTGTGCTCAAGGATGGCGGCCCAGCAGGCGGCGGTCTCGTTGGCGTCACCGGGCCGTACGACGTCCAGGCCGGGGATGGCCCGCAGGGCGGCGAGGTGCTCGACGGGCTGATGGGTCGGACCGTCCTCGCCGAGGCCGATGGAATCGTGCGTCCACACGTACACGGCGGGCAGCTTCATCAGGGCGGCCAGCCGGACGGCGGGGCGCATGTAGTCGGAGAACGTCAGGAACGTGCCCCCGTACGGCCGCGTCAGGCTCTGCAGGGCGATGCCGTTGAGGATCGCACCCATGGCGTGCTCACGGATACCGAAGTGGAGGGTCCTTCCGTACGGTCCGCCCTTCCACAGCTCCGTCTGCCGGTCGGCGGGGAGGAAGGACTCCACCCCCTCCATGGTGGTGTTGTTGCTCCCGGCCAGGTCCGCCGATCCGCCCCACAGTTCGGGGAGTACCGGCGCGAGGGCCCCGAGGACTTCGCCGGACGCCTTGCGGGTGGCCATGCCCTTCTCGTCGGCCGGGAACGCGGGCAGCGCGTCGGCCCAGCCGCCGGGCAGTTCCTGCGCCTGGAGCCGGTCGAGGAGGGCGGCCCGCGCGGGGTTGGCCGTGCGCCAGGCGGAGAAGTCGCGCTGCCACCGGGCGTGGGCCTCGGCGCCGCGGTCACGTACCGCACGGGCCCTGCGCAGGACGTCGTCCTCGACGGTGAAGGTGCGGTCCGGGTCGAAGCCGAGCAGCTTCTTGGTGGCCGCCACCTCCTCGTCGCCCAGCGCGGAGCCGTGCGCCTTCCCGGTGTTCTGCTTGGTCGGCGCGGGCCAGCCGATCAGGGTGTGCAGCACGATCAGCGACGGGCGTCCGCGCTCGCTCCTCGCCTGCTCGATGGCGTGGAGCAGGGCGTCGACGTCCTCGGTGTACGCTCCGTCGCCCCGCCAGTCGACGTCCTGAACATGCCAGCCGTATGCGGCGTATCTGGCGGCCACGTCCTCGCTGAAGGAGACGTCGGTGTCGTCCTCGATGGAGATCTGGTTGGCGTCGTAGAACAGCACCAGGCTGCCGAGTTCCTGGTGCCCGGCGAGCGAGGACGCCTCGGATGTGACGCCCTCCATCATGTCGCCGTCCGATGCGACGACGTACACCTGGTGGTCGAAGGGGCTCCTGCCCGCGGGGGCGTCCGGGTCGAGCAGACCCCGTTCCCGCCGGGCCGCCATGGCCATGCCCACCGCGCTCGCCAGCCCCTGACCGAGCGGCCCCGTGGTGATCTCCACTCCCCTGGTGTGCCGGTACTCCGGGTGGCCCGGCGTCGCCGAGCCCCAGGTGCGATACGCCTCCAGGTCCGAGAGCTCCAGACCGTACCCGGAGAGGTAGAGCTGGATGTACAGGGTGAGGCTGGAGTGGCCGCAGGAGAGCACGAACCGGTCCCGGCCGAGCCACTGGTCGTCGGCCGGGTCGTGCCGCATCACGTTCTGGAACAGCAGATACGCCAGGGGCGCCAGGCTCATCGCGGTCCCGGGGTGGCCGTTCCCCACTTTCTGCACCGCGTCCGCGGCGAGCAGTCGGATGGTGTCCACCGCCCGGACGTCCACCTCGTCCCAGCCGGCGCGCGCGGCCACCGGCAACACCAGGTCCTGGCTCCGGCCGGGTACCGCGTTCACGCCGTTCGGATGCTGCTCTGCCATCGTCGCTCCTTCGCCTGCTGCTCCGTGGGGGAAAGGTGAGCCCGGCGGCTCAGTCTTCTCACCCCTTCCCCGTATTCGCCGTTCCCGCGCTCCACGGCCCCACCGGACGGCGTAGTGCGGGACCTTGCCGCACGGCGGATTTCAGCAGCGGGCGACGGGCTTCAGCAGTGGGCGACGGTTCAGAGGCGGGCCGCGTCGACGACGGCCCCGGCGAAGGCGGCGGGGGCCTCCTGGGGAACGTTGTGGCCGATGCCCGCCAGGGCTCGGTGCTCGTAGCGGCCGGTGAAGCGGTCCCGGTAGGAGCAGCCGTTCCCGGGAGCGGTGAAGGGGTCGCGTTCCGGGTCGAGGGTGACGGTGGGCGTGTGGATGAAGGGGCGGGCGGCGAGCTGCTTCTCATAGCGGTCGTAGCGGCGTTCGCCGTCGGCGAGCCCGAGACGCCAGCGGTAGTTGTGGATGACGATGGCGGCGTAGTCGGGGTTGTCGAAGGCGGCGGCGGTACGTCCGAAGGTGGCGTCGTCGAAGTGCCAGGTCGGGGAGACGGTCTCCCAGACCAGCCGGCACAGGGCGTCCCTGTCGTCCGGTGTCTCCATGGCGGTACGGCCCCGCTCGGTGGCGAAGTAGTACTGGTACCACCAGCTGTACTCGGCCTTCGCGGACAGCGGTGTCTTCTGCGCCTCGACGTCGGTGATGAGGTATCCGCCCACCGAGACCAGCGCCGCGACACGCTCGGGCCACAGGGCGGCGATGATGTCGGCGGTGCGCGACCCCCAGTCGAAACCGGCGAGGACCGCCTTCTCGATCTTGAGGGTGTCCATCAGGGCGATGATGTCGAGGGCGACAGCCGACTGCTGGGCGTTGCGGACCGTACGGGAGGACAGGAACCGCGTCGTGCCGTGACCGCGGAGGTACGGGACGATGACCCGGTAGCCCTGAGCGGCCAGGAAGGGCGCGACTTCGACGTAGCTGTGGATGTCGTAGGGCCAACCGTGCAGGCAGATGACCACCGGGCCGTGCGAGGGGCCCGCCTCGGCGTAGCCGACGTCCAGGACCCCTGCCCGCACCTGTTTCAGGGCGGCGAACGAGGTGTGGGCGGGCGCGGACACGGTGGGGAGCGCGCTCCCGGACCGGCCGTCCGGCGGGTTGCCGGGCGCGTCCGCGGCCGACGCGTCCCACGGCCCGGTCAGTGACATGGCTGCGGCGCCGGTGGTCGCACCGACGGCCTTGCCGAACGTACGCCTGCTGATCATCCGGATGACCCTTCCCCCTGCGGCTGTCGCCGACTGCCGATACGCCTGACCTGCCCGGGGGGTGCGCGGCATGGACTCCGTTGCCCCGGCGGCCCGTTGACGGTGCCGGTCGAGTCCGGCGTGCCGACCCTGGCACAGCATCGCGTCACCGGTCAAGGAGGTGACGCATCGGCACGCCGGGCGACCGCGCGCCGTCCCGCCCCTTTACGCGTCACCGCCTTGACCGGTGACGCATCAGGGCGCATTCTGAACCCGCAGGGCATCAGGGAGCAGTCCGCCACCGAACGAGCGGAGACCGGCCATGAAGAGCGAAGAGGCGTGGGACCACGATCCTGCGGCACAGCAACGGCGCGCCCGCTACGGGAAGTTGCCCGAGCGCGTCCGACAGGAGGACCTGGTCGAGGAGAGGGCGGCCACCCCGGGGAAAGGGACGGGCAACCGTTACAGCCCCGAGGCCGCCTGGAGCCACTACGCCTGTCTGGCTCTCGATCTGGGGCTCTGACACCCACCGACGGCCACACCGCCGGCCCCGGGAGCGGGACACACGGCATGAAACATCATCACCGCCTCAACAGGTGACTTCCTTGCGGCCTCACGCAGTCACCTGTCAGCATGGTGACGTGAACCTGACCCATGTCTTCGTCTGCGGCAACCCGGCGCTCGACTTCGCCGCGACCCTGCGGGCCCGCCGCTCCGCGCGCTTCGAGATGTTCGTGACGCCGGAGCGGCTGGACGCCTGGTATCTGGAGTCCGGCGTCGTCGACGCGATCGCCCCGGGCGACGAGGACGACGTACAGCAGGCGACGGCCGTGCGTGAGGCCGTCTACGAGCTGATCACGGCTCGCCGCCTCGGGGAGCCGTTCGGCCGGGACCCGCTCGACGTGCTGAACGAGGCGGCCCGCAGGCCCCCCGCGACACCGCAGCTCACCGGGGCGGGGCGCCGGACCGAAGCCACGCCCGAACAGGCCCTGTCGACCGTCGCCCGGCTCGCCGTCGAGCTGCTCAGCGGGCCGGACGTCCCCCTGCTCAAGGAGTGCGGCAATCCCCAGTGCACCCGTGTCTACATCGACCGGTCCCGCGGGGTGCGGCGGCAGTGGTGCGGTATGGACTCGTGCGGCAACAAGATCAAGGCTGCCGCCTACCGTGCGCGCAGGAAGAACGCGCACACCGCGACCGCCCGCTGAGCGCGGCGCCGGAGGCCCGGAGGATCCGCGCCTGAGCTCACCCCGTACGGGTCGGCGCCGGCCTGGTGCGCTCCAACTCCTGTACGAGCAGGAGCAGATCGGCGGGGGCCGCGGTGAGGCGGACCCGGGTACCGGAGTCGAGGAGTTCGGCGACGTACCAGCTTGCCGGTGTTCTGCGCTCCGAGCTTTTCGGGCGCCGCAGCCCCTGTACGGTGAAGCGCCCCTCGGGTATCTCCTTGCCGACGAGACGGCCGGGCCCGCCGTGCGGCAGCACCGCCATCGGGCCGGCGCCGAGGACGACATGGCTGCCCAGGAGGTCCGGATCGTACGGCCTGTCCTGCAGGAAGCGGGCGGGCAGGAAGACGTCCTTCCCCTCGGGCAGCGGGCGCGGTTCGACCGGTCTGATCCGGCCGGTCGCCCGCCAGGCCCAGACCAGGAGCGCGATCACCGTCAGCACCCCGACGGCGGCCACTGGGACCGCGACGGCCCGCCCCGGGCGCAGTCCGCCGAGCGGTACCGCCCACAGAGCGGCGGCGGCCAGGGGAACGGGGAAGAAGAACACGCCCGGCCGGGCCGGTTCGCCGGGGGTGACGGGGCGTCCGTCGCGCGGCCGGCGCACCAGCAGCAGGACGGCGAGGAGACCGGCCGCGAGGATCAGGAAGACCACGCCTCCGGCGATCCCGCCGGGACGTGGCAGGTCCTCGTTCGCAGTGTGCTGCCGGCTCGCGACCTTCATCAGGTCGCCGCGCCACCAGGTCAGGGTGACGTGGTCACCGGGGCCGAAGGCGGCTGCGGTGTCGTAGGCGACGCTCAGCCGGTCCACCGGCTCATCGCCGCGGAAGTAGAGCCAGTCGTTGTGGTTGTCGTGGTCCAGCTCGGCCTTGGTCCGCTCGATCACCGCGGGCAGCGTGGTGACGCAGTCGGCGCGCGGATCGGCAGGTGCCGAGGCCGGGCACGGTGCCGCCGCCCGCCAGTCCCGGTCCCGCCGCTCCTCGGACGACACCCCGCCCACGGCGAAGCAGGTGGCCCCCGCGACGGCCGACAAACACAGCAGCAGCGGCAGCAGCCGCGCACGTATGAACCGCCCCGCCCGCAGGCGTGGAGCCGGATCCCCCATCCCGAACACGCTGCCGATTCTGTCATGTTCCCCTCCCGGCCGGGGCCGACAGCGGGATGCGGGCCGCAGCGCCCCGTCCGGTCGCCTCCCCGAACAGCCCGTCCGCGCACCGCACTTCAGCTCCGCGGGCGGCTACCGAGCGGCCGGGCGGCGCAGCCTGAGGGGTGCGTAGACGGCGAGCGCGGTGAGGAACGCCACGTAGTAGGCGAGGTCGGCGCCGTGCAGGGCCGCGGCCACCGGACCCGTGTAGAGGCCGGTGTTCATGAAGGGGACCGCCGCCGCGAAGGCGGCGCAGAACGCCACCAGCGCGGACAGGCCGTACCGCCGGTGACCGCTCTCCGCCACCGGGTCGACCGGCTCGCCCGCACGGGCCCGCGCGAACCAGTCGACAGCCACCACGGCGACGAAGCCGGGGATCCAGTAGCCGACGAACAGCAGGACGTTCTGGAAGCGGGCGGCGGTGTCGGCGGCATGCATCCACAGCACCAGCGGGAAACCGAGAACGGCGGCGAGCGCGGCGGCCAGCGGGCGCGGTACGCGCAGTCCGATGGTCTGCAGGGCCAGCGAACCGCTGTAGTCGTTCATGGCGTTGCTGCACAGCGCGGCCAGCGCCACCGCCAGCAGCCCCAGCGCGCCGAGTACACCGCCGCCCAGCAGTTCGTCGACCCCGCGCGCGGTCTGGTCGGTGAAGACGGAGGCCCCCCACAGCCCCAGCGACTGGACGGCCACGAAGGAGACGCTGACGCCGAGGAGCGTGTACCAGAACATACGGGTACGGGAGGTGTTCTTCGGCAGGTAACGGCTGAAGTCACTGGCGTACGGCGCCCACGAAAGGGCCAGGCTGAGGGCGATGGTGCTCGTCAGGACGAACGCACCGGCGCGGTCGGCGCCGTGGACGCTCCCGGACGAGCTGTGGACGCTGCCGGGGAGCCGGAGCGCCAGGGCGACGAAGGCGGCGGCGAGCACGAAGGTCATCAGCTTCTGCATCCGGTGGATCGCCTCGTAGCCCAGTACTCCGAGTGACCCCTGTCCGGCCATCATCACCAGCACCCCCAGCCAGAAGGGCCAGCCGCAGAGCCGGGCGAGCGCGTCACCGCCGAACAGCCCGATGAGGGCGTCCCAGGCCACCGACGAGAGCCACTGCAGCAGGCCGGGCACCGCGACGGACCGGCCGAACGCGAGCCGGGCCAGCGGCAGCTGGCCCGCCCCCGTGCGGCTGCCCCAGGTTCCGAGGTACGCGGTGGGGACGGCGCCGACGAGGGTGCCCAGCACCACGGCCAGCAGGGCGGTGGGCAGGTCCAGGCCGAGCGCGATTCCGACGGTGCCGGTGAAGACTCCCGTCATGGTCAGATTCGGCGCGAACCATACGGTGAACAGCCGGCCGGGGCGGCCGTAGCGGTGCTGCTCGGGCACCGGCGCGATACCGCGTGCCTCGATCCGCAGGTCGCCGGGGGCGGCGGGCATCCGGCCGTCGAAGACGGACCGGTTCTCTGTGGCCGACGTGCTGCTCGGAGCAGGTGGCAATGACATGAGCGACATCCCTCCGCCAGTGCTAACTGGTTCAGGTTCGGCGGGTGTGATCTCAGCCCCTGGGCGGGGCACCCCGTGTCCGGTACGTCTGCAAGGCTAACGCGCGGCGTCGGGCCGTCCGCGGTGAGGGGGCCCGGCCGTGCACCCCGGCGGTCCCGCCGTCCGGGGCGGTGAGGCCGGCACGGCGGTCCGCGGCTCGGTCCCGCCGTTCATCCCGCGGCGAGGAGGGCGGGCAGCTCACGCATGTCGTCGAAGACCACGGTGTCCGGCCCGTGCAGCCACTCCGCGGGGGTGAGACCGCCGCAGTAGCCGAACGCGCGCATCCCGGCTGCGCGGGCTGCGTGTACGCCGTAGCGGCTGTCCTCGATCACGGCGCAGACCTCGGGGGCGAAGCCCATCTGCCGTGCCGCGTGCAGGAAGAGGTCGGGTGCGGGCTTGCCGTTGGCGACTTCCGACGCGCTGTAGATGCGGCCTTCGAAGCGGGGGTAGAGCCCGGTCAGACCGAGGGTGTGGCGGAGGCCGTTGTGGCCGCTGCTCGATGCCACACAGGTGGGCAGCCCGATCCGGTCCAGGGCCTCCACCACACCGTCTACAGAGGTGAGTTCGGCCTCCATGGCGGTGCGGTACAGCTGTTTCTGCTCCGCCTCCCAGCCATCCGGGATCCGGATCCCGAGGTGTTGCTCGATGTCGGCGATCATGTCGGCGTGCGAGCGGCCGACGAAGCGTTCGACGACCTCGGCCTCGCTGAGCGGCCAGCCGAGCGCCGCCAGGCTCACCGCGTCCACACGGACCGCGATGCGCTCGCTGTCCACCAGAACGCCGTCGCAGTCGAATATCACGAGTTCAATGGGCCTGGTCACACCGGCATGCTACGGGAGCGGGCGAGTGGGGCCCAGGGTGCGGGTGAACCATGATCGCCTACGCGCGGACCGGGCCCCGGCCGCGTTCCGCGGGGCGCATCCGCGACGGCCCGCGCCCCTACGCCCCGGGCGGATGTCAGGACCGGCTCAGCGGGGCCCCGGCGCGCCGTCCTCCCGTTGGCTCCAGGAGGCGAGCAGGCGGTGGATGGCCTCGGCGGCCTCGGGGATCGCGGCCACGGAGCAGGTCTCGTCGGTGACATGCGCCTGGTCGGGGTCGCCGGGGCCGTAGATGACGACCGCACGGGCGTCCACCTTCGCGGCCAGTACCGAGGCGTCGGTGAAGTAGGTGGCGTACTGCGGCTGCCCGGCGTCCTGCGCGGGGCGCAGGGCGCCCGACACGTCACGGACGAGTGCGGTGCCGGGGTCGGTGTCCACGCCGTCCAGGTCGAGTACCCGCTCGATCCTGGTGCCGGGCCCGGCCAGCTGTCCGATGGCCCGCAGCGCGTCGTCGGAGCTGAAGCCGGGGACGGTACGGATGTCGACCATCAGCTCGGCGCGGTCGGGGACGAGGTTGGGCTGGACACCGGCGTGGAAGGTGCCCACGTTGACGGTGGCCGCGCCGTGGGTCGCACTACGGGGCCAGTCCTGGTGGTCATGGATCCGTACCGCCGCCGCGGCGAGCCTGGCCAGTGCGTTGTCGCCGAGTTCGGGCCGGGATCCGTGGGCGCTGCGGCCCTCGGCGGTGAGCCGCAGCCACAGCACACCCTTGTGACCGAGGACGATCCGGTTCGCGGTGGGTTCGGCGACCAGCAGCACCGGACTCGCCGTCAGCCCCTCCAGCCGGGCCGCTCCCTCGCAGCCGGTCTCCTCGCCGAAGGTGAGGACGAGCTGTACGTCGGTTTCGGCGGGGTGGGTCGTGGCCCGGTGGGCCGCGGCGGCCACCATGCACGCCACACCGGCCTTCATGTCGCTGCTGCCGCGCCCCCGGAGCCGGCCGCCCCGGATGTCGCCGCTCAGCGGGTCGAACGACCAGCCGGACGCATCGGCGGGGACGGTGTCCAGGTGTCCGGTCAGGGTGACGGGGGTGCGGCTGCCGAAGCGGGCGACGAGATTGGTCCGTCCTGGCTCCGGTTCCTCGGTCCGTACGCTGAAGCCGGCGTCGGCGAGCAGCGGGGCGATGAGTGCGGCGGCGGGCGTCTCGTTCCCGCCCCTGGTGTCCACTCGGACGAGCTGCTGGGTCAGCGAAACGGGGTCAAGCACGCGAAGGTCTCCTGTCGGTACTGCGGGGCGGGGCGCGGATCAGTGCCGCGGATCAGTGCTGCGCGTCAGTTCTGCGGGGGAACCGCGGAGCCGCGGATCACGAGGTGCAGGGGGAAGGACTTCGTCACCCGGGCGCCGTCCGGGGATTCGATCCGGTTCTGGACCACTTCGAGTGCCGTACGGGCGAGGTCGGCGACGGGCTGCTGCAGCGTGGTGAGTTTGGGGCGGAGCCACTCACCGACACGGATGCCGTCGCAGCCGATGACGGAGAGGTCCTCCGGGATACGCAGTCCGTGCAGTTCCGCCGCGCCCAGAATGCCGACCGCGACGATGTCACTGCCCACGAAGGCGGCTGTCGGCGGCTGGGCTGCGCGCGCCAGGTAGGGGAAGGTGCTGGCGCCGAACTGCTCGGTGTACGGGCCGTGCAGGACGAGGTCCTCGTCGACGTCGAGTCCGGCGTGTTCCATGGCGTCCCGGTAACCGCGCAGCCGGTCGCGGGTGGTGGACAGTTCACGGGGGCCGGCGATGTGCATGATGCGCCGGTGCCCGAGCTGCACGAGGTAGGACGTGGCCTGGTAGGCGCCGCTGTAGTTGTCGACGGCGACGGTGTCCAGCTCGGAGGGGCTGGCGACCTCCTCGTCCAGGAGGACCACGGGGAGACCTTCGGCGATCGCCCGGGTCAGCCGGGGGTTCTGGCGGTGCATTCCGACGTAGATCAACCCGTCGACGGCCTCGGTCGACGCGGCGAAGTCGCTGAAGAGCGACTCGCGCCGGGCCTGCTGGCCGGTGATGCCCACCACGAGGGCCACTCCCCCGGCGGCGGCCGCCGCGGCGACCTCCTCGGCCAGGTCCGCGAAGAACGGGTTGATCAGGTCCGGCACCACGAGCGCGATGAGCGGGCGCCCGGCGCGCGGGCCGGACGGGGCGGGCACCGGTACCTCGTAGTTCAGCTCCCGCACGGCGGCATCGATCCGGGCCGCCGTCTCCGGCTGCACCTTCAGCTGCCCGCGCAAGTACCGCGACACCGTCGAGGCCGATACCTGCGCATGTTGCGCAACGCTGGTCAACGTCATCCGAACCCCTCTCGCTTTTCCCGCAGTCTAGTGCGCTCACGGTAGGGCATTGACGTCGGATCGACCCGCTTCTATGGTTGCGCAAAACCAGCGCAACGTTGCGCACGATCTTTCTGAGGAGGTACGTGTGAGCCGCGTACTCATCGCAGGCGAGTCCTGGATCAACGCATCCACCGACTTCAAGGGCTACGACGCCTTCCCCCATGCCCAGCTGGAGGTGGGCGTCACCCCGCTGCTCCAGGCCCTGCAGGAAGCGGGTCACGAGGTCACGCATCTGCTCTCGCACGATGTCGCGGTCCACTTCCCGGAGACCCTGGAGAAGCTGGACGCCTACGACGTGGTGATCCTTTCGGACATCGGCGCCAACTCGATGCTGCTCCACCCGCAGGTGTTCGCCCAGGGGCGCCCGTTCCCCAACCGGCTCAAGCTCCTCGCCCAGTGGGTCCGGCAGGGCGGCGGTCTCGCCATGGCCGGCGGCTATCTGAGCTTCCAGGGCTTCCAGGCCAAGGCCAACTACCACGCGACGCCGATCGAGGACATCCTGCCGGTGCAGATCCTCCCGTACGACGACCGCGTGGAGTGCCCCGAAGGCATCGGCGGCGCACTCACCGATGAGACGCACGAGGTCACGGCGGGGCTGGCGGCCGAGTGGCCGATCCTCCTCGGCTACCAGCGGCTCACCGCGAAGCCGGACGCACGCGTGCTCGCCACGATCGAGTCGCACCCGCTGGTCTCGGTCCGTGAGGAGGGCGCCGGGCGCACGCTCGCCTTCGCATCGGACATCTCACCGCACTGGGCCCCGAACGAGTTCCTGGAGTGGAAGGGCTACCGGCAGCTCTTCGACCAGGCCGTCACCTGGCTCGCCGGCTCCGCGGACCGGCAGCACTGACGGGCCGGGCCCGCCGGGCCACCGCCCGCCGGGCCATCCGCCCATCCGGCACACCGCCGGGCGGCAGCGGCACCCGCCACCGCCCGTTATGAGACAGCCCACACGCCCCCAGACCGCATCGGTTCCGTCGGACATACTGGCTCAAAGGAGAGCGATTACACGATGGCAAACCTCAACACCACAGGACCAGGACCGGACACACTGCCCCCGCCACCCGCCAGCACCGCACGTCGCGCCACCACGGCCGTACTGGTCCTGGCGACCATCCTGGCCGGACTGCTCAGCCCGCTGCAGTCCACCGTCAACGGCGCCCTGGGCAAGAACATCGACGACGGCAACGCCGCGGCCGTGATCTCCTTCGGGTCCGGGCTGATCCTCATGGCGGTCATCATCTTCGCCCGCCCCGGGACCCGCCGGCAGGCGCTGAACGTACCCGGCAAGCTCCGCGACGGCACCATTCCCTGGTGGAACTGTCTGGCGGGCCTGTGCGGCGCGGCGGTCGTGCTCTCCGAAGGCATCACCGTGGGCACCCTGGGCGTCGCCGTCTTCCAGATCGCGCTGATCTCCGGGCTCGTCATCTCGGGCGTGGTCTGCGACCGTCTCGGGGCCACCTCCACGCTCAAGCAGCCCATCACGCTCCCCCGCGGGCTGGGCGCCCTGCTGGCCATCGTCGCGACGGCCGTCGCGATCTCGCCGAACTTCCAGGTCCCCGGAACCATCGCGCTCGCGGTCCTGCCGTTCGCCGCCGGGCTGCTCGCGGGCTGGCAGCCCGCGGGCAACTCCGCCGTCGCCCAGGGCAGCGGATCCATGCTGGTCTCGATCGGCCTCAACTTCCTCGTCGGATTCGTCGTCCTGGGGATCGGGCTGCTGGTGCGCGCTTCCACCGGTTCGGTGAGCTTCTCGCTCCCCGGCACCTGGTGGATGTACACCGGCGGTGTACTCGGCCTGCTCTCCATCGCCTTCATGGCCCTGCTCGTACGCGGCCTCGGCCTGCTCCTCCTCGGGCTCGCCTCGATCGCCGGGCAGCTGGTGGGCTCGCTCATCCTCGATCTGATCAGCCCGTCCGTCGGCCAGCCCCTGCACGTCGTGACCGTCATAGGCACCGTCATCGCCCTCGTCGCGGCCGGTATCGGGATGATCCCCTCCCGCTCCGTGCCCCCGGTGCCCGCCTCATGACCGGCACCGGAGGACGGCCGTACGTACAGACCGTGACCGGCGCGGTGCCCGCGGCCGAGCTGGGTCTCGTACTGCCCCACGAACACCTCTTCAACAACCTCTCGGGCGTTCTCGACGAACCGAGCTACCGGTTCTCCGCCGCCCTGAAGGACGAGCCGGTCAGCGCGGCGTCCGCCTGGGCGCTGCGGCACGACCCGTACTGCTGCGCCGACAACATCGCGGCCAAGCCGGTCGACGACGTGCTCCGCGAGGTCGCCGCCTTCCAGGCCGTCGGCGGCGGCACCATCGTCGACGCGACCTCCAGCGCCGCCATCGGACGTGACCCGCGGCGCCTCCTCGATCTGGCGCGCCGCAGCGGAATCGGCGTCGTCATGGGCTGCGGTGCCTATCTGGAGAAGTTCGAGGCCGGCCGGATCACGGCCAGTACGGTCGAGGAACAGGCGGCCGCGATCCGGGACGAGCTGGCCCACGGTGTGGGGGACTCCGGTGTACGGCCCGGGGTCATCGGCGAGATCGGAGTGTCCCCCCAGTTCACCGAGGCCGAGCGCGGATCGCTGCGCGCGGCCGCTCTCGCCCAGCTCGACCACCCCGCCGTCCCGCTCATGGTCCATCTGCCCGGCTGGCAGCGGCGGGCACACGAGGTGCTCGACATCGTGCTCGACGAGATCGGTGTCGCGCCGGGGAAGGTCGTCCTCGCGCACATGGATCCCTCCGGCGCCGACGTCGGCTACCAGCGGGCGGTGGCGGACCGTGGCGTCTGGCTCGAATTCGACATGATCGGGATGGATGTCACGTTCCCCAAGGAAGGCGAGTCGCCCGCGTCCACCGCCACCGCGGACGCCGTCGCCGGCCATGTCCGCCACGGTCACGCCGGACAGCTCCTGCTCAGCCACGACCTCTTCCTCAAGCAGATGTGGACCCAGCACGGCGGCAACGGATTCATCCATGTGCCCACCGTCTTCACCGAGATGCTCGTCGCACGGGGTGTCGACCGCGATCTGATCGGCACCCTCACCCGGCAGAATCCCGCCCGTATGCTCTCCGGGCCGCTCCCCGGCACAGCGCGGGGAGGGCGACCGGGGCAGTGATCCGCGGCGGCCCCGTCCGCGACGGCCCCTTGAGGGGGTCCGACCGATACGTCTTCCACAAGAAAACCCGGCTGTTCCCACGAGGGCGTCGCGGACATGTGCGGCGCTGCGGCCATCGGGCGGGTGGAGAGGGAGCGAAGTGGATTCCGGGAGCGCCGGACGGCATGCACGACCTGAGGCTCCCACGTGCTCAGTGCATGGCCCAGCCCATGGCCTCCCGGATCCAGAAATACTCCTCAGTGGCCGGTGTGGTTCCCTGCCCACACCGTGGGGATCCGGCCCGCCCAGGGGCTTGCCTGTTCGAGTTGTCCGGCGAGGCGGAAGAGGCGGCCTTCGAGCCCGTACCCGGCGGCGAACTGCATGCCGACCGGGAGTCCCGTCTCCGCGTCGGCCGTCACCGGCACCGACATGGCGGGCGCGCCCGCCACATTGAACGCCGCGGTGAACGGCGAAAGATCCAGGAGGTGCCGAAGCCAGCCGAGGCCGTCCAGTGCCTCCGCGCCCTCCGCATGAGTGCCCAGGAGCAGGGGAAGCTCCGGCACGGTCGGGGTGAGCAATATGTCGTGGGTGCCGAAGTACCCGGCCAGGCTTCGGGCGATCCGGTTGCGGATCTCAAGAGCGGTGACGAACTGGGCGCCGGTGACCCGCTGCCCGTAGTGGTAGCTGGCCAGGATGGGCGGCTCCAGGGTCGAGGAGTCGATGGGCCGGCCGAAGGCGGCGGCCAGCTCGTCGACCGAGGCCGTGAGATTCGCCGTCCACTGACGGGCGCTGGCCAGGACGAACTCCTCCCAGTCGACCCCGAGGCCGACCTCGGCCTCCTCCACCTGGTGGCCGAGGGATTCGAGCAGACGCACGGTGCGGGAGAGCGCGTCGGCCACCGGCCTGGTCGTGCGACGCCCACCCCATGCCTGGGTGAGGACACCGATCCGTAGCGAGCCCGGGGGGCGGGTGACTTCCTCCGCGTACGGCCGGGACGGCTCCTGGGCGAAGTACGGGTCACCCGGTTCCGGACCGCGGATCTGGTCGAGCAGGACCGCGCTGTCGCGTACGGTGCGGCTGACACTGCCGTGTACGACCAGGCCGTTGAAGAGCTCGTCGAAGTAGGGGCCCACGGAGACCCGGCCACGGGTGGGCTTCAATCCGAACAGGCCGTTATGGGCGGCGGGGACGCGGATCGAACCGGCGGCGTCGGTGGCGTGCGCGATCGGGACCACGCCGGCCGCGACAGCCGCACCGGCGCCCCCGCTGGATCCGCCCGCGCTGCGCGCCGGGTCCCACGGGTTGCGGGTCGCGCCGTACAGCACTGGTTCCGTCGTGTTGCTGTAGGCCATCTCCGGTGTCGCGGTACGCCCGAACGTCACGAGCCCGGCGCGACGCAAGCGCCGCATCAGGGAGGAGTCGGCGCCGGAGACATTGCCGGCCGTGAGACGGCTGCCCAGCTCCATCCGCTTCCCGGCCATGGCGACCGCGATGTCCTTGATCAGGAAAGGGACGCCGGCCAGCGGTGCGCTGCCGGGACTGGGCTCGTCGTCGGCCGGCCATGTCTCCACGATGGCGTTGATCTGCGGATTGACCGCCTGCGTGGCCTCCCGTGCGGCTGCTTCCAGTTCGGCGGGGGTCACCTCGCCGCCGGCCACCAGCTCCGCGAGCCCGACCGCGTCGAAGCCCACGTACTCAGTGATTCTCACTGCCACTCCCATCGGAAAACGGTACCTTTGAGTCCCATACGATACCCATCGGTATCGTGCGGCACTGGCTGGTACCGTAACAGCAGAGATCGGTGACCCCACAACGGACCGGAAGTCACGGAGTAGTCATGGCAGCAAGCGCCGGCAGACCGAGCAGGGTGGCCAAACTTCCGCCTCGTGAGCGCATCCTCGACGCCGCGGAAGAGCTCTTCCAGAGCGAGGGGATCCGGCGGGTGGGTGTGCAGACGATCGCCGAGCGGGCCGAGACCACCAAAATGGCGATCTACCGGCACTTCGACACCAAGGACGCGCTGGTCGCGGAGTGGCTCCGGATCGTCGCCGCCGACTACCAGGCGGCCTTCGACCGGGTCGAGGCCGAGCATCCCGGCCGGCCCGAGGAGCAGATCCTTGGCCTGGCCCGCTTCATCGCCGAGGGATTGCCGGCGATTTCGCACCGGGGGTGCCCGTTCATCAACTCCATCGCCGAACTGCCCGACCGCTCCCATCCCGCACGGCAAGTGATCGAGAAGCACAAGGCTCATCAGACCCGCAGGCTGGTCGGCATGTGCACCGAGGCCGGGCTGAGCGATCCCGGGCAGGCCGCGGCAGCGATCACCTTCGTACTGGAAGGCGCGCAGGTCAGCACGCACAACGGAAGCATCGATCAGGCAGGGGGCCGCCTGATGGGAATCGTCGAGGGAATCCTGGCCCACTACCGTTCCCCCCTCGGCGCATCCCGGACATCCGCGGGCTGACCGCCCCGCGCCCGTGCCCCCGACGCGGGCCGCGGCCCGAACGGGCGCTCTGCAGGTGCGGCCACCGCCTGCCTGGCCGACCGTGAGCAGGAGAGCGCCCCGCCGCAGCGGTGTGCCGGGCGACAACGGAAGGGCTCGTCGTGGCGCAGGCGAAAGCAGAGAAGACCACGTCCGATCTGATCGTCGAGCGGCTGCTTGCCTGGGGTGTCGATACCTGCTTCGGCATCTGCGGTGACCAGGTCAACGGGTTCTTCGAGGCGCTGCGCACACACCCCGAGATGACGTTCGTGCATGTGCGCCATGAGGAGAACGCGGCTCTCGCCTGTGTCGGCTACGCGAAGTTCACCGGCCGGCCGGCCGCGTGTGTGGCGACCGCGGGGCCGGGTGCGCTCCACCTCCTGAACGGCCTGTACGACGCACGCATCGACGGGGCCGCGGTCATCGCGATCACCGGCCTCTCGTACCACGACACGGTCGGCGCCCACTTCCTGCAGGATGTGCCGTCGGACCGGCTCTTCGAGCAGGCGTGCATGTACTCGGAGCGCGTGATGGGTCCGGCCCATGCGGTCACCGCCACCGACCTGGCGGTACGCAGCGCCCTGATGAACCGCACGCCGTCACATCTGGCGATCCCCATCGACGTGCAGTCCTGGACCCTGGACCAGGACACCCCCTCGGACAAGAACGTGCCCGGCCACACCTCCCTGGCTCCGCAGACGTTCGAGGTGATGCCACCGCAGGAGCAGATCATCGCCGCAGCCGGGGTCCTCAACTCCTGCCGCCGGGTGGCGATCTGTGCCGGTGCCGGTGCCCGTGGCGCCGGCGAGGTGCTGGAGCGGGTCGCCGACGTACTGGGGGCGCCGATCGTCAAGGCCGGTCTGGGCAAGGACTGTGTGCCGGACGACAGCCCCTTCACCACCGGCGGCATGGGCCTGATCGGCACCCGTGCCTCGCACCAGGCCTTCGAGGAGTGCGACGGGTTCCTGATCGTCGGATCCTCCACCCCCTACTACGACTTCTGGCCCCAGCCCGGCCAGGCCCGGGGCGTGCAGATCGATCTGAACGCCGACCGGATCGGCATGCGCTACCCCGTCGAGACCGGCCTGGTCGGCCACGCCGGGAAGGTCCTGGAGGCCCTGCTCCCCCATCTGGAGCGCAAGGACGACCGGGCGTTCCTGGAACGCTCCCAGGAGAGCTACCGGGCCTGGTGGGACCTGATCGGCGAGCAGGCCGCCTCATCGGGCACCCCGATGCGTCCGCAGGTGGTCACCTGGGAGCTGTCCAAAGCCCTGCCCGACGGCGCGATCGTCACCGGTGACGCGGGCAGCGTCACCGCCTGGGGCGGCCGGCTGCGGCTGCGCAAGGGGATGAACTACTCCTTCTCCGGCACCCTGTGCACCATGGGCGCGGCCCTCCCCTATGCCATCGGGGCCCAGTTCGCGTACCCTGACCGCCCGGTGATCGCCTTCACCGGGGACGGGTCGCTCTCGATGGGCCTGGGCGAGCTGGCCACCCTCGCCCAGTACGACCTGCCCATCAAGGTCGTCGTGCTCCACAACAACTCCCTCGCCCTTGAGGTGTGGGAGCAGACCGCCCTGCTCGGCAACCCGCAGTACGGCTGTGAACTGCATCCCATCGACTTCCAGGGCGTGGCCCTCGCCTGCGGCCTGCGGGCGTTCCGTATCGAGGAGCCCGCCCAGGCAGCGGAGGTGTTCGCCGAGGCGATGGCCCACGACGGTCCGTGCCTGATCGAGGCGGTCACCGACCCCTACGAAGCACCCTTCGGCGAAAGCCTCAAGCCCGCCCACGCACAGCACATCGCCGAGGCGTTCGGCAAGGGCGAGAAGGCGGCCGGTCCGATGGCGCGCAATCTCCTCCAGGACGACCGCGTCGCCATGTCCCCCGCTCTCCAGCAGCACCGGTCCGCGCTCAGCAGATATCTGTAGGCGGACGGGGCCACCGCGCCGTCACGCCCGTGCCGGCAGGGGCGTGTACCGGTCCCGCCCCTGGGCATACCTGCTCCAGCTGGGCACTGAGTGCGATCAGCACCGTGCCTCCCTTCGGCCGGTCAGCCGCACGCCCTGCCGCGTGCCCGCCGCACGCCAGGTCAGTACCGACCGGTCGGTACGCAGAAGAGTCCGGGAGCAGTCCCTGCGGACGCCGGGAGTTCACCTCCGGATCAACCGACTTCCGGCGGAAACACCGCAGTTACCAAGGGGTAGGCAGTCGACGACTCTTGTTATATGGTCCGTCAACAAGCGATGCTGTTACTAGTGGTAATGGCAGCAGGCAGCAGGCAGCAGTGGATGAGGCACTTCACGCACTCGACCGACGAGGAGCCCCCGCATGACCCTCAGCATCCCGCGGCCCGGGACCGACGATGCCGCCCCCGGGGACAGCATCGCGCGGCGCCTTCTCGACTCCTCCGCACAGCTCTCGTACGACCCGCTCACCGAGGTGGACTGGGAAACCCCGCTCGACGAGGACTTCCACGGCGCGAGCCCGGAGTGGAGCACCCTGTACGGGACGGAGTACTGGAACGAGCTGACCGACGCGCAGCGCAAGGCGCTGACGCGGCAGGAGGCGGCGTCGGTGGCCAGCACCGGGATCTGGTTCGAGATGATCCTGCAGCAGATGGTGCTCCGGGACATCTACACCAAGGACCCGACGGACGACACCTTCCAGTGGGCGCTCACGGAGATAGCCGACGAGTGCCGTCACTCGATCATGTTCGCCCGGGGTGCGAAGAAACTGCGGGCCCCGGCGTACCGCCCGCACCGCCTCGCGGTCGAACTCGGCAGGTTCTTCAAGACGGTCGCGTTCGGTGAGGCGGCGTACGCGGCCATCCTGGTCGCCGAGGAGGTACTCGACGTCATGCAGCGCGACTGGATGCGCGACGAGCGGGTCGTGCCGTTCGTCCGCACCATCAACAACATCCATGTCGTCGAGGAATCCCGGCACATGAAGTTCGCCCGCGACGAGACGCGCAAGCGCCTCGCCCGCGCCGGACGGGTGCGCCGCGAGATCCACTCGCTCCTGATCGCGGTGGCGTCCTACGTCATCGTCACCAGCATGGTGAACCGGAAGGTCTACGCGAACGCCGGTCTCGACGAGGAGCGTGGCATCCGTGAGGCGAAGGCGAACGAGCACCACAAGTCGATGATGCGGTCGAGCTGTTCGGGCCTGATGGAGTTCCTGACTTCGGCGGGGCTGCTCACCAGGCCCGCACTCTTCTTCTACAAGCGCGCCCACCTGATCTGACGACCTTCAGCCGAGCGGACGACATGGCCTACGCGATCACCCAGACCTGCTGCGCCGACGCCACCTGTGTGGCCGTCTGCCCGGTCAACTGCATCCACCCCACGCCCGACGAGCGGGCCTTCGGCAGCACGGAGATGCTGTACATCGACCCGAAGACCTGCATCGACTGCGGTGCCTGCGTCGATGCCTGCCCCGTGGACGCCGTCCTGCCGGTGGACAGTCTGACCAACGGGCAGCAGGAGTACGCCGACATCAACGCGGCCTACTTCGAACGACCCGGGACACGGCCGGCGCAGGAGGCTGAGACAGCGGAGGCCCCCGGGGCGTCCGGCTTCGGGCCGAACTTCCACGCCTGGGGCCGGCCGTCCTTCGAGCGAGTCCTGCCGGCGGACTTCCGGCCGCTGCGGGTGGCGATCGTCGGCACCGGGCCGGCCGGCATGTACGCCGCAGAGGATCTGCTGCTGCACACCCGGGCCGAGGTGACACTCGTCGACCGGCTTCCGGTGGCCGGCGGACTCATCCGCTACGGGGTGGCTCCCGACCACCCGGCGACCAAGAAGATCGGCGACACCTTCGCCCGCTTCCACACCCACCCGCGTGTGCGACTGCACCTCGGCGTCGATGTGGGTGAGGACGTCACCGCCGTGGAACTCGCCGCGCACCACGACGCGGTGATCTACGCCGTGGGCGCCGCCACCGACCGGCGGCTCGGCATCCCCGGCGAGGACCGGACGGGCAGCCTCTCCGCGACCACGGTCGTCGCCTGGTACAACGCGCATCCGGAGGTCGCACCGGACGCCGTCGCCCTCTCCGCCGAACGTGTCGTGGTGGTCGGCAACGGCAACGTCGCGCTCGATGTCGCACGGATCCTGGCATCCGACCCCGGGTCGCTGGCCGGTACCGGCATCGCCGGGCACGCGCTGGCCGAGTTGCGCCGCAGCAAGGTGCGCGAGGTCGTACTGCTCGGGCGCCGCGGCCCCGGGGACGCCGCCTACACCCGCTCCGAACTGCTCGCGCTCAAGCACCTTCCCGGAGTGGACCTGGTCGTGGACGCCCACGACGAGCGGATCGGGGCCGTGATCGACGCGGCCGGGCCCGGGGACAAGGCCGCGGTGCTCCAGGGCGTGGCGAGGGAGCCCGTCGACTGGTCCCGGCCACCGGACCCGGCAGGGCGCCGCCGTATCGTCCTCCGTTTCCACTCCGCGCCGGTGGAGATGCGCGGGGACGGGAGCCTTCGCGCGGTGCGTGTGACCGACGGCCGCGACCATGGCGACGGCGACGGGGGCGGGGGCGGCGAGACGGAGATACCGGCCGGGCTGGCGCTGCGGGCCATCGGGTACCACGGAGTGCCCCAGGCGGAGCTGCCGTTCGACGAGACCACCGGAACCGTTCCCCACGAGGGCGGCCGGGTTCCCGGCAGACCGGGGACGTATGTCGTGGGCTGGATCAAACGCGGGCCTTCGGGAGGCATCGGCGCGAACCGCACCTGCGCGGCCGAGACGGTCGGCACCCTCCTGGCGGACGCGGTCGCCGGCACACTGCCCACACCGGAGGGCGGAGCGCGGGCGTTCCGCCGTCTGGTACGGCGTCGGCGCCGCTGAGGCTGTGCCCTGCCGCAGAAGTCCGCAGCCGGCCGACGCCGATGGGGTGGGCGCGGTCCGCCTGCACTCTGGGCCCCAGGATCGGCCCCGGACCCAGCCCGGTCTCAGAAGCCCCGCACCGGGGTGACGGTGCCCGCCAGCGGGCGGCCGGCTGCGAACCCGGCGACGTTGGCCTCGACCCGTTCGGCGAGCCCACGCCAGTACGAGGAGCGCGGGTTGGCGCAGTGCGGCGTGATCAGCGCGTTCTCCAGCCCCCACAGCTCATGTCCGGCGGGCAGCGGTTCGGGGTCGGTGACATCCAGTGCCGCTCCCCCGATCGTGCCGTTCTTCAGCGCGTCCACCAGATCAGCGGTGACGACCAGACCGCCTCTGGCGACATTGACCAGCCAGGCGTCCTGACGCATCAGGGCGAACTCCGCCGCCCCGAACATACCGCGGGTGTCGGGGGTCGCGGGCGCCGCACCCACCACGAAGTCCGCATCGGGCAGCACCTCCCGGAAGGCGGCACGCGGCACAGTACGCTCCGCGCCCGGGACCTCGCCGCGGTCGGAGACCGCCAGGATCCGGCAGCCGAACGGCTCCAGCAGCCGGATCAGTGAGCGGCCTATGCCGCCGCAGCCGACGACGGCGACGGCCGAACCGGCGAACTCCCGGGTGAGGTTGGCGCTCCACTCGCGGGACCGCGCCAGCCGGTGCAGCCCGCGCGCCGCCGCCAGCATCAGCGCGAGGGCGTGTTCCGCGACGGCCTCCCCGTACGAACCGGTGGCCGCGGTGAAGACCGGCTGCGCGCGGATCACTCCCGCGTCCGCCCAGCGCTCCACCCCCGCATGCGGCAACTGCACCCAGCGGATGCGTTCATGGAGCATTCCGTCCAGCTCGGCCGGGTCGTCGCTGCCGAAGTAGACGATGGCCTCGGCCTCCGCCAGGGGTACGGGCCGCCCGCCCCCGGCCCGTACCGCTTCGAGCAGTACGGGCACCGGCTCGGGGCCTACATGGACGGCGGGCGCTGCGCAGGTGGGCGCGGTCATCGTGGATCCTCCGGGAGTCGCGATCGGGGTATGCGGAAGGGGAGCGTCAGGGCAGGAACCCGAGATCCGCCGAGACCAGCCGGGCGCACCGGCGCACCTCGGGCAGCAGGCCGTGCAGTTCCGCACGGTCGGCCTGGGCGCGCAGCGCGGTGAGCGAGACGGCGGCCGTCACCTCGCCGTGGGCGTTGCGCACCGGGACGGCGACACAGTGCACGAACTCCTCGAACTCCCCGTCGTCCACGGCCCAGCCGCGTTCCAGGACCGCCGCCAGTTCGTCGTCGAGGGCGGCCCGGGTGGTGAGTGTGGTGGCGGTGTGGAGGGTGAATTCCCAGCCGTCGAGGAGCTGTTGGGTGTGGGCGGGCGGAAGGTGCGCGAGGATCGCCTTGCTCACGCCCGCCGTGTGGAGCGGTACGGCCCGGCCGATCCTGGCGTAGAGGCGGACCGGGCCGGGCGGCGAGACGCTGTCGATGTAGACGATCGAGTCGTCGCGGAGCGCGGCCAGATGCACGGTGTGGCCGGTGTGTTCCTGGAGCGCCGCGAGATGCGGCCGGGCGGTGTCGCGCAGCCCGAACTGACCGGACGAGCGGGCGGCGAGCGAGGCGAGCCGGGCGCCCGCGCCCCACCGGCCGTCGGGCAGGCGCCGGGCGAGGCCGCCGGCGTGCAGGGTCTGGAGCAGACGCAGGGCCGTGGTGCGGTGGACGCCGAGGCGTTCGGAGATGTCCGCGAGGGTGCGCGGGGACGCACTGGTGAACTCCACTATCTCCATGGCGCGTTGCACGGTCTGCGACATCCCCGGCCCCTTGTCTTCCGTCTGCCATCGGTCAGCCGTCGGCCTCCATGAGCACCCCGGCCGTTGACACGGGCGGCCCACACCCGCACCATTAGGCCGATCATAGCACCATTGGAATCCGGTGTGCATATGTCGCACACCGGCAGCCCGGACGGAGGGGGCCGATGAACCCCGATCAGGACAGCGCGGTCGGCAGGGACGACGGCGGCCTGGAGCACGACACGATGAGCCGGGTGACCAGGAGGCTGATGCCCCTGATCGTCATCTGCTACCTCGTCGCCTACATCGACCGTTCCAATCTGTCGGTCGCGGCCCTCACGATGAACCGGGCCATCGGGCTGACCGCGGCTCAGTTCGGGCTCGGCGCCAGTCTGTTCTTCGCCACCTATGTCGTCTTCGAGGTACCCAGCAATGTGCTGCTCGCCAGACTCGGCGCGCGCCGCTGGATCGCCCGCATCATGATCTCGTGGGGCGTCGTCTCCGGCTGTATGGCCCTGGTCGGGGGTGCGCAGTCCTTCTATCTCGTACGGCTGTTCCTCGGCGCCGCCGAGGCGGGCTTCACGCCGGGCATCATCTGGTACCTCGCCCGCTGGTTCCCCGTCAGCCACCGGGGCCGGGCGATGGGCCGCTTCTACGTGGGCGCCGCGCTCGCCACGGTCATCGGCTCCCCGCTCAGCGGTCTGGTCATGAAGATGGACGGCGTGCTCTCCACGCCGGGCTGGAAGTGGCTGTTCGTGGTCGAGGCGGTGCCCGCCGTACTGCTCGGGTTCATCGTCCTGAAGTCACTGACCGACACCCCGCAGGACGCCGCCTGGCTGCCCGAGCGCAACCGGCGCTGGCTCACCGACCGGCTCGACCAGGAGCGCGCCGAGGTCGCGGGGCGGCGCTCGGTCTCCGTACGCGAGGCGCTCACCAGTCCCGGGGTGCTGCTGCTCGCCCTCTTCTTCTTCCTCTACTCGTTCGACAGCATCGGTCTGACCCTGTGGATGCCGCAGGTGATCCAGGGCGGTTTCGGTGACCCGAGCGACTTCGTGACGACCCTGCTCACCGCGGTCCCCTATGCGCTGGCCGTGGTCGCCATGGTGGTCGTCGCACGCTCCGTCGACCGGCGCGGGAAGCACGCGCTGCACATGGCGGTGCCGATGGCCGTCTCGGGTGTGCTGCTCGTCGCGAGTGTGGCGGCGGGTCCGGGAGTGGCCGGCTTCTCGCGCTCTCCACCGGGGCGGCGTGGGCCGCGGTTCCCGCGCTCTGGGGCAGCGCGACGGCCTTCATGACCGGCGTCGCGGCGGCGGCCGGGGTCGCCTTCATCAATGCCTTCGCGAATGTCGCGGGGCTCGCGGTCACCCCGCTGATCGGTGTCGTCAAGGACGCCACCGGGTCCTTCGACGCGCCGCTGCTCGTGATCGCCGGCGCGATGCTGCTGGGTGCGGTGGTGGCGGTCGTGGCCGGCCGCTTCACCACGCCGGGCCGGCTGGCCGCCGAGACGTCGGAGGCCACCGGCGCCGATGCGGCGCCGGTGGCCGTGCGGTCCGAGGGCTGAGCCGCCGTAGGGCTGAGCCGCCGTAGGGCCCGGGCGCCGACCCGTCGTGCGGCCCGGGGCCGGACCGCCGTGCGTCCCGGAGCTGAGCCGTCAGCCGCCCAAGGCACAGGCCGAGCCGCCCTCCAGGAGCTGCTCGACCTCGCTGCGGGCGGCTTCCACGACCGCACTCACCGCACGGGCGGCATCCGCTGCGCGGCCCTCGGCGATGGCGTCGGCGACCTCCTGGTGGCGGCGGACCGTGTCCGTCTCCACCTGATCGGGCATCAGCAGCAGCTCCCGCCGCGCCACGAGCAGCTCTTCGGTCACCTCGGAGAGCTGGGCGAACATCCCATTGCCCGACGCGGTGAGCAGCGCCCGGTGGAACGCCGCGTCGGCCGCGATGAAGCCCCGGCTGTCCCCCGCGCGGGCCGCGCCGGCCATCGCCTGCGCATGCGCGCTCAGGGCGCGGCGTTCCCCGTCACCCGCGCCCGTCGCGGCGAGCGCGGCCGCCGACGGTTCCACCGCGGCCCGCAGCTCGGCCAGTTCGCGCAGCTGGGTCTCCCGGCGCGGGGAGGCCAGCCGCCAGCGGATGACCTGGGGGTCGTACAGATTCCAGTCGGTGACGGGCCGTACGGTGATGCCGACGCGGGGACGGCTGGTGACGACCCGCTTCGACTCCAGGACCCGTACGGCCTCCCGGGCCACGGTGCGGGAGACGCCGTACCGCTCCTGTACGTCCTCCAGGCGCAGCACCTCGCCCGCACGGATCTCCTCCGCCGCGAGCGACTGGCCGATCCGGTCGACCACCTGGCCGTGCAGGCCTTGAAGCTCCACGTCGTTCCCCGTCTGCCGATGTGTCCGGTCCGGTGTGGTCAGCGGGCTGCCGCGAGGCGGCCCAGGAGGGCGGCGATCCGCTCCCCCGCCGCCTGTGGCCCGCCCGATGTCAGTGCCGAGCCCATACCGCAGGCGACGGCACCGGCCGCGATCCACTCCGGTGCGTTCTCGATTGTCACACCTCCCGTGGGAATTACGGGCGCCTGGGGCAGCGCGGCCCGTACATCGCGCAGCCAGGACGGCTCCACCGCCGATGCGGGGAAGAGCTTCAGGGCGTCGGCGCCCTCCTCCAGGGCCCGCACCATTTCGGTCGGGGTGGTCACGCCGGGGAGGACGGGGACGCCGTAGCGGTGTCCGGTACGGATGACCTCCGGGTGGAGGCTGGGCGAGACCAGGAAGCGGGCGCCCGCCTCGACGGCCGCCCGCGCCGCGGCCGCGTCGAGCACGGTGCCCGCTCCGATCAGGGCGCCGGGGCGCCGTCCGGTCAGCCGGGCCACCGCGCTCAGCACGCCCGGCGTCGTGAGGGCGACCTCCACCGCGTGCAGCCCGGCGTCGAGTACGGCGTCGGCGGCGGCGACCGCCTCATCGGGGCCGGCGGTGCGGACGATGCCGAAGACGCGCTGAGCCGTGACGGCCCGGACGGTCTCCCAGCGGTACATGTGGTCCATGGTGTGTTGCTCCTGGGAAGAAGAGACGACTGACGAGAGGGGTACGGAACGGTCCTGGGAACGACGGTCAGCGGTGGACGGCCTCGGCGCCGCCGGAGAACGCGGCGAGCGCCCGGTCAAGACCCGTCCGGCCGGGCAGCCCGTCGGTGTCTGTGACGCACTGCACGACGAGCGCCGCCACGGCGGCAGCCGTCCGCAGACACACGTCGTACGGCTCGGAGCGCAGCACCCCGGAGAGGAACCCGGCGGCGAACGCGTCCCCCGCGCCCACCGGGTCGGTCACCGGGACCCGGAAGGCCGGCTGCTCCCACGCCCCGTCCGCCGTACGGCAGGAGGCCGACTTGTCGCGGTGCTTGACCACCACGGTCCGCACCCCGGCCGCCAGCAGCCGCTCCGGGCCCGTCCCGCCGAGCACCTCCAGCTCGTCCTCGCCGGCGAGGACCAGGTCTGCCCGGTCCAGGAGCGGCCCGACGACCTCGCGCCACCGCTGCGGACTGCCGAGTTTCAGCCGTACGTTCGGATCGAAGGAGACCGTGGCCCCCGCCTCGTGCGCCAGCTCGAAGAGCCGGAGCGTGGCGAGGTGTGCGGAGTCCGAGAGCATCGGGGTGATGCCGGTGAGGTGGACGATGCCCGCGCCGCCCAGCATCTCCCGGGTCAGCCCTTCGGGCCCGAGGAGCGAAGCGGCGGAGCCCGCCCGGTGGTACTGCACGTCGATCGCCCTCGCCGGGTGGCTGTCGCGCAGCAGCAGCCCGGTGGGCGCGCCGGGGTCAGTCCCGGCGTACGAGGTGTCGATGCCGTCGGCCCGCAGCTGGGCCAGTACCGCCCGCCCGGCCGGATCGTCGCCGACCCGGCCGAGCCAGCGCACCGGGTGGCCGAGCCTGGCCAGACCGGCCGCGACATTGGACTCCGCGCCCGCGACCGAACGCCGGAAGGCGGTGGCCCGCTCCAGCGGGATGCCGGGCTCGGCGACCATCAGCAGCATCGCCTCCCCGCAGGTGACGACCCCGGTCCCGTTCATCGTGCCAACTCCGGTATCAGAGAGGAGAATTCCGCGCAGAAGCGGTCGATCATGCGCAGTTCCTCCTGGTCGAGGCGGTGCCCGGGAGCCCGGCAGTGCGCCGAGCCGAACCAGCCGCGGCGCACCGAGATCTCCTTCTCCGCGGCGACGATCAGCTCCACGTTCTGCATCCAGTACGAGAGAAAGGGCGTCATCCGGGTGTGCAGGGCGGCACATCCGTCCTCGTCGCCGGCCTCCCAGCGGCGCCACAGCTCGACGTACAGCTCGGTGAAGGAGCAGCCGGGCTGCACTCCGACCGCGCCGCGCCGCAGTGCGTCCGGCAGTTGGAGACCCGCGTAGCCGACGAGCGCGGGCAGCGGCCGCTCACCCGCCGCGAGGGCCGCGATGAAGCGGCCGGGTGGCGCGGACTCGACCTTCACCCAGCGCAGGTTGGCGTGCTCGGCCGCGAGCCGGTGCAGGGTCGGGGCGTCCAGAGCGGTCCCGGTCTGCGCGGGGGCGTACTGCAGGACGACCGGCAGCGGATCGACCGCGGCGAGCACCGCCCGTACATGGGCCAGTACGGCTTCGCGTGAAGGGCCGAGGAAATGCGGTGGCAGCAGATTGAGCGCGTCGGCGCCGCGCCCGGCGGCGGACTCGGCCTGGGCGACCGCATGCCGGGTCGCATGGTCGGGCACCGACACGATGGCGGCGACGCCGGGCTCGTCCCGGGTGCGGCCGAGCAGCAGCCCGGTGAGCAACTCCCTCTCAGCGCCGTCCAGTTTGTGGAACTCTCCGGCGAATCCGGGGAACATCACCGAGCTGACCCCGGTGGCCAGCACCCGGTCGACCACGGTCGTGAAGCCTTCCGGGTCCAGCTCGCCGTTGTCGTGGAAGGGCACTTCGAGCACGGGCGAGACACCGCGCACCAGGGCCTCTGCGTTCTTGGGCGTGCCCGTCCTTGGCGTACCAGTCCTGGCTGCGCCGGCCCTGGCCTTGTCGGCCGTGGACGTACCGGCCTCGGGTGTGTCGGTCATGGCGAACAGCTCCTCAGAAGGCGTGGCGCGGCGGGGCGGAGTCGGTGGAGCCGACCAGGAAGTCCAGGTCGACACCGGTGTCCGCCTGGGTCACATGCTGGGTGTAGAGGTAGGTCCAGCCGCGTTCGGCGGGCGGTTCGGGCGCTGTCCACCCGTCCCTGCGCCGCTCCAGCTCGGCATCGTCCACCAGGACGTCGAGACGGCGGCCCGGGACGTCGAGACGGACCCGGTCCCCGGTGCGTACGAGGGCGAGCGGGCCGCCCACGGCCGCCTCGGGTGCCACATGCAGCACACAGGCACCGAATGCGGTCCCCGACATCCGGGCGTCGGAGATCCGGACCATGTCCCGCACACCCGCGTCGAGCAGCTTCTTCGGCAGGGCGAGATTGCCCACCTCCGGCATCCCGGGGTAGCCCCGGGGGCCGGTGTTCCGTACGACGAGCACCGTGTCGGCCGTGACATCGAGGTCCGGGTCCTCGACGACCTCCAGATAGGCGTCGAGCGAGTCGAAGACCAGGGCCGGACCGGTATGGCTGAGCAGCCGCGGGTCAGCCGCGGACTGCTTGACGACGGCGCCGTCCGGGGCGAGATTGCCGTGCAGCACGGCCGTACCACTGCCCGCGGGCAGCACCGGGTCAGCGAAGGGCCGGATGACCTCGCGGTCGTACACCTCGGCACCCGCGCAGTTCTCCAGGAGCGAGCGGCCGGTCACCGTGACGGTGTCGGGGTGGAGGTGTTCGCGCAGCTGGTTGATGAGGGCGGGCAGCCCGCCCGCGTAGGCGAACTCCTCCATCAGGAAGCGGCCGGACGGCATCAGATCGATCAGCAGCGGGAGTTCGGCGCCCAGCCGGTCGAAGTCGCCGAGGGTGAGCGGCACGCCCAGGCGTCCCGCGATGGCGAGCAGATGCACCACCGCGTTGGTGGAACCGCCGATGGCCGCGTTGACGCGGACGGCGTTCTCGAAGGCCGCACGCGTCATGATCCGCTGCGGGGTGAGGCCGCTGGTCGCCAGCTCCACGGCGCGGGCTCCGGTCTCCTCGGCGAGCGTGCCGCGCCGGGCGTCGACCGCGGGCAGGCCCGAGCCGCCGGGGACCATCATGCCCAGGGCCTCGGTCAGACAGGCCATGGTGGACGCGGTGCCCATGGTCATGCAGTGGCCGGCCGAGCGGTTCAGCGATGACTCGAATTCGGTGAACTCCTCCTGGGTGATGGTCCCGGCCCGCAGCTCCTCCGTCATCCGCCAGATATCGGTGCCGGAGCCCACGGCTCGGCCCTGGAAGCGGCCGTTGAGCATCGGGCCGCCGGTGAAGACCATCGCGGGCACGCCCGCGCTGGCCGCCCCCATCAGGGCGGCGGGGGTCGTCTTGTCGCAGCCGGTGAGCAGGACGACGGCATCGATGGGGTTGGCCCGTATCTGCTCCTCTATCTCCATCGCGGCCAGATTGCGGTAGAGCATGGAGGTCGGGCGCAGGAACGGCTCGCCGAGCGACATCGCAGGGAATTCGAGCGGAAAGCCCCCGGCCTGGAGCACCCCGCGCTTCACCGCCTCCGCGATGAGCTGGAGATGGCCGTTGCAGGGCGTCAGCTCGGAGAAGGTGTTGCAGATGCCGATGACCGGGCGGCCGTCGAAATTGTGGCCGCCGCGCCCCATGGCCCGCAGATGATGGCGGGCGATGAAGCCGTTCTTGCCGCCGTCCCCGAACCAGGCGGCGCTGCGTAGCTGCGGTGCCATGTGGTGGTCCTTTCAGTGTGGTGAGCCTGTGCTGGGCCATATGCCGGTGCTGTGTCGTGATCCGTGCTGGGCCGTGATCCGTGCGGTGGGCAGCGGCTGTGACCTAGTCGTGTCCCGCCGCCCCTTAATGGTGCTATCAAATCACGATACGGTCCAGGCGTGTCCGGAGGACGCGTCGGAAGGGTCGATGATGACCAGCGCACCCAGGAGGAAAGCCATGGAGACCACGACGGAACGCACCACGATGAAGGCGGTGACCTGGCGGCTGATGCCGTTCCTGGTCCTGCTCTATCTGGTCGCCTATGTGGACCGCTCGAACATCGGCTTCGCCAAGCTGACCCTCCAGAGCGAACTGGGCCTGTCCAACGCCGCGTTCACCCTCGGCCAGGTGTGTTTCTTCGTCGCCTACGCGATCTTCGAGGTGCCCAGCAACATCTTCCTCGAACGGTTCGGGGCCCGCCGCTGGTTCGCCCGCATCCTGATCAGCTGGGGCCTGGTCACCGCCCTCACCGCGCTGGTCAGCAGCGGCTGGCAGTTCTACACCGCCCGCTTTCTGCTGGGCGCGGCCGAGGCCGGCTTCTATCCGGGGGTCCTCTACTTCCTGACCAAGTGGTATCCGTACCGCTACCGCGCCCGGATGACGGGCTGGTTCATGATGTCCACCCCGCTCGCCTTCATCATCGGGAACCCGCTGATGGGCGCGCTCGGCGGTCTCGATGGCGTGCTCGGCCTCAAGGGCTGGCAGTGGATCTTCGTCGCGACCGGTGTGCCCGCGGTGCTCCTCGGCTTCGTGACCCTGCGCGTCCTGCCCGGCGGCCCCGAGGAGACCGGCTGGCTCAGGACCGGCCAGAAGGAGTGGATCGCCACCGAACTGGCTGCCGAGAGCACCGCGCTGGACGGGGCCCACGAGTCCCCGCTGCGGACCCTCCGGGACAGGCGCGTGGTCCTGATGTCCCTGTACTACCTGTGCTTCCCGCTCGGTGCCTACGGGCTGAGCTTCTGGCTGCCGACGATCGTGGACGGTTTCGGCGGTCTGTCCGGGACCGCCGTAGGTTTCGTCACCGCGGTCCCGTACGTCTTCGTGGCCATCGGCCTGTACGCCGTGCCCAAGCTCGCCGACCGCAGCGGCTCCCGCTACCCGTGGATCGCCGGGACCGCCGCCGTCGGCGCCCTCGGCCTCGCGGGCTCCGCGCTGGTCCCCTCCGGCGCCCATGTGCTCCAGATGGCCTTCATCAGCCTCGCGGCGATGTGCATCTTCGCCGGTCAGCCGGTGCTCTGGTCCCTGCCGTCACGGTTTCTGACCGGGGTGCAGGCCGCCTCCGGCATCGCCATGATCAACGCCGTCGGCAACCTCGGCGGCGGCTTCGGCCCGATGGGCATCGGCGTGATCGTGGACCGCACCGGGTCCGCGGTCGCCGGACTGTGGTTCCTGGTCGCCGCGATGGCGGTGGCCGCGGTGGCCACGTACGGGATCAGGCGGCTGATCGAGAACGGCCGGGTCGTCGCACACACCCCGGGCGCAACGGTGGACAGCGACGCGTAGCCGGTCCCCCCGAGCCGGGGGAACGGCCCCGTTCCCGTCCCCCCGCTCCCACCGGTCCGCGTTGCCGAACCGGATCCGTCAGGTGAGGCTGATGACGGGAACCGAGAGCCGCAGGAGGCAACGATGGGGATCCGCAGGCTGGTCCGGGACTGGCCCGTCTACCGGCAGCTCACCGGCTCCGACCCGCTCGGCCGGGGCAGCGCAGCCGCCTCTCCCCGTACCGCCGGCCTCCGGGCCCGAACCGAGACCGCGGACCGTGTCGTCAAGTCGGTCTGTCCCTACTGCGCGGTCGGCTGCGGCCAGCAGGTGTACGTCACGGACGACGCCGTCGTGCAGATCGAGGGCGACCCCGAATCCCCCGTCAGCCGGGGCCGGCTGTGCCCCAAGGGCTCGGCGACCCTCCAGCTCACCACGGGTGACGCCCGCCGCCACGAAGTCCTGTACCGCCGTCCGTACGCCACCGAGTGGGAGCGGCTGGACCTGGAGACGGCCATGGACATGGTCGCGGAGCGGGTGGTGGAGACCCGGCGCCGCACCTGGGAGTGGGAGTTCGACGGACTGCGGACCGCACGGACACTGGGGATCGCGAGTCTCGGGGGCGCCACCCTCGACAACGAGGAGAACTACCTCATCAAGAAGCTGCTGACCGGTCTGGGCGTCGTGCAGGTGGAGAACCAGGCGCGCGTCTGCCACAGCTCCACCGTGGCGGGGCTCGGGACGTCGTTCGGGCGGGGCGGCGCCACCACCTTCATGCAGGACCTCCAGCACGCCGACTGCATCGTCATCCAGGGCTCGAACTACGCCGAGGCCCACCCGGTGGGCTTCCAGTGGGTGATGGAGGCCAAGGCGCGCGGCGCGAAGGTGATCCATGTGGACCCGCGGTTCACCCGGACGAGCGCCCTCGCCGATCTGCATGTCCCCATCCGCGCGGGCAGCGACATCGCCTTCCTCGGCGCCGTCATCAACCACGTACTGACCGAGGAGAAGGACTTCCGCGAGTACGTCCTCTCGTACACCAACGCGGCCACGCTGGTCAGCGAGGACTTCCGGGACACCGAGGACCTGGACGGCGTCTTCTCCGGCCTGGACGAGGAGGCCCACCGCTACACACCCGCGAGCTGGCAGTACGAGGGCGCGCAGGTGCAGGCCCCGGCCGGCGACCCCGACCAGCAGTACGCGGCGCGGGAGGAGCGCCCCGACACCGGCCGGCGGCTCGGCGAGGCGGGCGGGTCGGAGGCGCACGGCTCGGGCGGCGCGCAGACCCGCGCGAGCGCTCCCCGTGACGAGACGCTCCAGCACCCCCGGTGCGTCTACCAGGTGCTGAAGCGCCACTACGCCCGTTACACACCCGAACTGGTCGAGCAGACCTGCGGTGTCCCCCGCGAGACGTTCCTTGAGGTCTGCGAGGCCCTCACATCGAACTCGGGACGCGACCGCACCAGCGCCTTCTGCTACGCGGTCGGCTGGACCCAGCACACCGTGGGCTCGCAGTACATCCGCGCGGCCAGTGTCCTCCAGCTCCTCCTCGGCAACATCGGCCGGCCGGGCGGTGGCATCCAGGCGCTGCGCGGGCACGCCTCCATCCAGGGGTCGAGCGACATCCCCACCCTCTTCAACCTGCTGCCGGGCTATCTGCCCATGCCGCACGCACACGCCCACGAGAACCTGGACGCCTTCGTCGACGCGACCAGGACCGACAAGGGCTTCTGGGGCGACATGCGGGCCTACTTCGTCAGCCTCCTCAAGGCGTACTACGGGGAAGCGGCCACCGCCGACAACGACTTCTGCTTCGGCCACCTGCCGCGGCTCACCGGCTCCCACGCCACGTACGACACCGTGCTCGCGCAGCTGGAGGGGGTCTGCAAGGGCTACTTCCTGATGGGCGAGAACCCGGCCGTCGGATCGGCCAACACACGTCTCCAGCGGCTCGGGATGGCCAATCTGGAGTGGCTCGTGGTGCGGGACTTCTCGCTGATCGAGTCGGCGACCTGGTGGAAGGACGGCCCCGAGACCGAGACCGGGGAACTCCGCACGGAGGACATCGCCACGGAGGTGTTCTTCTTCCCCGCCGCGGCGCACACCGAGAAGTCCGGTTCGTTCACCAACACCAACCGCTGGGTGCAGTGGCACCACGCCGCCGTGGAACCCGGCGGCGACGCACGCAGCGACCTGTGGTTCACGTACCACCTCGGACGGCGCATCAAGGAACGGCTCGCGGGGTCGGCCGACCCGGCGGACCGGCCCGTCCAGGACCTCACCTGGGACTACCCCGTCGAGGGTGATCTCGCCGAGCCCTCCGCCGAAGCCGTGCTGGCCGAGATCAACGGACACGCGGCCGACGGCTCCCCGCTGAGCGCCTACACCCAGCTCAGGGACGACGGTTCCACCCGGTGCGGCTGCTGGATCTACTGCGGGGTCCGGGCCGGCGGCGTCAACCAGGCGGCCCGCAGGAAGCCCCACACCGAGCAGGACTGGGTGGCCGCCGAGTGGGCCTGGGCATGGCCGGCGAACCGGCGCATCCTCTACAACCGCGCGTCGGCCGCCCCCGACGGGACGCCCTGGAGCGAGCGGAAGGCCTATGTGTGGTGGGACGAGGCCCGGCGCTCCTGGACCGGTCACGACGTCCCGGACTTCATCGCCGACCGGGCGCCCGGCCATGTGCCGCCGGACGGGGCGACCGGCCCGGACGCGCTGCGCGGTGACGACCCGTTCATCATGCAGGCGGACGGCAAGGGGTGGCTCTACGCCCCCGCGGGCCTGGAGGACGGCCCGATGCCGACCCACTACGAGCCCCAGGACTCGCCCTTCCCGAACGCACTCCATCCGAACGTTCCCAGATCGCCCGTGCGCCGTCTGATGCCGCACGAGGGCAACCGCTACCACCCGAGCGGCGACGAGCCGGGCGCCCGGGTGTATCCGTACGTGGTGACGACCCACCGCCTCACGGAGCACTTCACGGCGGGTGGTATGAGCCGCTGGTCGCCCTATCTCGCTGAGCTGCAACCGGAGTTCTTCTGCGAGGTCTCCCCCGAACTGGCCGCCGAGCGAGGGCTGCGGAACGGCGGCTGGGCCACCATCATCACCGCCCGCAACGCCGTGGAGGCGCGGGTGCTGGTGACGCGTCGGATCAGGCCCCTCACCGTCCACGGCCGCACGGTCCACCAGATCGGGCTGCCCTTCCACTGGGGCCCGAACGGGGTGGCCACCGGGGACGCCGCCAACGAACTCGTCGCGATGTCGCTCGACCCGAACGCCCACATCCAGGAGGACAAGGCCCTGACCGCCGACATCATCGAGGGCCGCAGACCACGCGGGCCCGCGCTGCCGAAGCTGGTGGAGGAGTACCGGGTCAGGGCGGGCATCACGGACCGCACCGGAACGGAGACCGTCAAGTGACCGAGGTGACCGGCCAGTCACGCCATCTGCTCAGCGGCCCCGAGCCGGACCCGGCCCGGGACGCGGGGCACGACGACGCACCGCCCCGCGTCGGGTTCTTCACCGACACCTCCGTGTGCATCGGCTGCAAGGCCTGCGAGGTGGCGTGCAAGGAGTGGAACGCGATTCCCGAGGACGGCATCGCGCTGTCCGGGATGAGCTACGACAACACCCTCGGGCTCGGGGCGTCCACCTGGCGCCATGTCGCCTTCATCGAGCAGCCGGTGCCGTCGCCCGAAGGACGCACCGAACTGCCCCTGCTCGGCACGGAGACTCCCCCCGCGGCGGCTCAACGCGGAGCGGAACAGCCCGCTCCGGGAGACGGGGTGCGCTGGCTGATGTCGTCGGACGTCTGCAAGCACTGCACCCACGCCGCCTGTCTGGACGTCTGCCCGACCGGTTCCCTCTTCCGCACGGAGTTCGGCACGGTCGTCGTCCAGGAGGACATCTGCAACGGCTGCGGTTACTGCGTACCCGCCTGTCCGTACGGCGTGATCGAGCAACGCCCCACCGACGGACGGGCGTTCAAGTGCACGATGTGCTACGACCGGCTCGGCGCCGGGCAGGAGCCCGCCTGCGCCAAGGCCTGCCCGACGGAATCCATCCAGTTCGGGCCGCTCGACGAGCTGCGGGAGCGGGCGGCACTGCGCGTCGGCCAGCTGCACGAGGCGGGCGTGACCGACGCCCGGCTCTACGGCGACGACCCCGGGGACGGAGTCGGCGGTGACGGGGCGTTCTTCCTCCTGCTCGACGAACCCGAGGTGTACGGGCTTCCGCCGGCGCCCGTCGTCACCACCCGCGATCTGCCCGCCATGTGGAAGCACGCCGCGACCGCCGCACTCTCCCTCGCCGGCGGTGTGGCCGTGTCGTTCGCTGCCGCGGCGGCGGCCGGCAGAAAGGCCGTGCCGTTCGCGGCGACGGCCGGAAGGAAGGCCCGCCGATGAACGGCTCCGACGTGACCAGGGACGGCACCCACGGGGAGCGCCCCGGCCGCACCGCGTCCCCGCGCGGTCTCCAGCCGGACGGCGGGCGCCGTGGCGGCCGCAGGCGGCGGGGCGAGGAACTCATGGTGCCGCGCGCCGAGTTCGACTCGTACTACGGGCGGCCGGTCATCAAGGCGCCGTCCTGGTCGGCGACGGACATCGCCGGGTACTTCTTCTTCGGCGGTCTCGCGGGTGCTGGGTCGGTGATGGCGGCCGCGGCCCAGGCGACAGGCCGCACCACCATGACGAGGGCCATGAAGCTCTCCTCCGTCGGAGCGCTCTCGCTCTCCACCGCCGCGCTCATCCACGACCTCGGCAGGCCCGGCCGTTTCCACCACATGCTGCGCGTGTTCAAGCCGACCTCCCCGATGAGCGTCGGCTCCTGGCTGCTCGCCGGATACGGCTCCTGCGCGGGCGCGGCCGCCGCGACTTCGGTGACCAGGAGACTGCCGGCCGCGGGTGCGGCGGCGACGGGCGGCGCCGCGCTCCTGGGGCCTGCCGTGGCCGCCTACACGGCGGTGCTCGCGGCGGACACCGCCGTACCCGCGTGGCACGGCGCCCACCGTGAACTGCCCTACGTCTTCGTGGCATCGGCGACGGCGGCCGCATCGGGCATGGCCCTCGCGGTGTCGCCGGTCCATGAGACGGCTCCCGCCCGGTGTGCGGCCGTCCTGGCGGCGGTCGCCGATGTGACCTCGATGAGACTGGCGGAGCGCCGGCTCGGCATGGTCGCCGAGACCTACCGCACCGGCCGCGCGGGCACCCTGCTGCGGGCCGCGCGCGGCCTCACCGTCGGCGGGGCGGCCTGCGCCGCGCTCATCGGGCACCGGAGCCGCCCCGCCGCACTGGGCGCGGGTGCGCTGCTGCTCGCGGGCTCGGCCTGCACCCGGTTCGGCGTCTTCGCCGCCGGTATCGCCTCTGCCGAGGACCCCGCGTACACGGTGGTACCTCAGCGCGAAAGGCTGCGCCAGGAAGAAGCAGCCGGGAAAGGAGCCAGGATGCGGACCGACAAGCTCGGGATCTATCTGAACGATCACCTCATGGGTGCCTCGGCGGGCACCCGGCTCGCCCGGCGTATCGCCGACCAGCACCGCCGCTCGGTTCGGGGCCCGGAGCTGCGGCGCATCGCCGAGGAGATCGCCGAGGACCGCGAGAGCCTGCTCGCACTCATGGGCGCACTCGGCGTGCCCGCCCGTCGCTACAAGATCTACGGCGGCCGGGCCGCCGAGCTGCTGGGACGCCTCAAACCGAACGGTGCCGTGTACCGCCGCTCGGGGCTGAGCACCCTCATCGAGCTGGAGACCCTGCGGCTGGGCGTCGAGGGGAAGTCGCTGGTCTGGCGCACGCTGCTCGCGATGGCTCCGCAGGACAGCCGACTGGACACGGACCGGCTGAACACGCTCCTCGGCCGGGCACAGCGGCAGATCGACGCGCTGGAGACGATGCGGCGCTCGGCGGCCGGGAGCATCTTCGGCGGCGAAGGAGCCAACGGCCAGGGATGACTGGGCGTCAACCTCTGCATTCTGAAAGGTCGTTGGTGTACTGCACCCGCCGCCGTGCACCGGGTCAGGGGCCCGGTGCACGGCGGCGGCCCGGCCGGTCATTCCCTACATGGCAGCGGACATGTTCGCGGCCCACTCCCAGGGGGCGGCTGTTCCGCCCGGATCCGAGTTGAAGTACTCCCACCCGGCCACTCCCCCGAAGTCGCCGTACTTGCCGGAGAGCTGGGACACGGTCGACTTGAGGGTGTCCATGGGCACGTATCCGCTGCCGCAGTTGGCGGGGTTGGTGATGGTGCCCGCCACCACCTTCCCGGCCGGGACGACTCCGTGGTTCACGACACCCTCGTAGCCGCTGGTGTCGTCCAGCGATCCCCAGCCGCAGTAGAACTGGGCGTTGAACCAGCTGATGGACGATCCCCGGTCACGGTAGAGGGCGTCGTAGCCGAACCCGGAGAGATTCCCTCCGCCGTTCAGGGCGGTGGCGACGGGCGCCAGCGTGACGAGGAAGCCGGCACCGAAGTCGCTGTGCAGCTGGTCGATGACGCGTTCGACGCCGGCCAGCGACATCCCCTCCTCCACATCGAGATCCAGGCCGTCCAGGTGGTGGGTGGTGACGACGTTCTTCAGCTTCGGGTAGTACGTGTCGAAGTCGCTGTCCAGCCGCTGGAAGCTGCCCGCCGCGGCACCGCCGACCATGCCCAGCACATGGACGCCCTTGCTCTGCATCGCCGCCAGGTCGTCCCACATCGGGCCGAACTTGGCGTCGTCGGGCGAGGTGTCATTGAGCGTGACACCACCTCCGTCGTTGAGGTGGATCGCGCCGACGATCACATCCGTGACGCCCGTGCCGTGGTCGGTCAGCCCCTTCGGGGAGACATACGAACCGCTGTTGAACTGGGTCTGGTAGTAGACGACGACACGATGGTCAGTGGCCGCCTGTGCCGGTGCGGCCGTCACCAGGGGCGCCGCCAGACTGATGGCTGCCGCACCGGACAACGTTGCCAGGAACCTCTTCCAGCGCATTGCGGGTCTCCTCATGTGGGGGGGGCGCCCATGAAAGCGCCTTTCGGCCCGCTCCACAAGTGCGCCAACTCTTCGCTCTGGACAGCGGACTTGGGCGACAGCAGCGACAAGACCCCTCAACCCGCCCCTGCCGCCCCGGGGATCCTCCTCGCAGGGGCGCCTCTCGGGGCACCGCCCCGAGTGAGGAGTGAGACCCGGGGCGGCGGAGCCGCGAGTGAGGCTCAGCCCAGCCTGATCTCGGGCTTGTGGAGATCGAACCAGACCGACAGATCCAGCGCCCTCTCCAGGTGCGAGCGCTGCTGTGTGGTGATCGTCGCGCCGTCGGCCCCGACGGCCTCCTGGAGCCGGGCGCGATGGCACAGGTCCAGCGCGGGGTGGCCGGAGGCGAGCAGGTCGGAGGTCTGCGCCTGGATGGCCGCCACATAGTGCGGGTCGAAGCTGCCGGGATAACCGCTCTTCTTGCGCTGCACGACCGATTCCGGCAGCAGGTCGCGGGTGGCCTCGCGCAGGATGCTCTTCTCCCGCCCGTCGAACGTCTTCATCGACCACGGTGTGTTGAAGACGTACTGCACCAGCCGGTGATCGCAGAAGGGCACCCGGACCTCAAGACCCACCGCCATGCTCATCCGGTCCTTGCGGTCCAGAAGGGACTGCACCATCCGGCTCAGATGCAGGTAGCAGACCTGCCGCATCCGCTTCTCCAGACCGCTTTCGCCCTCCTTCAACGGGGCCTCGGCCAAGGCGGTGGCGTAGCTGTCGTGCAGATAGGAGTCGAGCTCCAGCGTCCCGGCGAGGTCGCCGGACAGGACGCCGCTCGGGTCGATCGGGGAGTCTCCGGCCAGCCAGGGGAAAGTCGCTGCCTGCCGTCGCTCGTCGTGGAACCAGGGATATCCGCCGAAGACCTCGTCGGCCGACTCCCCCGACAGGGCGACGGTGGACTGTTCGCGGACCGCGGCGAACAGCAGATAGAGCGAGTTGTCACGGTCACCGAGTCCGACCGGCAGGTCGCGCGCGGCGACGGCCGCCCGCCGTACGGCCGGGTCGGACAGCGCGGCGCCGTCCAGCATGATGTCGCTGTGATCGCAGTCGATGTGCTCCTTGACCGCGTGCACGAAGGGAGTGTCCTGGGTCGGACTGATGTCCATGGCGCGGAAGTTCTTCGCCTGGTCGGGGAAGTCGACGGCGAAGCTCCTTACGGTCTCGCCCTGTTCGCCGAGCTGCCTGGCGGCCAGCGCGGTCATCGCGGAGGAGTCGAGTCCGCCGGAGAGCAAGGAGCAGCGGGGCACGTCCGCGACGAGCTGACGGGCGATGATGTCCTCAAGGAGCTCCCGCACATGCGCGACGGTGGCTTCCCGGCCGTCGGTGTGCTCGGTGGCTTCGAGCTGCCAGTAGGCGTACTCACGAAGGCCGTTGCGGTCCAGGACCGCCACATGACCGGGCTTCAGCTCCCGCATGCCCTCCCACACCGCGAAGCCGGGGGTCTTGGCGAACGAGAAGATCTCCCGCAGTCCGTCCTGCCCCACAACGGCCGGGGCCAGCGGGTTGGCCAGAATGGCCTTGGGCTCCGAGCCGAACAGCACGCCGTCGTCGGTCTCGTAGAAGTAGAAGGGCTTGATCCCCATCCGGTCGCGGATCATGACCAGCTTCTCGGTCCGCGGATCCCAGATCGCGAACGCGTACATGCCGTTGAGCTTCCCGGCCAGCTCCTCGCCCCACTGGAGGTAGCCCCGCAGCACGACCTCGGTGTCGGAGTCGGTCTCGAAGCGGTGGCCCTGGCGGCGCAACTCCTCACGCAGTTCGGTGTAGTTGTACGCCTCGCCGGAGTACACCATCGCGACCGTGCCGTTCTCCGTACGCGCCTCCATCGGCTGGGCGCCGCCGGGAAGGTCGATCACGGCGAGCCGGCGGTGTCCGAGCGCGGCCCTCGGTGTCAGCCATGCCCCCTGAGCGTCGGGGCCGCGGCAGGACATTGTCTCGGTCATGGCGTCGACGGTCTCCCGATGGGCCGTCAGGTCGCGTCGGTAGGAAACCCATCCAGTTATGCCGCACACAGAAGACACCTCTCCGTGGGGGAATTAGGTGTAACAACCATCTCTCTTGCTGTGCGGGCTCCACCACCCAGAGCGACGAACCGGCGGAGTGGTGTTTCTCACCGGTAAACACTTGTTAAGTTCGTGTTTCGAACCCGGCGGCACGGCGCCGGTCCGCTCCTACTTGCGCGGATCCCGGAGCCGCCCGAACGCCTTCGTGAGAGCGCTCAGCGGTGAGCCGTCGGCCTTGGTGGCTGCTGCCCTCGCCTGTCCCGGCGCCTGTGAGGACGGCGGCAGGGGCACGCCGTCGCCACCGGTCGCCTCGGCCAGCGCCGCGTGCGCCGCCTCGGCCGCTTCCCGGTACAGATCACGGGAGTTCGTCATGGCGTCCAGCGCATCGGCGTACTGCGCGACCATGCCCTGGGCGTGGACCAGCTCCTCGTCCGGGGTGAGCAGGTGCCAGCCGTGGCGCAGCCGGTTCAGCGCCCGCTCGGCGTCGGCGGAAAGCGGGCGGGGCAGCGCGGCGAACTCCGTGATCTTTCCGAGGAGTTCCGCCGGGGCCGAGCCGTCCAGGAAGACATTGCGTACGGTGAAACGCCCGGCATCGATGTCCGAGCCCTGCGCGTCCATGGGCAGGATGACGGCGCCACCGCGCGGCAGCCGCACACCCAGCTCGCGCTTCATCGCGACATCGGCGATCTGCGTCTGCTCCGGCGTGGCCCGGTGCTCGACCACCCGGTGCCGCAGGCTCGGCGGCAGGAACACCGAGACGGGCTGTCTGCCCCGCTCGTCCGGTGTCATCGCCTCATGCACCACGACATGGACGAACCAGCTCTGCCGCGTGCACTCGCGCAGCCGGCGGCGCAGTTCGTCGTCGTCCTTCGGCAGATGGTTCACCGTCCGCAGACGTACGCCCGGCACGGTTTCGTGGTCCCAGGGGACCTGGTCGCTGTCCGGCCAGAACATGGTGGCGGGCGAGGGCCAGTGCGCCTGCCACGGCCGCTCGGCCTCGGCGGCGAGGACCCAGGTGACGCCCTCACCCTCCTTGCGGCGGGCCTCGGGATCGTAGGTGGTCAGCTGGGCGCGCACCGTGACGTCGTCGGCCACCGGCCAGCGGGCCTCGAAGAGGCGGCGGGCCGACGGGCCCGGGTCGGCGGACTCGTCCCGCGGGTGCAGGACGGTCGAGCGCGCGGCCTCGGCGGGGTCGAGGTCCCGGAAGTCGCCGAGCACCCCGGCCGCCTTGAGGGCGATCAGGTTACGCCGGACGTCCTGCTCGGGCTCGGGCCCGAGGTGGCGCCCCCTCCCCAGCCATACGGTGTCCGGGACGGGCGTCGTTGAGGTGCTCTTCTTGGCCATGTGATCGTTCTGTAGGGGGCTCGGGGCCCGACCAGTATGGTCCGTGGGCCTGTCGATGGAAGGTACCCCGTCCGCGCCGCACCACGCTCGAACGACCGTACGCGGATGTCAGGGCAGCGCGCGGTGCCGGTCCTGGCCGCCGCCGGCCCGGCGACGGAACCGCCCACCCGAACCGTGCCACCCGGCCGCGAACCGGGTCACCGGGCGGGGGCGGGACACCGGGCGGGGCAGACCACCGGCCACCAACCGGGCCATCGGCCGGGGACCGGCTCACCTGTCATGCACCCGCCGCTCGGCAGCGCCCCACGCCGTGGCGTTGCCCCGCGGTTCGTAGCGCACCAGCGGCTGGGTGCGGGCGATGAGCACACGTATGGCGGCACGGTCGTCCAGTACGCGACGGGCGCGCGCCTGGACGAGCGCGTTGCCGAGGGCGGCGGCCTCGGCCGGGCCCGCCACGACCGGCAGGCCGCAGGCGTCGGCGGTCAGCTGGCACAGCAGGGCGTTGCGGGCTCCGCCGCCGACGATGTGCACGGTGTCGACCGGTCGGTCGGCGAGTCTCATGGCGGCGGCGATCGCGCGGCGGTGCGCGAGGGCCAGTGAGTCGAGGATGCAGCGGACCGTCTCCGCCTGGGTACGCGGAACGGGCTGGCCGGTGGCGCGGCAGGCGGCGGCGATCCGCTCGGGCATCCGGCCGGGGGCGAGGAACGCGGTGTCGCCCGCGTCCACGACCGACCTCAGCGGCGGTATGCCGGCGGCGTCCCGCAGCAGTGGGGCGAGATCAGGGCCACCCCAGGCCCGCAGACACTCCTGGAGCAGCCAGAGGCCCATGATGTTGCGCAGATACCGGACGGTGGAGTCGGTGCCGAGCTCATTGGTGAAATTCGCCGCCCGGCTCGCCTCGCTCAGGACGGGGGCGTCCAGCTCCAGGCCCGCGAGCGACCAGGTGCCGGTGCAGATGTACGCGAAGCGGGCGGTGGACGCCGGTACCGCTGCCACCGCGGACGCGGTGTCGTGCGAGCCGACCGCGGTCACCGGGACCGGGCCGGTCAGCCCGGTCTCCTCCAGGACGTGCGGCAGCAGCAGCCCCGCCGGGTCGCCGGGTCTGCGCAGCGGAGCGAACATCCCGAGGTCGATGCCGAGCCGTCCGGCGATGCCGTGGGCCCAGTCACCGGTGCGCGGATCGATCAGCTGGGTGGTGGAGGCGTTGGTCAGCTCGGTGCCCGGCTGCCCGGTGAGCCAGTACGTCAGAAGATCGGGCACGAGCAACAGGCGCTCAGCCGCAGCGAGTTGGGCGCTCCCCTGGGCGGCGAACAGCTGATAGAGCGTGTTGAAGGGTGCGTACTGCACTCCGGTGGCCGCGTACAGCTCGGCGGCCGGCACCGTCTGCCACACTCGCTCCGCGACCCCTTCGGTGCGGCCGTCGCGGTAGTGCACCGGATTGCCGAGCAGCGCGCCGTCCGCGTCGAGCAGCCCGTAGTCGACGGCCCAGCTGTCGATACCGACCGAGGTCACCGGCCCCGCGGCCCGCAGCCCGTCGAGCACGCCCGCGTACAGCGACAGCACGTCCCAGTGCAGGGTGCCGCCCGTCCGTACGGGGCGGTTCGGGAAGCGGTGAGCCTCCGTCAGGTCAATTACGTCAGGGCCGATCCGGACGGCCATCACCCGCCCACTGGAGGCACCGAGGTCGACTGCGGCGAAGGTGAGGGGGGCAGCGGGGGTCACGGTGGCCTCGCGGAGGGGTCGTCGGGTGGACTGCGGAGACGGCGTGCGGGGCGCGTCCGCGGTGACAGGGAGGACGGACCGAGGTCAGCGCGGGAACGCCGCCGTAGCGGGGTGGACTCAGGTCGCACGAGCGCCGCGGTGGCGGGGACGGGCCCGGGTCGCACGAGCGCCGCCGTAACGTGAGGGCGGGCCCGGCTCGCACGAGCGCCGCCGTAACGTGGGAACGGGCCCGGGCCGCACGAGCGCCGCCGTGGCGGACCGGGCGAGCGGGCGCAGGAGCCCCGCCGGATGAGGGCGGCCAGGAGTCAGCGCAGGAACGCCGCTGCGACGCCCGCGTCCACCGGGATGTGCAGCCCAGTGGTGTGCGTCAGGTCCCCGCCCGTCAGCGCGAACACCGCGTTCGCCACATGCTCAGGCAGGACCTCGCGCTTGAGGAGGGTGCGCTGGGCGTAGAACTCGCCGAGCTTCTCCTCCTCGATCCCGTACGTCGCCGCGCGCTGCGCGCCCCAGCCGCCCGCGAAGATCCTCGACCCGCGTACGACCCCGTCCGGATTGACGCCGTTGACCCGGATCCCGTACTCCCCCAACTCTGCCGCGAGAAGTCGTACTTGGTGGGCCTGGTCGGCCTTCGTGGCGGAGTACGCGATGTTGTGCGGGCCGGCGAAGACCGCGTTCTTTGAAGTGATGTAGACGATGTCGCCGCCGAGGGACTGGGCCCTCATCACCCGTGCCGCTTCGCGCGAGACGAGGAAGGAGCCGCGCGCCATGATGTCGTGCTGCAGGTCCCAGTCCCGGGCGGTCGTCTCCAGCAGCGGCTTGGAGATGGAGATGCCCGCGTTGTTGACCACCAGATCGACACCGCCGAACGCCAGCGTCGCGGTCCTGAACGCCTCGGCGATCTGCTCCTCGGATGTCACGTCCACGGTCACCGCGACAGCCCGGTCCGGACCGCCCAGCTCAGCGGCCACGGCTGCGGCGCTGTCACCGTCCAGATCCGCGACCACCACACAGGCCCCCTCCGCCACCAGACGGTGTGCGACGGCCTTCCCGATGCCGCTGCCCGCCCCCGTCACCAGAGCCACCCGGGCCGCGAGCGGCCTGGCCGCCGGCATCCGCCGCAGTTTGGCCTCCTCCAGCTCCCAGTACTCGATGCGGAACTTCTCCGACTCCTCGATGGGCGCATAGGACGAGACAGCCTCGGCGCCGCGCATCACATTGATCGCGTTGACATAGAACTCCCCCGCCACCCGCGCCGTCTGCTTGTCCTTGCCGAAGGAGAACATCCCGACACCCGGGACGAGCACGATCGCCGGGTCCGCGCCCCGCATGGGCGGCGAGCCGGGCTCCGCGTGCCGGTGGTAGTACGCGGCATATTCCTCCCGGTACGCGGTGTGCAGTTCCCCGAGCCTCGCCACCGTCTCGTCGAGCGGTGCGGTGGGCGGCAGGTCGAGAACGAGCGGCCTGATCTTGGTACGGAGGAAGTGGTCCGGGCAGGAGGTGCCGAGGGCCGCCAGCCGCGAGTGCCCGGCGCTCGCGAGGAAGTCGAGGACGGCCCCGCGGTCGTCGAAGTGGCCCACTTGCGGCCGGTCCTGCGAGGCGAGCCCCCTGATCACCGGGGCCAGCTGCGCGGCCCGCTCCCTGCGCTGCGCGCCGCCGAGGGCCGCGTACCCCTCGACCATCGGCCCGAACGGCTCGGCCCTGCCGTGCTCGGCGAGGAAGGTCTCGGCAGTGCGGATGATGTGCAGCGCGTTCTCCTCGCACTCCTCCGAGGTGCCGCCCCAGGCGGTGATGCCGTGGCCGCCCAGTACACAGCCGGTCGCCCGCGGATACGCCTCCCGCACGGCGGCGATGTCCAGCCCGAGCTGGAATCCCGGGCGGCGCCACGGCACCCACACGACCCGCTCGCCGAAGCACTCGGCGGTCAGCCTCTCGCCGTCCGCCGCGCAGGCGAGGGCGATTCCCGAGTCGGGGTGGAGGTGGTCGACGTGTGCCGCGTCCACCAGGCCGTGCATCGCGGTGTCGATGGACGGCGCCGCACCGCCCCTGCCGTGCAGGCAGTAGTCGAAGGCGGCGACCATCTCGTCCTCGCGGTGCACCCCCGGATACACGTCCTTGAGCGCCCGGAGCCGGTCGAGCCGCAGTACGGCGAGACCTTCGGCGGTGAGCGTACCGAGGTCGCCGCCGGAGCCCTTGACCCACATCAGCTCGACCTCGCCCCCGGTCACCGGGTCGGTGCCGGTGCCCTTGGCGGAGGTGTTGCCACCCGCGTAGTTGGTGTTGCGCGGATCGGAGCCGAGCCGGTGCGAGCGGGCCAGCAGTTCTTCGGACGGGGTCGCGGAGGCCATGAGACAAGTCCTTACGAGGTGAGGTCGCCCGATTGAAACGAATCAAACATGGCCCGTACGGAAGAAGTCCGTCAAGACATTGACCCGCACCCGTGCGATCACTTGTGTGACATGAATCCTTTCAGCAGCCCCTGTTCCTCTGCCCCGGGCCCCGTTCCCGGTCAGCCGCGTGCACCGAACCAGGCCGTCAGCGCCTTCTCCAGGAGCGCGTGGTCCGGTGGGGTGCCCGTCCCGGCGGACCACGCGACGATGCCGTCGGGGCGGATCAGCAGGGCCGCGATACCGCGGTGCGCCTCCTCCGCGGCCAGGCCCGCCGCCACCAGCCCGACCCATGGCGCCCAGTCGGCCGCCGGTCCCGCCTCCGCTCCCGGCGCGATGAGTACCCCGCGGCCGGTCACGGTGTGGTCCGACAGCCGCGAACCGTCGTCGAGGCGCAGGTCCGGGACCGGGCACCCGAGCAGCGGCATCGACTCCTCGGACACCCCGTCCGCGTACGGCATCGGGTGCCGGCTGTCGAGGCCCCCCAGCATGCGCCCGAAGAACGCGTTGGCCTCGTCGACCTCCTCCAGCAGCTCACCCATGAGGTCGCGCAGGGCCCCCACATGCGGGCCGGGACGCATCAGGGCGACCTGTGCGCGGGTGTTGGCCAGGACGCGGGCGCCCACCGGGTGACGTTCGGCGGTGTACGTGCCGAGCAGCCCGTCGGGCGCCCGGCCGCCGACCACCGCCGCCAGCTTCCAGCCCAGGTTGACGGCGTCGAGGAGCCCGAGGTTGAGTCCCTGCCCGCCGAACGGCGAGTGCACATGTGCCGCGTCGCCCGCGAGCAGGACCCGGCCGCTGCGGTAGTCGGTCGCCTGGCGGGCGTTGTCGGTGAAGCGCGTGGCCGACCTGACCGCGGTCACGACGACGTCCGTACCCGTGACATGGCTCGCCGCCGCCTGCAGTTCCTCGACGGTGACCGGTGCGTCACGGTCGGCGGGCGGACCGTCGAAGCGCGCCAGGAAGAGCCGGCCGGGAGTCGGTCCATAGGCCATCATGCCGGTCTCGGTACGGCGCCAGCCGTACGGCAGGAGTGCATCGGGGTCGGCGTAATCGGCCACGATCTGATGCCCCGTCATAGTCGGTTCCGTACCGGGGAACACGAAGCCGCTGAGCTTCCGTACGAGGCTGCGCCCGCCGTCGCACCCCACCAGCCAGCGGCCGCGCAGTGTTTTCCGTCCCCCCGGCCCGTCGGTCCCGACGTCCACACCTCCGGCGTCCTGGGTCAGTCCGGTGACGGCCCGTCTGCGCTCGATCCGCACCCGGGGCAGCGCTGCCACCGATTCCCCGAGGATCGCCTCCAGGGCCTGCTGGCCCACCACCGCCATCGCCCGCTCACTCTCACCGCGTTTGGCCGCGTCGATGCTCCACAGGCCGGCGAAATGGCCCTTGCCGCCGAAGGCCGCCTTCCTGCCGACCGTGGCGGCGACCTCGCCGGACGAGGCGCCGGTCTCCTCCAGATCACGCATACGGGCGTCGAGTTCGGGGTTCTTGGCGCGGAAGTTGCTGAGGATGTCGGACATGGTCCGCAGCGAAGCCGCGTCCAGGGCGGGGCCGAGTCCTCTGCGCCGCAGGGCCTCCACGGCGAGGGGGCCGATCGCTCCGGCCTTGACCGTCGGATCGATCTCGGTGTTGCGCTCCACGACGAGACAGGAGACCCCGGCGATGCCCAGCTCATGGGCGAGCATCAGGCCGGTCGGCCCTGCCCCCGCGATCAGCACGTCGGCGTCGAACTCCTCGGGCATGGGGTGAGTTGTCATGGGAACGAGTATGCGCGAAAACTTTTATTGACTACAAGCTTTGAGCCGAATCCATTTTTCTCGTACGGTGGGCCCATGGCAGACAGGCAGGCCGACGCACCCCCACTGGGGCGGCGGGAGCGCAAGAAGCGGGAACTGCGGAACCACATCTCGGGCGTCGCGACGCGGATGTTCCTGGAGCGCGGCTTCGAGGCCGTCACGGTGGCCGAGATCGCCGAGGCGGCGGACGTGTCCGCGATGACGGTCTTCAACTACTTTCCGCGCAAGGAGAACCTCTATCTGGACCGCGGGCCGGAGATCACCTCTCTGCTCACCGCGACGGTCCAGGACCGCGATCCTGACGAACCGCCGCTGGCGGCGCTGCGCCGGATGGTCCTGCGCCTCATCGACGAACGCCATCCCCTGAGTGGCCTGGTCGACGGCATGGGCCACTTCCTGCAAGTGGTCCTGGACAGCCCGGCGCTGAGCGCCCGCTGGCGCGAGATGTCCGAGGAGGCGACGGTCGCGCTGACGGAGGCCCTGGCCGTCGCCGCGGGCCGCTCGCCGCTCGATCCGGAAGTGCGTTATACGGCCGCGTCGGTGCAGACCATCCGTGACACCGTCAACCGTGAAGCGGCACGGCGTACGGCCGCCGGGGAAAGGGCGGACGCGATCCACCCCGGTCTCCGTCTCCTGGCCGGCCGGCTCTTCGACGCCCTGGAGGGCGGCGTCGGCGCGGACTGGGGTACGGCACCGGGCCCGTCCCGGGGGTAGCCCCTCGCGCTGGACCGCAACATGCCCTCCGTCCCGGCCACCCCGGGGTCAGAGCATCTCCAGCGTTCCCCTCCCCGCCGGGGGAGGAAATGCCCCGTCCAGAGCCCGCAGGTCCTCGTCGGTGAGGCGCAGATCGAGGGCCGCCCGGTTCTCCTCCACATGGGCCGCGGACGATGCCTTGGGGATGGCGATGACGTTCTCGTGCCGCAGCACCCAGGCGAGTGCCACCTGAGCCGGGGTGCTCCCCTGCGCGGCGGCCACCGCCCCCAGGGCCTGGTGCCCCAGCAACCGGCCCTGCTCGACCGGTGAGTACGCCATGACCGGCACCGACAGCTCCCGGCACCGAGGGAGGAGCGCGTGCTCGGGGCCGCGCCGGGTGAGGTTGTAGAGCACCTGGTCCGTCTGGGGGCGCGCCCCGCCCGGCAGCCCGTCCAGATCGTCCACGTCGAAGTTGCTGACGCCCCACGAGCCGATACTGCCGTCCGCCACCAGCGCCTCGAAGGCCTCGACCGTCTCGGCGAGCGGTACGCCGCCGGGCCAGTGCAGCAGATAGAGGTCGATCCGGTCGGTCCCCAGCCTGCGCAGGCTCGCCCGGCAGGCTTTGACGGTGCCGCGGGCATCGGCGTTCGACGGCAGTACCTTGCTCACCAGGAAGACCTCGTCCCGCCGGCCGCGGATCGCCTCGCCGACGAGTTCCTCGGCGGCGCCGCTCCCGTACATCTCCGCCGTGTCGATCAGCGTCATGCCCAGGTCGATACCCCGGCGCAGCGCGGTGAGTTCGCCGGAGCGCCGCGCGGGATCGTCCCCCATGTGCCAGGTGCCCTGCCCCAGAGCGGGCACCGCGGCCCCGGAGGGGAGTGTCACTGTGCGAACCGCTGTCATCGTGGGTCTCTCCTCTGGTGCGCGCCTGGGCCCTGTCCCGGACCGGGGCGGACCTCGTAGCCACGGGGGCTTGATCCAGGATCGCAGGCCGCGGGACGGCGGGCCCGTCAGCCCCGGCCCTGTCCGTCACCGGTCATACGGGGTGCCGGGCCCGGGGCTGACGGGTCCGGGGCCGTCGTGCGGTGGCTCCGTTCACCCGGATCCGGCGGGCTCCACAGACGGGTGGCGCAGCAGCCGTCCGCCGACCGCCGCGGCGAACACCACCACACAGGCGGCGAAGACCAGCCCGGCGTCGCGGAGGCCGAGCGCGAGGGTGAGCGCTCCGACTCCGATCACCGGCAGTGAGATGCCCAGATACGCCACCACGAAGTAGGCCGACGTGGTCTCGCCGCGCCGGTCCTCGGGCGCTCGGGCGCTCACCGCGGCCATCCCGGCCCTGAACGAGAGTCCCTGGCCGAGCCCCGACACCACCGCGCCCACCACCAGCAGCGCCAGCGAGGTGAACAGCAGGGAGCAGCCGATGCACACCATTCCGGCCACGAGTACGAAGCACCCTGCGGGGAGCGCGCGCGCCACACCGATCCGGACCATCGCCAACTGCCCCACCGTGGAGGCCGCGAACGCCGCGAAGACCACCGCTCCGGATACCGCCAGGTCCTGCACTCCCAGTGTCTTGGCCATGAAGCTCGGTGCGACCGAGGTGAAAAGACCGAACATCGAGAACCCGGCGAAAGCGGCCAGCGCGGCGGGGACGAACACGCCGCGTACCTGCTGGGGTACGTGTGGCAGCCTGGGCCGCAGCGCGGGGCGCGGCTCGCGGCGGGGTACGGTCTCGGGCAGCGGGAGCGTCAGCGCGATGGCCAGCGCCAGCAGCCCCAGGTGGACGAGGTACGGCAGCCGCAGCGGCCAGGGCGCGTAGGCCGCCAGAATCCCGGCCAGCAGTGGCCCGCAGCCCAGGCCGCCCATGTTCGCCGCGGTCGCCGCGAATCCCGCCCGGCCGCGCCGGTCTCCCGGCGCCAGCTCCATCACGGCGACGGTGGCGGTGCCGGTGAAGAGCCCCGCGGACAGCCCGGAAAGGACCCGGCCGGTGAAGAGCAGCGGCAGGCCCCCCTCGAAGACAAAGCACAGCGCGCTCGCCACGGAGAACCCGAGCGCCGCCAGCAGCACCGGGCGCCGGCCCAGCAGGTCCGAGAAGTCGCTCGCCAGGACGAGTACGGCGATGACTCCGGCCGCGTACGTCGCGAAGATGATCGTCACCATCAGTGACGAGAACCCGATCTGCTCCTGGTAGAGCCCGTACAGCGGGGTGGGCAGAGTGGTTCCGGCCATGCCGACCGCGAAGGTGAACGCGGCCGCCTTGTACTGCCAGGGCCGCGCCGGCGCCGGGCTCGTCGATGCTCTGTCCATAGCGAACACCGTAACGACCGGGGCGCCCCGGCGCGGCGCGGGAAGGTCCGGGCGGACCCGGCAGGGGCAGGGCGCTCCCGCCGGGTCCGTCCGTCTCAGTCCAGGGTCGCCCCGGACGTCTCGGGCGCCCAGGCGAAGGACACCACGGCGCCGAGTACCAGGAACACGCTGAGAATCGTCATGGACGGCGAGAAGCCGAGATGGTCGATGCTCATCGGCAGCAGAAAGGTGCCGACGGCGGAACCGACCCGGCTGAGGCCGTTGAGCAGTCCGACACCGGAACTGCGCAGAGCCGTCGAGAAGAGCTCAGGGGGATAGACCTGGTCGAGATTGGACGAGGCCGACATCATGAAGGTGAAGACCAGGAAGAGAACGAAGAGCAGAAGCTTCGGCGCTCCCGGCCAGACCCCCATGGGGCCCAGTGCGACAGCCATCACCGCAAAGGACCCGATGACGAATCCGCGGCGTGAGAATCGCGCCACGAACCAGAGTCCGGCGATGCTGCCGAGCAGAAGGAAAACGTTCAGCAGCCCGTCGCCGAGAAAACCGCCCTTCAGCCCGAACTTGGCCATGACGATGGGCAGGAATGTGTAGATGGCGAAGTAGGGGATGACCTGGCAGTTGTAATAGAGGACGCCGAATGCGGTCTTGCGCCATTGTTCCGCGCTGAACAGTCCGCGATAGGAGGCCGAGGGGGCCTTCTCGGTGCCGGGACCGGCGGCGATGGAGGCGAAGTCCACATGCCGGCCGATGTACTTCTCCACGACGGCACGGGCCTCTTCCACCCGCCCCTTGCTGATCAGCCATCGAGGTGATTCCGGGGTGCCGATGCGCATGAGCAGGACCACCAGCGCGGGCAGCGCACTGCTGGCCAGCAGCCACCGCCAGGCGTCGCCGCCCTGGTCGATGAGGTAGTTGCCGAAGAAGAAGGAGCAGATGTAGCCGATCGTCCACATGGCGGTGAGCGAGGCCAGCAGAAATCCGCGGTGGCGCCGGGGACAGAATTCGGCCACGAGCGTCGGCCCGATCGCGTAGTCGGCGCCGATCCCGATCCCGATGAGGAGCCGCAGGACGAAGAGCTCCACCGGCCCGCCGGCCCAGAACTGCGCGATCGACGCCACAGTGATCAGAACGAAGTTCAGCATGTAGAGCTGCTGACGTCCTATGCGGTCCGCAAGCCAGCCGAGGGTGATGCTGCCGATGAAGATACCGATGAGCGCCGAGGCCCCCAGCAGCCCTTCCCAGGCGGAGCCGAATCCCATCTGGGGCCGTATGAGCGTCAACGCGATTCCGATGACGCCGAGTTGGTATCCGTCGGAAAAATTGGCCCCGAAGGTGAGCGCGGTGATTTTGATATGGAATCTGTTGAGAGGCGCGTCGTCAAAGGGGACGAGTTCCGGCTCTGCCACCGGAACAGGAGCTAGCTTATTTTCAGGCATCGTCCCACTTAGGTCCTATCCTCGTGGAAGTCGTCTTTCCCGGCGCCCGCCCACGTACGGTCAGGTGCGGGCCGGCGGACGGTGGAGTCCCGCCCCGCACCCTTGCCACGCCATGAATAACAAGTTTCATGTAGATTCATCGATGAATGGAAACGTGTCAAGAGGTGGGCCGCGATTGATCGGAACGGTCTTCGAACTGACGGCCCGTCAGCCTGTGTTCGGGCTGTCCGGCGAAGGCGTACGAGGGGCCGGACGAGGCCTGAGGACTGGCCCGCAGCACTGAGCCGGGCCCCGGCCGGAGGCGGTCCGCCCCGGGCGGGGCCCGGCGTCCCTGCCGTACGGCCTCAGTGAGCAGGTGGGAGACTCATTTCGCCGAGGCTCACCACTCCGCGTACGATGCCCAGCTCCACCAGATCCTCGGGGCGCAGACGCAGTTGCTCGGCGGTCTCCCCGATCCGGTCCGGGCCGCGCTTGAGGATGGCGGCGGCCGCCTCCGGCGCGATCACCGAGAAGTAACTGTCCTGCGCGGCCCAGAGGTTGCCCGGCGCGGCCAGCGCCAGTGCGCCGCCGGAACCGCCCTCGCCGACGAGGAGCGAGGTGAGCGGCACCCGGGCGGTGGCCATGGCGTGGAAGAGCCCGGCGATGGCCGGACCGGCCCCGGACCGTTCCGCTTCGGCGTCGTTGGCGGCGCCGGGTGTGTCGATGAGGGTGAGGACCGGGATGCCCAGAGCGTCGGCGAGGGTGACCAGACGGGTGGCGGTGCGGTAACCGGCGGGACGGGTCGGCGTACCGCACTGCGCCGCGTAGGCGACGGTCCGCCCCCGGTGGATTCCGAAGCCGCAGCGCATCCCCGGGTCGGTGCCGCCGCACCGGTCCCCCGAGATCTCCCGGACGGGGCCGCCGAAGTAGGCGGTGAGACAGGCGGCGGCCCGTGGGCGACCGGCTGACCGGGCCAGGGCGACCGCCTCCAGGCCGGTGAGGCCGCGCCCCGGTCCGGTGACAGGCGTGCCGGGCGGCTCGGGCGCCTCGGCGCCCCGCGGTCCGGACAGCAGCAACAGCCAGTCGGCCAGGGCGGTACGCAGCTCATCGGAGTGGACCAGCGCGTCGATGTGCCCGGCGGCCCGTTGACCTTCGGCGCTGTACGCGGCCGGGTCGGCGTCCGGTGGCCGTACCCGTGATCCGGCGAATCCCACCTGCCCGCCGGGCAGCGCGAGGACGATGTCCGCACCGGCTCCGAGGGTGGCCCAGCCACCGCCCGTCGTGGGGTCGCGCGCGACCGCGATCTGCGGGATACCGGCGGCCCGCAGCAGCGCGGACTGCCGTGCCACACGCTGTAGTTGGGTCAGCGCCCGCATGCCCTCCTGCATCCGGCTGCCACCGGTGGCGGTCAGCGTGACGAGCGGGAGGCGCCGCTCCCCCGCCAGGGTGAAGGCCGCCTCCAGGAGGTCACCGGTGGCCTCGCCGAGCGAGCCGCCGAGGAAGCCGAACTCGAAGGAGACGAGAACGGCGCCGCTGCCGCCGACCGACGCGGTCCCGCAGACCACGGACTCGCGCTCACCGGTCGTCGCCGCGGCCCGCGCGGCCGACTCGTCGTACCCGGGCCAGCCGAGTGGCCCGTCGGCCGCTCCGGCGCGCGGCGGGGGCGCCAGTTCGGTGAAGGAACCCGGATCCGCCACGGCGCCGATCGCCTCGCGTGCGGTCCACGCCTCAGGCATGCAGCGCGCGCTTCATGATCTTGCCCATGTCGTTGCGGGGCAGCTCGTCGAGCAGCCGCACCTCGCGGGGCCGCTTGTGGGGAGCCAGCTGCTGTGCCACATGCCGGCTCAGCTCGTCGGCGGTGGGCGGGCGCCGCATGTCCGCGGGGACGATCCAGGCGACGATGCGCTCCCCCAGGTCCGGGTCGGCCTCCCCGGTGACCGCCGCCTCACGTACCGAAGGGTGGTCGAGCAGGGCGTTCTCGATCTCCCCCGCGCCGATCTTGTAGCCGCCGCTCTTGATGAGGTCGGTGGCCTTGCGGCCGACGATGCGTACGGCCCCGTCGGGATCGCGCGTCGCCATGTCGCCGGTACGGAACCACTCGCCGTCGAAGGCCGCGGCGGTCGCGTCCGGGCGGTTCAGATACTCGGTGAACAGGTTGGGGCCCGACACCTGGATCTCACCGACGCTCTCACCGTCGTACGCCGTGATCTCCTCGCCTGTCTCCTCGACCAGCCGGACCTGCACCCCGTTCAGCGGCACGCCGACCGTGCCGGGCCGGGGCTCGCCGTCGGCGCGGACGCTGGTGTTCATCAGGGTCTCCGTCATGCCGTACCGCTCGATGACCCGCCGCCCCGTGGCCGAGGCGATGCGCTCGTGGTCGTACACGGGGAGCGCGGCCGACCCCGACACCAGGAGGCGGGCACCGGACAGCGCAGCGGAGAGCGCGGGGTCGTCGGCGAGGGCGTCCGCGATGCGGTGGTACATGGTGGGGACGCCGAAGAACATCGTTCCGTGGGCGGCCAGTTCGCGGGCGACCGCGGCCGTCTCGAAGCGGCCGGCATGGTGCACGGACCCGCCCCGGCGCAGCGGTCCGAGAATACCCAGGATCAGCCCGTGGACGTGGAAGAGGGGGAGGCAGTGGACCAGTACGTCGTCGCCGGTCCACTCCCAGGCGTCGGCCAGCGCGTCCAGCGTGGAGGTGATCGCCCGGCGGGGCAGGACGACGCCCTTGGGCGGTCCGGTGGTGCCTGAGGTGTAGACGATCAGCGCGGGCGCCCCGGCGGACGGCTCGGCGGGGAGCTGGGGAGGCCCGGACGCCGCCCGTACGTCGATGTCCAGCCGGTCCAGCCCGGTCAGCGCCGGGGGCAGTTCGTCGCCTGGCGCCGCGAGGACCAGCGACGGGGCGCTGTCGGACAGGATGTGCGTCAGCTCGCGCTCACCGGTACGCGGATTGAGCGGTACGGCGGGCACTCCGGCGAGCAGCGCGGCGACCACGCCCACGGCGGTCTCCAGGGTGGGCGTGGCCCAGACGGCGATCCGGCCGGCCCCGCCGATCCGGGACGCCAACACACCTGCTGCCGCGGCCAGTTCGGCATGGGTGAGCGACCGGTCGCCGAAGGTCAGCGCGGGACGGGCCGAGCCGGCGGTCAGGGCCGGGAAGAGAGGGGGCATACGTCGGACTCCTCATTTCGTGGTGGAGGGCTGAGCGGGGCGGGCGGTCGGCGGGGTCGCGCGACGCGCTGTCGTCGGCGTCGGTCGGTCCAGGTACTCCTCCTCTCAGGCCACCCCGACCCTCTTACCCGGTACGCCGCCGGGCTCCTCACCGGACGTACGCGACCGCACCACCAGCTGCGCCACCGCGGTGACGGCGAGGTTGGGCAGCAGCGCCACCAGTCCCGGGTCCATTGTCCCCAGGTCCACGTCGCCGAAGGTCAGCCAGGTGAGAACCGCGACCCCGGTGAGGATGCCGAGCAGTGCGGGGACCGCGTCCAGGCGTACCTTCCTGGCCAGGCCCATGGTGATCGCCGGGGCCAGCTGGCTGAGTCCGCCGAAGGTGAGCAGCAGGAGATTGGCGAGAAGGTCGGGGCGGGACAGCCCGAGACAGAGTGCGAGGGCCGCGGCCACGACCGCGCACACATGGTTCGTGCGCAGCTGGGTGCGCTCACTGCGGACGCTCAGGACGTTGCGGGACAGCAGGCTGGAGATGCCCACGATGATCGCGGCGGACGGCACCATGGCCGCCGATGCCGCGGCGACCGCCACCACGCCGACCAGCCAGCCCGGCAGGGTCTGACCGGCGAGCGTCAGCGCCACCGCGTTCCCGGGCGAGTCCGGTGAAACCATGAGGATCCCGGCGAATCCGACGATGACCGGGATGCCGAGGGCTATCTGGTAGAGGGGCAGCCAGACGGCGTTGGAGCGCAGTGCCCGGCCACTGCGGGCCGCGAGGACCGGCGGCCACAGATGGGCCATGGTTCCCAGTCCGCCGCCGATACCGGAGATGATGACCGCGCTGACGAAGAAGGTGGCGTCATAACCCTTCTGATCGAGCGTCAGTAGATCGGGGCGAGTGTTCCGTACGGTCTCGAAGAGGCCGCCGACACCGCCCTTCACCGAGATCGCGACCCCGATGAACAGGACGAGGAGTCCGACGACCATCAGCGCGTCCTTGAGGTAGGCGACGCGGGCCACTCCCCGGATACCGGACCACAGCACGAAGCCGACGGTCAGGACGGTGGCCAGGATCATGCTGAGGTTGCCGCCCGTGCGGCTGCCCGTCGCCAGTTGGACGATCAGACCGAGTCCGCTGATCTGCAACTGGAGGTAGGGCAGCAGGAACACGGCCCCGACGATGGCGACGACCCGGCCCAGGAGCGGGCTGCGGTACCGCTCGGCGAAGAAGTCGGCCTGCGTCAGATAGCCGTGCTTGGCGCCGAGTTGGCGCATTCTCGGGGCGGTGAAGTACTGCAGGACGAAGTTGATGGCCAGGTAGCAGAGGGCGTACGAGGCGGCGACCCCGCCACCGAAGGCCAGACCCGCGAGGCCCAGGAAGCTGAAGGTGGTGAAGGACTCCCCCGCTTGGAGAAACCAGGTGGTGAAGGTGGAGAACTTCCTTTCGCCCACGGTCCATTCGCCGAGCCTTCCCCTGGCCGGGCGGCGTCTGCCGAATCCGACCACGGCGATGGCGAGCATGCCGGTCGTGGCGATGACACTGGTGCTGTTCATGCCGCGGTCTCCGTCTCGGGGGTGTCCTCGCGCGCCTCGGCGGGCAGGGCGAAGCGGTCGGTGAGGGCGAGTCCTGCTGTCGTCCCGGCGGTCCACAACAGGCACCAGGCCAGTACGGAGGGGACGCCGAGCCAGAGGTGGGGCCCGTTCACGAAGGGCAGGAACGGTGTGCTGAGGAACGCCATTACGGGCACGACGGCCCAGATCAGGTGCAGTCTTCTCATGGGGACTCCCGGGATGCGACAGCTTCAGGCAGGGGCGATGACCGGCCGCCGGCGCCCGTGCCGGGTCGCGGCCTCGAAGGCGGCGCCGACGTCGAGCACGGCGGCGTCGGCACGCGGCGGGCCCACGATCTGCAGGCCGACGGGGAGCCCGGCGCCGGTGAAACCGGCGGGCACCGAAAGGGCGGGGGCACCCAGTACGGAGAGGAAGTACGCGGAGCGCATCCAGTCGAGATAGCTGTGCTGGGGCCGCCCGTCGATCAGCGTGGGGTACTCCTCGCCGACGGGGAACGGGGAGACCTGGCTGACGGGCGCGAGCAGCACGTCGTACCGCTCGAAGAAGTCGGTCGCGGCCAGATGGATACGGCTGTGCTCGGCGGTGGCGCGCGCGAGGTCCGCGCCGGTGAGGCGCCGCCCCTCCTCGATGTTCTGGACGAGGCTGGGCTTGAGCGCGTCGCGCCGCTGGTCCAGGAGCGGTCCGAATCCGAGGCTGAACGCCTGGGCGCGCAGGGTCCTGAAGACGTATTCGGCGCCATCGAGGTCCGGGCATGCCTCTTCGACATGACACCCCAACTCCTCGAAGACCGCCGCCTGTCGCTCCAGTACACCGGCCACGTCCCGGTCGACAGGCACCCGCCCGCCGAGGTCGGGCGCCCAGGCGACCCGGAGCCCCGTCAGCTGACCGCCCGCCCGGCCATGTGCACGCCCTCCATTCCCCGCGGGCGCGCGGAAGACATGGCCCGGCATCTCCAGAGAGAGCGGGCAGCGGGGGTCGGGGCCCGCCATAACGGAGAGGAGCAGGGCGGTGTCCGCGACCGTGCGCCCCATGGGGCCCGGGACCGCGAGCGTGTCCCACACATCGCCGGAGGGGTGGGACGGGACCCGGCCGGGGGTGGGCCGCAGTCCCACGACGTTGCAGAAGGAGGCGGGGTTGCGCAGCGAGCCGCCCATGTCGCTGCCATCGGCCAGCGGCTGCAGTCCGGCGGCGAGCGCGGCCGCTGCGCCTCCGCTGCTGCCACCGGCCGAGCGCCCGGTGTCGTACGGATTGCGGGTCGCGCCGAAAACCGGATTGAACGTGTGCGAACCCGCCGCGAACTCGGGCACGTTGGTCTTGCCGATACGGATGGCGCCCGCCGCCTCGATGCGCTGGACCAGGAGTTCGTCCTCGTCCGGCACATGGTCGGCGAAGAGCGGCGAACCATGGGTGGTGCGCATTCCGCGGGTCAGATGGGTGTCCTTGAACGCGATCGGCAGCCCGTGCAGGGGGCCGGTCGCCACGCCCCGCGCCATACGCTCGTCGGCCGCGGCCGCCGCGGCGAGCGCACCCTCCTCGTCCAGGGTGACGATGGCGTTGACCGCGGGGTTGATCCGGGCGATCCGGTCGAGATGGGCCCGGACGACCTCACGGGCCGAGAGGTCGCGGCTGCGCAGACGCTCTGCGAGTTCCGTGGCGTCGAGCATGCAGAGGCTGTCGGCCGTGTCTTCGATCATGCGGCACACATTGAAGGCCGCTGACCAGATAAGTCAACAGACCTGCGTACATGAGTTTTTCAGACGCTGATATTTTTCACTTGCATATTCTGGTCAACGGGCCAGAAGGTGCGTCAGACATAACCCCGGAGGAGGGGTGTGGCCGTCCCGCTCCGTTTCAGCGCCTCGACCACCAGATGGGACTGGACCGCCTGGACGCGCCGCACCCACGGCGCGGCGGTCAGGAACTCGTGCAGCGCCGCCTTGGAAGGCTGTGTGACATCGACAAGCAGCTGGTACTCGCCCATGACGACCGCCGCGTACCGTACGAGCGGTGAGGCGACGAGCAGCTGCCCGACGGCCTCCACCTCGTCGGGACGCGTCTTGATCCACAGCAGCGCCTCGACCGGCAGGCCGAGCAGCGCGGGCTCCATGGAGGCCCGGATACTGACGAGTCCGTCGCGGGTCAGCGATTCCACTCGCCGACGGGCGGTGGCCAGCGAGACACCCGCCACCGCGGCCAGTTCCTCATGTGTGCACCGCCCGTCCTCGGCCAGCGCCCGCAGGATCGACCGCTCCTCGGGCCCCACGTCGGAGTCCGGCACGGCGACGCCGTCCGCGACGGGAGAGCGGCCGCCGAGCGCCGCGATCTCGTCCTCGTCCAGGATTTCCGGCTGCCACTCGTGCACCGTACGGAAGTAGCGCAGAACGGGCGAGACATTCTGCGAGAGAAGTCCGGGCAGGGCAGGAACCTCATCGAGCATCAGATGCGCCAACTGCCCCGGCGGGCACTGCAGTTCGGCCACGCAGTCGACTGCCCCCGCCAGTACGTAGCTGAAGACGGCGTCGTCGCGTCCGGCCGCCGCGGCCGCCGCGTCCCGTACCGCTCCCGGGCGGCAGTTCATCCGCAGGATCACGGTCTCCCCGCGCACCACAAGGCCCGTGACGGACACCCGCCCGCTCTCCAGAAGCCGCAGACCGCGCCGGGCCACCTTCCGCTCCGGCTCCCTGAGCGCGGAGGCGATCCGCCGCCAGGGCGCCCGCCCGTCTATCTGGAGCGCTGCGGCGATACGGCGGTCGAGGGCGTCGAGTTGCCGGACAGGCGGTGTCACAGTCGTCGGTGGCGTCACATCGCGACCCTATGCGGTCCGGGTACGAGGGCCGGTGCCCCGTACCCAGGAACCCCGGAGGCGGCGGTGCGGAGCCCGGCAGGCCGTCGGGGTCGGTCCGGCCGGCAGGCAATCGCCGCCGGCCCGGTCAGAAGTAGTGCTTACGCCCGCCGACCGCGCGTCCGGTCGCGCCGAGTATCCAGAGAAGTGCGCCGACCACGACGAGAATGCCGCCGACCGTCGTCAGCAGGGACATACCGACCAGCAGGCCGATGATGAGCAGGATGACACCGAGGATGATCATGTCAGTTCCGATCTTCACGTCTCTTCAGTGCGCGCGGATTCCTGTCCTGCGGGAATCCGCATCGCCCTCTTCATGCCCGGTACACGACCTGGGCCAGGGGACATCGCGGCCTTCCACGTGATCGGTGGCTGCTGGATCCCTTTTGTGCTCCATCCGTGTGCCCGGCCCTCCGCAGCCCATGCACACGCGGGTCATGGGTCCCGCACGAAGACGCGGAGAGAAGACACGAAGAGGTGAAGCCGGGGCACGATTTGTGGCCGCCACGGCGACGCGCCCCACGGAGCCGGCTGCGGAGAGCGGCACGCCCCGGCGCCCCGGACGGTGCGCCGGTGGTGACATGGTGATGCCCTGCCGGCGTCGCAGGCAGGGCATCACACGTCGTCAAGGCCGGCTCCGCCGACCGGTCACACCGTCAGACGGCCGACCTCCCGGGGGTCGAGGCCGGTCAGCTGCGCGATGCGCGGCCCGGAGATCCCGGCGGTCAGCGCGCGGTGCACAAGAGCCTCCCAGTCCTGGACCGTGTCGCGGAACTCCAGAAGCTCGCTCTCCATGTCCGTGACGGACTGGGGCGCACACTCCTGGTGCAGCCGCAGCGCCTCCTCCTCGCTCAGCGGGACGGGGAGACGCTCCGCGTTCTGCGGAATGAAGGACTCCGCCTCCGCGGGGAGGATTCTGACCTGCTCCGATGAGCAAGAGACTCCGTGGGCCTGCAGCCAGCCGTGGACGGCGGGTGTCTGCGCGCACTCAAGTGCGCCGACGGCGGCAAGGGCCGCGCCCAGCCGGGGATGCCGGTCAGGGAGCAGGAACAGGTAAGCCTCATCAGCCATCGTGTGACATCGCCTTCTCGATCGAACATCGGCACCCTGATGTTATCGCTCCCGAGGGCCGTCAATTCGCACTCGCCACCGACCCGTTGCACCCGCGGTTCCGCCGGTGTCCGCCCTATGCGGGCAGGTCGAGCTGCCAGGAGACGCCGAAGCGGTCGGTGACCCAGCCGAACCTGGCGCTGAAACCGTAGGAGCCCAGCGGCATCAGCTCCGCGCCCTTCTCGGCGAGTGCCTTGTACAGCCGCTGGAGTTCGGCCTCGTCCTGGCAGCGCACGTACAACGACACGGCCGGGGTGAACCCGAAGTCGTGCTGCACATAGCTGTCGATGCACATGAACCGCTGCCCCGCGAGTGAGAACGTGGCCCGCTCGACGGTGCCCTCCTCCCCCGGTCCGTCTGCGCCGTAGCGGGTGATGTCAACGACCTCGGCGTCGTCGAAGAGCGAGGTGTAGTACGTGATCGCCTCCTCCGCCCGCCCCTCAAACATCAGGAACGTGGTGATCTTCTGCGGTGCCGCGGTAGCCATCCTGTGTGCTCTCCTGGAAGTCGTGGGGTGGGCCTTCCCGGCCGGACGGCGCCCTGAGACCCGCTGTCCCGACGGTGCTGCCGAGGCTAGCCGCGCCCCGCCCGGGACCCGCTCCGGCTCACCGCCGCTTCCCTCGTTCACCGGCATGCCCCGGCCTCGGCGGTTCCGGTACGCGGGCCCGCGTGCGGGCCAGCTCCTTGAGGGCCATCCGGGCGGCGGGGGTGCCCGCCGGGGTGTGCCAGTAGGGGTGTCCGGCGATGGTCCGGGACAGCTGCAGAAGCCTTCGGCGCTGTCCGGCCGTGTCGTCCGTGGAGTCGGCGGCGAGCTGTCCGTAGGTGACGTACCAGGCGGTCTGGGCCTTCAGGAGGTCGTACGGGAAGGGGTGGCGTTCCATCCCCGCAGTAGATCGTATGTTCGATTTCTGCTCCAAACCGCACACGCGGACAAGACGGAATGAAACCACCGAAGTGGGTGTTGCCCCCCGGATGAACAGTCAGTCCGACCCCGTACCCCAGACCCCCACCGATGAGATCCCCACCGATCCCGGTTCCGTACGCGAGCGCCTCGCAGCCGAGCGCGCGTCGACCACCGAGCAGATCGCGGCCCTGCGGCGCGACTTCGACGGCATGGTCGAGGCGAACGCCCTGGTCGCGGTCGATGACGAACACGACCCCGAGGGGTCGAGCACCGCCTTCGAGCGCGCCCATGTCGCCTCGCTCCTGTCCCAGGCCGATGAGCATCTGACCGAGCTGGACCATGCGCTGGACCGGCTGGAACGGGACGACTACGGAAGGTGCGAGCAGTGCGGCGGCCCGATACCCGCGGCACGTCTGGCCGTGCGTCCGGCAACCACCACATGCGTAGGGTGCGCCGGGACGGGCCGCCGCTGATTGGGCCACCGCCGGAGCCGCCGCACCGCTCCGGTGTGCCGGCGGATCCGCCGGCACACCGTGACTACTGCGACGAGACCGAGGCCTCGGCCCGCCCCGCGGCCTTGAGCGTCAGTGTCTGCTCCGCTGCTCTCCGGGCCCCGCCGACCGCACTGCCCGTGGTGTCCGTCCAAGCGCGGGTGGGGGTGGTCTCGGCGAGCCGGTCCTTCTTCCCCGACATTCCGATGACCAGGCCGCTGTACCGGTTGACCAGCCGGAACGTGCCGGTGTGCCGTCCCGCGACGGTCGAGCCTGGGATGACGAACCACTGCTGGCCGACGTTGGGCCCACTCGCCGGCGCCCCGGTCACGCTCGGCTTTCCGCCATACGCCCGTCCGGCGTCGACGGTGGAGTCGACCCCGAGAAGCTGCCGGGTGGCCGCGTTGGCGATCCGGTACGAGCCGTCTCCGTCGGCCGTGAACACCCAGCGCCCGCGGGCGGAGCGGCTGAAGGCGGGGAGCGAGGTCGCGAGGTCCGCCTTCGCGGGGAGTTCACCGACGGACTGCTGCTGGCGGTCCGTCTTCAGCCCACCCGACGGCCCTGACCGTCAGTCCCGCTGTCGGCCTGATGGTCATCGCCTGCGGCTCAGACGGTCAGGTCCGTACGGGGCGCGGGCGCGGCTGCGGGGCGCGGATCATCGCGGACGTACCACTCGGTCGACAACAGCCGCGCCCGGTCCGCGGGGGTGAGCATGGCCAGCCGGCCCGGTAGTGCTCCGCGCCGCACTTCGCTGCGGTGCGCCAGCAAGGCGCCGACCTTCTGTTCCAGCCACGGGCCGACATCGACGGTCGCGGAGACCCACTCGTCGGGCACGCTGTACATCGTCGTGCCCGCCCGGACCAGCTCCGCGCCGAGACTCCGCACGGCGGACTGCGGATGTGTGGCCAGATACAGCGCCCGGGGCTGCCACGGTGCTCCGGCCTCGGGGTAGAGCTGCTCCAGAGCGGCGGCCCGGACCGCCAGTGCGGTCACCCGGTGGGTGTGCACATGGTCGGGGTGGCCGGTCAGCCCGCCGTAGACGTCATGGGTCACCACGATCTCCGGCCGGAACTCCCGCAGATGCACCACCAACCGCCGCACCGTCTCATCCAGCGGCGCATCGCAGAACCGCGCCTCGCCGGGGGCGGACGCGGGTACGCGGGCGTCGGCGTAGCCCAGCATCCGTGGCCGGCCCGCGCCGAGTATCCGTAGCGCTTCGGCCAGTTCCGCGGCGCGCGGGCTGTCGGCGGCCCAGGTCGCCGTCACCACTCCGGTCCGGGCACCGGCGGCCGCGTGCCGGGCCAGCACACCGCCCGCCGACAGGGACTCGTCGTCCGGGTGAGCGAAGACCGCGAGCAGACTCGGTACGGACAACGGGGCCACCTTCCGTAGCGGTTTGGACAACCAGCGGCTTGGACGACCAGCGGCTTGCACCGCTGCGGTCACCGGGAGCGCCACCGTACCGAGCGGGACGGCACCACCGCACTGGAACGCCTGCGAGCCGGGCCCGTGGGCCGTTCCCGCCGTGCCGCATTCCGTCCCGCGTTGTTTAGTGGTGCTGGTGCGGGAAACGCGGGTGCACGTCCATCCGGAACGGTCCGGACCGCACCCGTGAGATCTCGTGGCCCACGGTCAGCGAGGCGGAGGAGGAGAGCGTCATGCCAGGACAGGCACGCGGCGACGATGTGTACCAGCCGCAGGACGACGACGGCCAGGACCCGCCGAACGACGAACTCGACATGGAGAACGCACTCGACGAGCGCGACCTGGACGACCAGATGGAGGAGGGCTACTCCCCTCCCGAACGCCCGCTGGCCGTCGAGAAGTCCGGCACGACAGGGGCTGAGGAGGGCCGCGCGGAATCGCTCGACGAACGGCTCGCCCAGGAAGTCACCGATGTGCAACCGCCCGACGGTGACGGCATCGGCGACCTCGCGGAGGGCGAGGGCGAGCCTTCCCGGGAACAGACCGGCGGCGAGACGCGCGCCGGGCGGCTCAGCGCCGCGGACGATCCGCCCGGGCGGCGGACCGATGTACTCGCCGATGACGTCGGTATCGACGGTGGAGCCGCGTCGGCGGAGGAGGCGGCTGTGCACCTCGTCGACGAGGACGGCGGGGACGGCAGCGGCGAGTAGGCGAGGCGGGGACGAGTAGGCGAGGCGGGCGGGCACGGCGTTGATGGCGGGGATGGCGCGGGCCGGGAGAGCCGGGATGGCCCAGGCCGGGAGGGGCTGAGCGGACATCGGCGCCACGGTGACCGCCCTCACGGAAGCGCTACGGAAGGACCCGTACGCGGCGGACCGATGCGGACGGCGATCATCGCGACATCGTCGTTGCCGTCGTCCACCAGCCCGTGGAGAAGTTCGTCGCAGAACACCCCCAGCGGCTTGCGCGCCAGAGCCGCCGCGTGCTGCCGCAGACGGGCCAGGCCGCGGTCCAGCCCTTCGGCCCGGCGCTCGATCAGACCGTCCGTGTACAGCAGAAGCGTGGATTCGGGCGGCAGCCGTTCGATGGCCCCCGCACGGTGCTCATCGGGGTCCATCCCCAGCAGCATCCCCCGGCCGCCGGTGAGGAAGCGGGTCTCCCCTTCGCGGGTCACCAGCAGGGGCGCGGGATGGCCCGCCACCGCGTAGTGGAACTGCCAGGACTCCTCGGGCCCGGTCTTCTCGACCAGCCCGTAGATGCAGGTCAGGGTCTGCTGCGGGGAGAGGATCTGGTGCGCGGCGTCCAGCCGGGCGAGGATCTTTCCGGGTGGTTCCTTGCGGTCGCAGGCGATGCCCCGGAGCATATTCCGGGTCTGGCTCATCATGATCGCCGCCCGCAGGTCGTGGCCTGCGATGTCACCGATGATCAGCGCCAGGGCCCCGTCGGGCAGCACAAAGGCGTCGTACCAGTCGCCGCCAACCCTCGCGGTGGCCATCGCCGACTGGTAGCGGGCGGACAGTTCCAGCGGCCCGTGGTCGGGCAACTCGGGCAGCAGTGAGCGCTGCAGACGCTCGGCCGTGTGCTGCACCTCCGAGTGCAGACGCGCGTTGTCGATGGCCAGGGCCACCCGGTGGGCGAGGTCCTCGACGAGCGAGAGGCTGTCCTCGGTCAGGGCCGCCTCATGGCGGGTACGTGCCAGGGTCAGCACCCCGAAGACCTGGCGCCGGGCCCGCAGGGGGGCCACCACCGCCGTGTCGGTCGCCAGCCCCTGGAAGAGTTCCAGCTCGCGTGCGCGCAGCGGGTCGCCGACCTCCGGTACGGAGTGGAAGTCCGTGAGGAGTACCGGCCCCACTCCCTGAAGTGCACGGGCCCAGCTGGCCTCGGAACCCTCGACCGGAGGCAGGAGGCCCTCGTACAGGCCGGGGGCCGCCACCGCGGCGTCCCGGTGTTCGACGACGACTCGGCGCAGGCGTCCGCTCTCGTCCAGCAGGTCCACGGCGCACCAGTCGGCCAGCCCGGGGACCAGGGTCCGGCAGAGCCGCCGGATTCCGGTGTCCGTGTCGAGCGTGCCGGCCAGGGCTTCGGCGGCGTTGATGAGAAGCGTGAGCCGGTCGAGTGCGTGCTGCACCTCTTCGTCAACCTCGTAGGGCTCTGCCCCGTCGCCGCCGTGATCAGCCCCCTCGTGATCCGCCCCTTCATGTCCTGTCTCGTCAGGCTCTGTCTCATCGTGCACTGCCTCTTCGTGCTCTGCCTCGTCGTGCTCTGCCTCGTCGTGCTCTGCCTCGTCGTGCTCTGTTTCTTCGTGCTCTGTTTCTTCGTCCACGCGCCCCTCCCCCGGGCGGTTCTCCGGCTTCCCGGCCGAGGGGTCCCGCAGCGAGCACATGCCGACTCCTTGCCTCCGGTACGGGCGGCGGCCGGCGGAGGAGGACGGCCCGCCCTCACATTCTGCGACCCGGCGCGCGCCACGGCATGTCCGGTGGGAGGTCTGGGAGCCGGCCGGCAGCCGGGGCGGTGCTCCCTACCCGCCGCCTGCCCCTGCCCGATGGATGCCGCCTTCCAGCTCATGTCGCCGGGGACCCACGCACTCGTCAAGCGGCCCGGGAAGCGCATCACCTCGGCGGCAGCCTCCGGGCCGCCGCTTCCAGATCCGCGACGCTTCCCGACATGATCATCCGTACATGGTCGGTGATGTGCTGCGAGGGCCAGTCCCACCACGCGACCGCCATCAGCCGGGCGATGTCCCCCTCGTCGAAGCGGGTACGGATCAGCCGGGCCGGATTGCCGCCGACGATGCCGTAGTCGGGTACGTCGTCAGTGACCACGGAGCCGGCGCCGATGATCGCGCCGTGTCCGATCCGTACGCCGGGCAGCACCGTCGCACCGTGGCCGAACCAGACGTCGTTGCCGACGACCGTGTCCCCCCGGTTCGGCAGGCCGGAGAGCAGGTCGAAGTGGTCGGACCACGAGCCGCCCAGAGTAGGGAAGGGAAAGGTCGAGGGGCCGTCCATACGGTGGTTGGCGCCGTTCATGAGGAAGCGCACCCCCGTGCCCAGCGCGCAGAATCTGCCGATGACCAGCCTCTCCGGCCCGTAGTGGTAGAGCACATTGCGCGTCTCGAACGCGGTCGCGTCGTCCGGGTCGTCGTAGTAGGAGTACTCCCCGACTTCGATCAGCGGGGACTTCACCAGCGGCCTGAGCTGCACCACCCGCGGCTGTTCGGGCATCGGGTGGAGAAGCGTGGGGTCGGCGGGCACAGGCATGGCGGGCTCTTCCTCGGGATTACGGGTCGGTGGACCGCCCATGATCGCGGTGCCGGGCCCGTCCGGGACAGCGATTTACCAGCCGCGCCACCACCCGCTCGCCAACGGCGCGGACACCCATAGCCCGCTCCGGACATGGAGTCACGCTGCCACCACCTGGGCCGCGTTCCACCTTCACCGCGTCCCACGGCCGTCCTTACGGCGAGTCAGACGGCCGCGGGACCATCGGTAGGAGAGGGCGACGGCCGCGACGAGCGCCGGGACCGCGATGTATCCGGCCGCGAAGGGAGTGATCACCGCGGTGAGGACCAGGGCGGTCAGCGCGTGGACGCGGGCCCGCCCGGTCAGCAGGCGCACCCCCGCCGCGGTGCCGATGAGGTAGGTCACCAGGACGAGGGACGCCGGGAGGCCGACGATGTCCTCTGTACCCCAGCCACCGATCCGTGTGACCACCAGACCGACCGCCCCGATCCCGCCCACGGTCAGCACACCGGCCACCGGTACGCCACGAGCGTTGCGCCGCCCCAGCGGCGCCGGGAGCCAGCCGTCCCGCCCGAGTCCGTAACCCAGCCTGGAGACGGCGGCGATGAACGCGTTGGTGGTACCGAGGCTGATCACGGTGGCCAGCACCGCGGCGGCGACGGTGGCGCTGAACCCCAGTCCCGCGCCGAGCACTTGGCCGACCGCGATCCGGTCCAGCCGGTCGTCGCCGTACGTCCCGGTACCGACGACGGCGAAGGAGACACCGAGGTAGAGGACGACGACCACGGCGACGGTGGTCACTGTCGCCCGGGTCAAGTCCCTCTGTACGTCGCGGAATTCACCCGCCAGGTGAGCGACCGCCTCCCACCCCGCGAAGGCGAAGAACAGGACGACGGCCCCATGGGCGACGCCGGACAGACCGTGCGGCGCAAAAGAGGAGAACGCCGATGCGTGGACACGCCAGAGGGCGGTCAGTGTGGCGGCCAGGAGCAGCAGCGCCACACCGCCGGACAGGGCCAGCTGGACACGGCCGCTCAGCCGCAGCCCCACCAGATTGGCCCCGACCGCCAGCGCGAGGATGGCCGCCGCGAAGAGGAACGCGTCGTCCTGGTCAAGCCGGAGTCCGGCGGCGATGTAATAGCCCCCGGTCAGCGGCACGATGGTCTGGCCGACCGATCCGGCGACGAAGTAGAACCACCCGGCGAGGCCACCCGCGGTCGGTCCGAAGGCGCGGGTGGCGTAGGTGGAGATGCCCCCGGGGTCGGGGAACCGCGTGGCCAGGGCGGCGAACGTCATGGCGAGCGGCAGCCCGAGCAGCCCCATGAACAGCCACGACACCAGGGAGGCGGGTCCCGCGGCCGATGCGACCTGGCCGGGCAGGACCAGCACCCCGGCACCGAGGACCGCTCCGACGTACAGGGCGACCGCCTGTCCGTAGCCGATCGTGCCCCGTGCCGGCGAGTCCTCTCCCGGACTGCCCACGGGTGTGTTCGGCCGGGACTTCGGCCTGCCCTCTGCCGGGCGCCGAGTGGAGCTCATCCGGGTTCCTTCCCTCTCACGGTGGTCTCTCCCCCCAGATTCGGGATTCCGCACTCTCCGGACCAGTGGCACAATTGCCTTTATGCGAACGGACCTTGCCGCGCACCGCGTCGCCCTCGCCGTGACGGAGCAGGCGCCGATCTTCGAACTGGCCGTGGCATGCGAGGTCTTCGGCATCGACCGGCCCGACCTGGCGGACCCGTGGTACGACCTGCGCGTCTGCGCGGCGGCCCCCGGTACGACGGTCGCGCACGGTTTCGTCGCGGGTGGCGCCGGTGACCTGGACGACCTGGTCCTGGCGGACACGGTGGTGGTGCCCGCCTGCGCCAACGTGCACCGGGAACAGCCCGCCGAGCTGGTCGAGGCGGTCCGGGCGGCACACGCGGCGGGGGCACGCGTCGCGGCCATCTGTTCGGGCGCGTTCGTCCTGGCGGCAGCGGGACTTCTGGACGGCCGCCGTGCCACCACCCACTGGATGCATGCCGATGAACTCAACCGGCGCCACCCGGACGTACGCCTCGATCCGAAGGTGCTCTACGTCGAGGACGGCGGGGTCTACACCTCGGCCGGGACCGCCGCCGGTATCGACCTCTGTCTGGAGCTGGTGCGCGTCGACCATGGGGCCTCCGTGGCCAATGCGCTGGCCCGCCGCCTGGTGACACCACCGCACCGGGCGGGCGGCCAGTCCCAGTACGTCGAACTGCCCGCCGTGGGCCGCGACGACATCACGCTCGGGCCGCTTCTGGACTGGGCACGGGCCCGGCTGGACCGGTCGATCACTCTCGCCGACCTCGCCCGGCAGGCGAGCCTCAGCCGGCGGACCCTGGCCCGCCGCTTCGAGGAGACCATCGGGGTGCCCCCCATGCGCTGGCTCCAGCAGGAGCGCATCCGACGCGCCCAGCACCTGCTGGAGACCAGCACGCTCCCCGTGGAACAGGTGTCCGTCGCCAGCGGACTCGGCAGTGCGGCGAATCTGCGCCGTCACTTCATCCGCCGTGTCGGCCTCCCCCCTCAGGCGTACCGCCTCGCCTTCCTCGGCAGCCGTGATCCGCAGGCAGGGGCTCGGCCGGGGAACGGGACGCGGGGATAGCGGGACGGCGCAGCGGGCCTGGCCACGCTGCCTTGGCGGCGACGGCGGGGCAGCGAGGCCTGGCCGGTGGCGGGGGGCTGACGATCCCGAGCCGCGCCGCTCTCGGATCCTGCCGCTCGGGGCGGCCTACGCTCGGGGCGGCCTCCGGGCCGGGCGCCGCTCCGGCCAGTCGACGACGAGTTCCTCACCCGGCGACAGTTCGGCCCACTCCCTGGCCACCCCACAGAGTTCAGCGGCAGCGGCCAGGACGCCCTGCTCGTCCACTCGCGCGTCGGGCAGTACAGACAGCGTCTCCCGGGAAGCCTTCCGCACCTGTTCGACCGTGGTCAGCCGATGCTCGATGACCTGTTCCACCAGCCCAGCCATCAGCTCGGCGCGCGTCAGACGGTCGGCGCGGGCCCGGATCGCCCGTCGCGACCGGTCGGCCGCATGGGGTGGGCGCCGTCCGTCGAGGTGTTCCATGCTCCCGAAGACCGCGCCTGCGGCCACGGCTCCCCAGAAGCCGGTGTCGTCACGCATCCGCCGCTCCACGACGAGATGCACGAGATCGTGCGGGACACCCGCGCCCGCGACCCCCTCGTTCAACCGATAGCGCACACCATCCGAGCGCCGGACGACGCAGTAGGCCCGCCGACCGTCCGGCAGGCGAGGAAAAGTCACCTTCATAGCGGCATTGGTAGCGCGGCCCTCTGCCCCGCCACAATCGAATTCGACGGCGGCCTCTCGGGGATCCGACGCTCCCGGCGCCGGCATCGGCCCTCAGCGGAGGGCTTCGGCGGCCACGCGCAGGTCCGATACGAGTCCCGCGTACAGGGACGCGCGGTCGTCGGACCGCAGTACGGCTGACGGATGGATCGTCGCCAGGGCGCGGGCGTCGGATCCGGCCTGCCCGACCGCCCTGTCGCCGCTGCCGTCCGCAGCGGGCATCGGGAACAGGACGCCCCGGTCCTTCGTCACCCGGAAGGAAGGGCCGAACAGCGACCGGGCCGCTTTCGCACCGAGTGCCACCACCAACTCCGGTTTCACCAAGCGCAGTTCTGCCGCCAGCCAAGGGCGGCAGGCGGTCAGCTCGCGCAGGCTCGGCGGCTTGTGGATACGGCGCTTGCCCCGCCCGGCCGAGGTGAACTTGAAGTGCTTCACCGCGTTGGTGAGGTACGCCCCCTCCAGGTCGACACCGGCCTCTTCGAGCGCCTTCCGCAGCATCCGGCCCGCGGGTCCGACGAACGGCTCCCCGCGACGGTCCTCCTGGTCGCCCGGCTGTTCACCGACGAGTACGACACGGGCGTCGGAGCTTCCCGCACCGAAAACCGTCCCGGTCGTGTGCTCGAAGAGAGGGCAGCCACGGCACTCGGCGGCGGCTCTGCGGTGGGCCGGGAGACCGCCGCGTGCGGGCAGGTAGGGGGTGGCGTCGTACCCCTGCCCCGCCGGGGCATCACCATGGCCCGTCATCCCTGGGTGCCTCCTCCGCAGTGCCTCCTCGGCAGGACGGAGGCGCCCGAAAAACATAACAAGGGGCCGGTCGGGACGCGCCCGCCCGCAGCCCTCCTCCACGAGCGCCGCGGTCACATCCGCGCGAAGGTTGAGGTACGGGATCCGGGACAGGGCCACCGGGTCGGGTGACGGCGGCCTGCGTTCTCAGTCCCGTAACGGATCGGGAGGACGGTGGTGACCATGGCGCGTCCGGTGTGGAGCGGAACCCTGTCGTTCGGGCTTGTCAGCCTGCCCGTCCAGCTGTACTCGGCGACCATGAGCCACACGGTCCGCTTCCATCAGCTCCAGCGCGGGACATCCGACCGGGTCCGCAACCGTCGCGTGAACGAGCGCACCGGAGAAGAAGTGCCGCTGGACGACATCGTGAAGGGCGTCGACGCGGGCGACGAGTACGTCGTGGTCGACCCCGGGGAACTGGACGACATCGCACCCGGACGTTCCCAGTCGCTGGAGATCAGCGGTTTCGTCGATCTCGACGAGGTGGATCCCATCTTCTTCGACCGGACGTACTACCTGGGCCCGAAGGGGAAGGAGTACGAGAAGATCTACGCGCTGCTCCACCAGGCCATGGACCGGTCGAACAAGGCGGGCATCGCCACATTCGTGATGCGCAACCGCGAATACCTGGTCGCGGTGAAGGCCGAGGGCGACATCCTGGCGATGCACACGCTGCACTGGGCCGACGAAGTACGCGATCCTCATCGCGAGGTGGGGAATCTGCCGGACAAGCCGGATGTCACCGACCGGGAGATGAAGACGGCCGTGCAACTGGTCGAGGCCATGAGCATCGAGTGGGACCCCGAGGAGTACCACGACACCTATCAGGAGCAAACACGCAAACTGATCGAGGCCAAACTCGGCGGAGAGACCGTGGAGAAGGCGGAAGCACCTCCCGAGTCCACCAACGTCATCGACCTGATGAGTGCGCTGCGGGCCAGTGTCGACTCGGCCGAGGGCCGCTCCGGTGGTGCGGCCCGGAGCCGGTCCGGGAGTCGGAGCGGCAGCCGGTCCGGGGGCCGGGGCGGAGGGAAGAGCCACCGGAGCGGCAGGGCTTCGGGACAGCGGTCCGCCGCGGATCTGGAGAAGCTGAACAAGGCGGAGCTCTATGAACGGGCAACGGCCGCCGGGGTGCACGGCCGGTCGTCCATGACCCGGGAGGAACTGGTCAAAGCCCTCTCCGGCGCGACCGCCCGTGCCGGATGACGTCCCGGATGAAGTCCCGGATGTCGCCGACTTGATCTTCGGATCGAAGCCGGGTCTTTCGAGCCGAAAGTGTGCGCTTGAAGAAGAAACCAGATCTGCTTTATTGCAGGTCAGGCGACTGTTTACGATGAGACCAATTTAGTTCGTCCACATGCTGGACACTCCCCAGGCGCGCCGTCCGCCCGCTGCGAGCTGCCCGAATCTCCCCTTCCGTCATCCTCAGCGGACACGAACGTCCGAAAACCGATCAGCAAGGTGCAGCAACTCTCCGCACCGGTCAGACTCCTGTCCGCAATCAACCACCCCCTGTGACAGGAGATCTGACATGCGGCACAGCCTCAAGACGCTTGGCGTGGCGGCACTCGCGGCGGCGGCCTGCGTGACGGGCATCGCCGGGACGGCGGACGCCAGAACGACGAGCGTCTACGCCCCCTCCGCACTCGTCCTGACCATCGGCAAGGGTGACGGGGCGGCATCGACGGTCGCCCGCGCCGTCACCCTGAGCTGCGCGCCCCGGCCGCAGGGCACCCATCCGGCGAGCCGCGCCGCCTGCGACGAACTGAGCGCCGTAGGCGGCGATTTGACTCTTCTCACCGCCGCCCCGACGGAGCAGCGGTGTTCGTTCCTGTGGGCTCCCGTGACGGTGACAGCCGATGGTGTCTGGCAGGGACGGCGGGTGTCCTGGCGGGCCACCTATGGCAACGCCTGCCAGATGAACGCGGCCCTCTCGGAGAGCGCGGTCTTCAACTTCTGAGGCGTTTCATGCCGAAACAACCCCCGTTTCATCCCTTCTGATGAACAGCCGGTTTCTCCCGTGGAGCCGGATTTCGCAGCCCGCATAGTGAACAGCGCGACGGCTCCCGCTACCTGCCCTGTTGCCCAGGACGCGAACTCCCCTTTTCAGCAAAGGGTGTTCACCGACCTCCCAGGCCGCTCGGGCAGGCTCTGCCGGGGCCGTCGCGCACCGTACGGGGCGATGCCGGGCACGCCCGGCCGCCCCGTCTCCTGGCCTGACGAAAGGTGAGAGCCCATGCGGACCGAAGCGGTCAACCGGGTCAAACTCGTGTTCACCCTGTTCGACGCCGACGGCAACGGGGTCCTGGAATCCGATGACTTCAACCTGATGAGCAGCCGGGTGGCCGCAGCCGTGCCCGGAGCCGACGAGGCACGGAAGCAGGCGATGCGGGCAGCCTTCACCCGCTACTGGACCACGCTGGCCGGCGAACTGGACAGCGACCACGACGGCCGGATCACCTACGACGAGTACCAGGCGTGCGTGCTCTCGCCCGAGCGCTTCAGCGGCGCGGTCGACGCGTTCGCAGCCGGCTTCGCGCGCCTCGGAGACCTGGACGGGAGCGGTACCGTCACGCGCCCGGTCTTCGTCGGCATGATGACGGGAGTCGGCTTCGACCTGCCGAACATCCACGCCCTCTTCGACGCCTTCGAGCCCGACAGCGCCGACCGGGTGCGGGTGGACGTCTGGGAGGCCGAGATCAAGAACTTCTACGCTCCGGACAAGGGCGGTATCCCCGCCGACCTGCTGGCAACTCCACTGGCTGCCTGACGGCCGGCACGGCGGCCCGCTCCGTACGGGGCGGGCCGCCGACCGCCCCCGTCAGTGCTGGAGGACCTTGGAGAGGAATCCGGCCGCGCGGTCGGTTTCCGGGTGGTCGAAGAACCGCTCAGGCGGCGCCGACTCCACGATGTGGCCGCCGTCCATGAACACGACCCGGTCGGCCGCTCGCCGGGCGAATCCCATTTCATGAGTCACCACCAGCATGGTCATGCCCTCGTCGGCGAGATCGACCATCACATCGAGCACCTCGTTGATCATTTCGGGGTCGAGCGCCGAGGTCGGCTCGTCGAAGAGCAGCGCCTTGGGCTCCATCGCCAACGCCCGTGCGATGGCGACCCTCTGCTGCTGCCCTCCGGACAGCTCCGCGGGCCTGGCACCGGCCTTGTCCGCCAGGCCGACACGCTTGAGCAGCCCCCGCGCCCGGTCCTCGGCATCGGCCCGCGGCATCCTGCGTACCTTCAGCGGGCCGAGCGTCAGGTTGTCCAGCACGGTGCGGTGCGCGAAGAGGTTGAAGGACTGGAAGACCATCCCGACATCCGCGCGCAGCCGGGCCAGCTCCCGGCCCTCCTGCGGCAGCGGGGTGCCGTTGACCTCGATGGTGCCGGTGTCGATGGTCTCCAGACGGTTGACGCAGCGGCACAGGGTGGTCTTGCCGGACCCCGACGGGCCGAGCAGGACGACGGTCTCACCGCCGTGGACGTCCAGGTCGATGTCGTACAGAACCTGGTGCGCACCGAACGACTTGGCCACACCACGCATACGGACGACCGGCTCCGCCGAGCCCGGCGCGCCCTCCCCGGCGGTGGCCTTCGGGAAAGGAGAAGGGGAGGAAGAGGGAGAGGGGACGGGAGAAGGTGACGGCACGTCACTGCCCTCCGGGTCCGTCGTAGATGTTCCAAGGCAGCGGCGTGTAAGGGGATTCGCAGGGCAGGCCCGCGGCCACGTGGTACTCGCCTGTCGTCAGGTCCACGATGTTGGACGCGATGGTGCTCGTGCGCAGCAGGGGATCCGTCTCGGGTACCGGGTGGTTGCACACCGAGTGCGGCTGCCCGAAGTGGTCGGTGAGGCTCCGCTCGATCACCGTACGGACGTCCGCCGATGCGGTACGGTCCCGGGCCTGACGCAGCGTCGATTCGATGAGCGGGACGCGGTACAGCGAGTCGACCGAGAACGGCCGGTATGTGTGAGCGAGTTGGGGCGGTACGGGTGCCTGGTAGTGGTTGCCGTGCACCAGCAGACCGTCCTCCGGATACAGCCACTGGTGGCGGGCCGGGGTGGTCTCCAGATCGAGAGCGACGCCGTCGCGGTGGGTGAGCAGCAGATTGGTGGGGATCTGCTGGCGGGCCGTGAAGGGCACCTGGAGCGCGTCCTTGAATCCGGCCTGGTCCAGGATGCGACGCCGGATGAAGGGCTGCGGTACGCCGATCTCGTCACCGAAGCGTCCGCCGAGCCCGTTGGCGTTGAGGGCGATGCCCGCCGAGTTGGCGCCGTGCCTGCCGATCTGACCTGCTTCGACGACCATCACCACGGTCGGCAGGGGCGGTTGGACGATACGCAGGGCGACGAGTGTCTCCCCGGCGCCCGTCCGCCAGTCCCAGTTCTGTCCGCACCAGACATGCCCGTCACCCGCGGCGGGCGGCAGCAGCGCGAAGGACGAACAGCCGTCGGCGTCGGGTTCCGTGGCGTCCTCGGCGCCCGTGGCCGCTTCCGGACGGCCGGTCTCGGCGCCCATCCGGGCGAATGTCCGGTCGTAGGCGATCTCCCCGCGGGCGTTGAGCGCCATGAGGTCCAGGAGTCCGGTGCCGGCCCCTTCCGCCACACCGCGCAGCTCCTCCAGGAGGTCGGGGGCGAACTCCTCGACGCAGGGGACCCAGAGTCTGGCCCGCTTGGTGACTTCGTGCCACTCAAGACCGGGACGCTGCGCGAAGGATGCCCGGTAGAAGGAGAGCGCTGCCTCGATCTGCGGGCGGGCGGCCTCGCCGTACTGGCGTCCGCGCTCCCGGGGAGGCCCGGATATCTCGATCAGGGGGATGGGGGGTGTCTGCATGGGGCTTCTCTCCGGGGTGGCACGCTCGGCGTATGTAGCATCCGCTACGAGTCGCTCGGACGCTCGTAGCTACGGGCACCCGATAGTAGTAGTGCACACTACAGAGGAGTCAATACCCGTCATGAAAACTACTGGCCCTGGCTCCGCCCCGGCGGGACCTGGATTCCACACCCGTGTGGCCGAGCGGCTGGCCCAGCTGTCCCCGGCGGAGCGGCAGGTCGCGGAGTATCTGCGCAACCACGTGCAGGATGTCCCCTTCGCCACCGCCGAGCAGCTGGGCCAGGCCGCCGGAACCAGCGACGCCACCGTGGTGCGTACGGCCAAGGCGCTCGGTTACACCGGACTCCCTGAGCTCAAGCGGGAACTGGGGCAGCGCTTCGTCGACAGCAGCCGCCCGTCGACCGTGCGGCGCCGGGCCACTTCCGGCGACAGCGACGCGGCCCTGGACCAGATCTTCGACGAGGCGGTGGACCGCCTGCAGCAGACGCGCCGCCTGCTGGACACCACGTCGTTCGGGCGTGCGGTGGATCTGCTGGCCGGCGCCGGCGGAGTCACCGCCTTCGGGGTCGGGGCCTCGGAGCTCTCGGCCCGTCATCTCGCGCTGCGCCTGGGGCGCCTGGGGTTTCGCACCCAGGTGGCGGCGGCCACCGGCTTCCAGCTGGCCGACGCCCTCCTGCCGCTTTCGGCGGACGATGTCGTGGTCGTGTACGCGCCCGGCCGGCTGCTGACCGATGTCGAAGTGGTACTCGACCACACGGCACGGTCGGGCGCGGCGAGCATCCTGGTCACGGACTCGCTCGGCCCCGTACTCGGCGACCGGGTGGAGGTCAGCCTGACCGCGCTCCACTCCAGCGGCGGCCTGGCCAGTGAGGAGCTGGCCGCGATCACTCTCAACGACGCGCTGCTGCTGGCCGTCCAGGAACGCGACGCCGCTCGCGCGGCGGAGGCGGGCGAGACCCTCAACCGCCTGCGGGAGTCGCTGACCGGACGCGACCCCTCGGCCTATGTGCCCAGGCGTCGGCGGCGGGGCCGGGGCACGACCGGCCCCGCCGACTGAGGCCCGCCTCCGGGTCCCTTGCCTCGCCCTCTTCCTCTCACCCCGCCCCCCTTGCCGTGACACAGGGGCGTCGAGGCGTCGGGGTGTCGGGGCCGGGTGCCGCTCGTACACCGCCTGCGGCTGCACCTTCCCGCGGGGGACCGGGGCCGCGCGCGTCCGACATCACGCGTGTCGCGGGCGGCGCATGGCGCGCGGCGGGCGTCACGCGGCGGGCGGCCACCGAGCGCACCGCCAGGCCCCGAGTATCGCGCCACCAACCCGACTGCCACGTCGCCGCGCCTGCGCACCGCACCGCACCGCACCGCACCGCACCGCACCGGCCGTCGTATCACTCACCCCTTGACACGGCGTGAAGCCCGACTATGGTGAGCGCACTACAGAGATTCACGCTCTCGTAGTTTCTGCGACACAGTCTCTGCTTTGCCTCCCCCGCCCGGACTCGCCTCCGCCCCCAGTGGCCAGGCCCGCCGTCCGCGGCTGTGAAAGGAAACCGGTCATGACTCTCCGGAGAACCGCTGCGCTCGTGGCCGCCGCCGCCTGTGCCGCAGCCCTCACCGCCTGCGGATCCGGTTCGGCGCTGCCGACCGACAAGTCCGCCGGCGGCAAGGACCCGGCCACCGACCTGCTCTCGCGTGCCCCCGTGGGCAAGGACCTGCCGAGCACCCCCACCCTGGAGCGCATCCGCAAGAACGGCCGGCTGACGGCCGCCACTTCGGACACCGACCCGGGTTTCTCGGAGAAGAACCCGGTGACCGGGAAGTACCAGGGGTTCGAGGCGGACCTGACCGCGATGCTCGCCAAGTACCTGCTGGGCAAGCCGGAGGTCAAGCACGTCGCGATCAACGCAGACACCCGTGAGGCGCTGCTCCAGAACGGCACGGCGGACGCGGTCGTCTCCACGTACAAGATCACACCCGAGCGGCTCCGCAAGGTCGCCTTCGGCGGCCCCTACATGAACCTCGGCCAGGCGGTGCTGGTCCGCAAGAGCACATCGGACCTCACCAAGGTGTCCGACCTCGACGGACGCAAGGTGATCACGACAGCAGGCCCTTCGGTGGAGTCGCTGAAGAAGGTCGCCCCCCACGCCAAGCCGGTGGTCTTCCAGACCATCAGCCAGTGTCTCCAGGCCCTGCGCGACGGACGCGGGGACGCCTTCGTCAACAACCAGGCCGTCATCGTGGCCCGCGCCAAGAAGGACACCGCCCTGTCGGTGGCCCCCTTCACCTACGGCGCCGCCTCCTACGGCATCGGGCTGCCGAAGAACGACCCGAAGTTCACCGCGATCGTCGACGGCTTCCTGCGCACCATTGAGAAGCAGGGGCTGTGGAAGCAGTCCTGGACGGACAACGTCACGCCCCTGACCAAATCCCCCGCGCCCCAGCCACCCGCTCCGGGGAACGCGGGCGCCGCCCCCTCCGCCAAGGCATCCGCAGACTCCTGAGAGGACGGCCGTGAACGTCGTCGCCGACCACTTCGGTGAGATCCTGGCCGGGTTCGGACGTACTGTCCTGCTCACCCTGGTCAGTTTCGCCGCCGCCCTTCTCCTCGGCAGCGTGCTCGGACTCTGCCGGGTGTCGCCGCTGCGGGTACTGCGCGCGGTGGCGTCCTGCTACGTCCAGACCATCCGCAATCTGCCGCTGCTGCTGGTCGTGGTGGTGACCGTGTTCGTCCTGCCGCAGCTCGGGCTCACCCTGCCGCTGGAGACGTCGGTGACGGTCGGGCTGGCCGTCTACATCGCCAGTTACATCTGCGAGATCCTGCGCTCCGGGATGGAGACCGTACCGGCCGGACAGGTCGAGGCGGCCCGCGCCGTGGGGCTGAGCACCACCCAGTGCCTGCGGCTGGTCGTACTGCCGCAGGCACTGCGCGCCATGGTCCAACCCCTGGGCAACATGTTCATCGCCACCGCGCTGGGTACGGCCGTGGGTTCGGTGGCAGGGGTCAACGAGCTGTCCGGGGTCATCCGGCAGCTGAACGTGGAGTACGTCGAGCCGATCGCGCTGTTCGCGTCCGCGACCGTGCTCTATGTGGCGCTCACCCTGGCGGGTGGGCTGATCACCGGAGGTCTGGAGCGCCGGCTGCGGGTCCGCCGGTGAACAGGACAGAGCCGGTGAACAGGACAGAAGAGAGCACACCAGTGACCACCGGGACCAAGCCGCACGCCGGCCCCACCGACACCGACACCACCCCCGCAGCCACCGGCCGCCGACGGCGCCCCGCCGGGACCCGCCCGCTGGGTGGCGCCGCGGGGGTGCTGTTCGAACCGCCGGGAGAGCGGGGCCGCAGGCGGCGGAGGATCGCGTCGGCCGTGGCATCTGCGGTGGTGGCGCTGGGCGTCGCCGTGGTGCTCGTGCAGCTGTCCCGCCACGGACAACTGGACGGGGACCGGTGGCAGCCGCTGGGCCAGGCATCCATCCAGCAGTTCATATTCAGCGCGCTGGGCAACACCGTGCTGGCCGGTGCGGTGTCGATCGCCATCGGGCTTCCGGTGGGTGCCGTCATGGGTCTGCTGAGGCTCTCCCGGCGGCGGCTGGTCTCCGTACCGGCGGGCGCGGTGGTGGAGCTCTTCCGCTCACTGCCCCTGCTGTTCGTGGTGTATTTCTTCCTGCTCGCGCTGCCGGCGCTCGGGCTGCGTCTGCCACCGTTCTGGCAGCTCGTCATCCCCATCGTGCTGCACTCCATCGGCAACTTCGCGGAGATCTTCAGGGCCGGTGTACTCGCGCTCCCCCGTGGCCAGAGCGAGGCCGGGTACGCCGTCGGCCTGCGGCACGGACAGGTCATGCGCCTCATCGTGCTGCCGCAGGCGGTACGCGCCCTCCTGCCGACCATCATCGGACAGGCCGTGCGCGCCCTGAAGGACACCACACTGGGCTACGTGGTCAGCTACCCCGAGCTGATGCACCAGGGCAATGTACTGGGCTCCTATCTGGAGAACGACTTCCTCCAGGTCTACTTCGAGGTCGCGGTCATCTTCGTGGTGATGAACTGGCTGCTCTCCCGGCTGGCCGAGTGGGTCGAGTCGCGCACCGCGGGCCGGACCCCCGGCCGGGCCACCACGGCAGCACGACGCACAGCCGCTCTGCGCTGAGGTCCTGCGGGGGCTGAGGTCCTACAGAGGCCGAGGTCCTGCGAGGCTGCGGGCGTACGGGGCCGCGGGTATGGGCCCACGGGCCGACCGCGCTGACCGGCTCGCCGGGCCCGCCGCGGCCGGAGATGATCCGGATATGGATATCCGCCTGTCCACGGCCAAGGGCCGCTGGGTCATCCTCACCACGGTGCTCGGCTCCAGTATGGCGCTGCTGGACTCCACCGTCGTCAACGTCGCCCTGCCGCACATCGGTGACGACCTGCACGCCAAACTGGGTTCCCTGCAGTGGATCACCAACGCCTACACGGTCACCCTGGCCGGCCTGATCCTCCTGGGCGGCTCGCTCGGGGACCGGTACGGGCGGCGCAGGGTGTTCGTCACCGGAGTGGTCTGGTTCGCCGCCGGCTCACTGTTGTGCGGGGTCGCGCCCAGCGCGGAGGTGCTGATCCTCGCGCGGGCCCTCCAGGGCATCGGCGGTGCGCTGCTGACCCCGGGCTCCCTCGCCATCATCCAGGCCGGCTTCCACCCGGACGACCGCTCGAAGGCCGTCGGCATGTGGTCGGGGCTCGGCGGCATCGGATCGGCGATCGGCCCGTTCGTCGGTGGCTGGCTGGTCGACGGCCCCGGCTGGCGCTGGGTGTTCCTGATCAATCTGCCGCTCGCGGCCGTCTGCGTACCGGTCGCGCTCCGGCATGTGCCGGAGACGAAGGACCCGCGGCACCACGGCGGGTTCGACGTGGGCGGGGCCGTGCTCGGAGCGCTCGCACTGGCGCTCCTGGCCTACTCGCTCATCGGGCGGAACGGATGGGCCGGAGTGCTCGGCGTCGTCAGCGCGGTGGCGTTCGTGCTGCTGGAGAAGCGGCGGTCGGACCCGATGCTGCCGCTGTCGATCTTCTCCTCCCGGCTGTTCTCCATGGTCAACATCGTGACCCTGTGCGTGTACGCGGCGCTGGGGGGCTTCTTCTTCCTCGGCACCTTGCAGCTTCAGGTCGTGTCCGGCTACTCACCCCTGGCTGCGGGCACGGCCCTGCTGCCGACGACGGTGCTCCTGCTGTTGTTCTCGGCGAGATCCGGGCAGCTCGCCGACCGGATCGGTCCGCGGATCCCGCTGACCGTGGGGCCGCTGCTCTGTGCGGGAGGCCTGCTCCTGATGTTGAGGGTCGGCAGACACGCCTTCTACCCCACGGACGTACTCCCCGCGTTGCTGGTACTCGGATCGGGCCTGGTCACGCTTATCGCACCGCTGACCTCGACGGTGCTCTCCTCCGTGGAGACCGCGCGGGCCGGCCTCGCAAGCGGTGTGAACAACGCGGCGGCGCGGGCGGCCGGACTGATCGCGGTCGCCGCGCTGCCGTTCCTCACGGGGATGGGTCCGGAGGCGTACCGTTCGGCCACCGCTTTCGACCGGTCGTTCGACAGGGCCATGCCGATCTGTGCGGGGGTCATGGTCGTGGGCGCGGCCATCGCCTTCCTCACCGTCCGGCGGCCGACCCCGGCGGAGCCTGCGCAGCTGCGCGCGGAGCCCGAGTGCCGTATGAGCTGCGGGCTGTCCGCACCCCCGCTGGAGCAGGTCACCGCAGACACATCTCCCGAGCGGCGGCAGGCCAGGTTGTAGGTGGGTCGCACACGTCGCGTGAGCGGTTCAGCGAACGGTACGTCTACGGGGGGGGACCGCGCGCGGGCGGAACCCCCGCCCCCCGACGGACGCGCCCCGGGACAGACGTACGCCCCTGCCTCCCCCGCCCGCTTCGGCCTAGCATCTGGCTCATGCGCGACGACACACCGGACGCCAGACGACGTGCCCGGCTGAGCCGGACGTTCAACGAGGACGCGGAGCTCTACGACCGGGCCCGGCCGGGCTATCCTCCGCAGTTGTTCGACGACCTCGGCACGCTGGCCGGCATCGGGCCCGGCCGTCGGGTTCTGGAGGTCGGACCGGGTACCGGCCAGGCCACCGTGCCGCTCGCCGAGCGCGGTTGCCGGATCACCGCCGTCGAGCTGGGCGCCGACATGGCGGCCGTCGCCCGGCGCAACCTGGCCGGATTCTCGACGGTCGAGATCGTGAACGCGGACTTCGAGAGCTGGCCACTGCCGGACGAGCCGTTCGACGCGGTGGTCTCAGCCACGGCGTTCCACTGGATCGACCCCGCGGTACGGATGGCCAGGGCTGCCGAGGCACTGCGGCCGGGCGGCGCCCTGGCCGTGGTCGCCACCCAGCATGTGGCGGGCGGCAGCGAGGAGTTCTTCGCCGAGGTCCAGGGGTGCTACGAGCGCTTCGACCCGGCCACCCCAGCGGGCGTACGGCTCCTGGCGGCGCAGGACGTCGACACCTCGCGCTACCCGGACGAGGTCGCCCGCAGCGGCCGGTTCGGCCCGGTGGTTCTCCGGCGCTACCAGCGGGACCTGACGTACACCACGGCGGAGTACCTGGCGGTGCTGCGGACCTACTCCGGGCACCGGGCCCTGCCACCGGAGGCCCGGGAGGGGCTGCTTCGGTGCATCGCCGGGCTGATCGACGGACGGTACGGGGGCCGGGTCACCAAGCGGTATCTGACGGAACTGCGGGTGTCGCGCACGGTGTGACGAGCCGTCACGAGCCTTCGCCCCCGGTCAGCCCGTACGCCGTTCGGCCAGGTCGAGCCAGTGGTCGACGTCGGACGGGGCGAAGTGCCGGATGGCCCAGTCGACCATGCGCAGACTCATATGTGCCCAGGCGCGGCGCACCGTGGCCTCGGGCAGGGAGCCGATGAGGGCGTCGAGCCGCCGGGGCACCTCCGCGTCGGACGTCATGCCGTGCACACCGAAGCGCAAGGTGACGAGGTCCAGTACACGGTCCCCGCGGGCGGCGCCGTCCCAGTCCACGACGCCCGTGATCCTGCCGCCGGTCACGAGCAGGTTGCCGGGGTGGTAGTCGAAGTGCACCGCGTCGTCCCCGTCGAGGCGGTCATCGGGATGGTCGGCGGCGACCTCGGCGATCCGTCCTTCGAGGGCCCGGCTGCGGCGGCTGTGGCGGCGCAGCGGCTCATGGAGACAGTAACCCTGCCCGTCTTCGGACAAGTTGAGGGTGACGGCCGGGATCTCGGGGTGTCCGGCGAGCGCTCCGGACTGGGCCGCGTTGAGGGCGAGCGCCTGGTCGAGAAGGTCATGGCCGAGGTGATCGATCTTAGCACCGGGCAGCAACTCCTGCACCAGGATTACCGCATGGCCCACCTGCGCCGCCAACTCGGTCGCGGGGGCCGGGTATCCCGTGGCCCGGAGGGCGTCTACGACAGCGAGCGGCCCACTCCGGACGCCCGAAATTCCCACCTCAGGACGCCACTTCAGTACCGATCGGTGACCGTCCGTCCACCGTACGTATGCCGCGCCGACCTGTCCGCCGGGGCACGGGCCTTCGACGACCAGACGGACTCCGGTCTCGCGCCACAGTGCCTCCACGGTGCGTTCCGCGTCGAGCCGCTCGACACGCTCGACACGCTCACCATCCCCACGGGATCCGCTCATCGGAGCACTCTACGAACCTTGAGGGGACGAAGCACACCGGAACGGCGTTTCCGGAAGCGGCCCGGGACGGCGGGCCGTACAGGATGACCGCCCGTCAGACAGTCGGTCCGACCGCGGGCCGAAGCTCCTGACGCACCACGATCGCGTTGAGCCGGACCGCGAACGGGGCAACATCGGAGACCCCCAGCGTGCCGAGCCGGGCCTTGTCCAGACCGATGGTGGCGTCCACGCAGAAGGCGATGGCGTACACGCCCGCCTCGGCCTCCTCGTCCTGGAGGGCGAAGAACAGGTCCCGGTAGAAGCTGGTGCGGTCCACGCCTTCCTCGTAGTACGAGAGCCCCGGTTCGTCCTCCTGGGCGGCGAGGCCCGTGAAGGCGCGTACGAGCTCGGTATCGATCGTGTCCCAGAAGGAAGCGTCGGCGAGCGCGTCCGGCAGGGCCTGGCGCACCGCCTCCTTCAGGGAGACCACGATGACGCCCATCGGGGCGTGCTCCTGGAGCCCCCAGCCGCGGACCATCCTGACGACGGTTCCGTCCGGTATGGCGGCCGCGGCCTCCCGGATGTGGTCGAAGTCGAAGTTGACGGTCGCCGGGGCGATCGCTTCCTGGAACACCCGGTCGATGGCTTGGGCCTGTTCGAGATGGTCCGCACCCACATCGATGACGGTTCTGAAATTACCGGCCATGGCTCCTCCTGTGTCGCTGTGTGCTGTGCCGCTGTGTGCTGCGCCGTGCCGCATAGTGCGGTGATCCGGCGGAGGCAGTATGCCGAGCGGGCTCCACGCCTCGCAGCGGCGTCCCGATGCGCGGACGACCCGGGGGGAGGCTCCCGGGCCGCCGGTCCCGCGTCGGCGCCACCGCGCCCAACACGCCCAGCCACGCCTGGTTCGGAACTCCTTTCACGTCATCCGAACGGCCCTCACATCGAAACGATTCTGCGCAGATACGCAAAGGGGCGCCCCTGCCTCGCCCGTACCTCTTCCCGCCGGGGTCGCGAACTCGGGGCAACCGAACCGAACTTCAAATGTCTGTAAATTTCCGGTCAAGCGAAGGGCGAACCCACCCTTCGGACATCGGAACCTTGGAGGTTCGATGCGTTACGGACCAGCACTGCGCGAGGACATCTCCGCACCCGGAACCACACCGCTCATCGGGATCTACGACATGTACTCGGCCTCTGTCGCGGCCCAGCACTACGACGGATTCTTCGTCTCCGGATTCGGCTTCGCGGCCTCGCACTACGGTCTCCCGGACATCGGCTACATCGCCTGGCCGGACATGGTCGCGTTCGTGGAGCGGCTGCGTCTGGCCTTCCCCGGCCGGCACCTCCTCGTCGACATCGACGACGGTTACGTGGACCCGGAGGTCGCCTGCCATGTCGTGCAGCGCCTGGACCGGGCAGGCGCTTCCGGTGTGATCCTGGAGGACCAGAAGCGTCCCCGCCGCTGCGGGCACGCCGACGGCAAGCAGGTCCTGCCGTTCGAGGAGTATCTGGACAAGCTCAACATGGTGCTGGAATGCCGCGGCGAGATGGTCGTGGTGGCCCGCACCGACGCGGTCGAGGAGGACGACATCCTGCACCGCGCCGCCGCGCTGGCCAAGACCGACGCCGATGTGGTGCTGGTCGACGGCGTACGCAGTGTGGAGTGGATCCGCCGCATCCGGGACGTCATCGGGGACAAGCCCCTGCTCTTCAACCAGATCGCCGGCGGAAAGTCACCCCGGCTGTCGCTCCCGGAGCTGGACGCCCTGGACGTGGACGTCGCGATCTACTCCACCCCCTGCCTCTTCGCGGCTCACGAGGCCATCGACACCGCGATGCGGACGCTGAAGGCGGCGGACGGGCGCCTCCCCCGGGTCAGCGGCCCGCGGAGCGTCGGCGTACCCGAGTCGACGCAGCTGCTGGAGCGCAACATCAGCCGCCACCACGACTCACCCTCACGCCTGGGCGTCTGAAAGGTACCCGCGGCCCTCAACCGCGGGTACCCACCCAGCACTTCCGTCCAGGACTTCATCCGACGGGCCGGCATCCGGACAGCCGGACGGCCCGTCGGCCCGTCGGCCCGTCGGCCCGTCGGCCCGTCGGACGACAGCCGGACAGACGGACAGCCACCCATGACTGCCGACGGTCACCGCGCCCTCGCGGTGACCGGGAGGAGCGCGCCCGACCGTGAACCCGACCATGAAACAGCCCCTCGCACCGGACACTGTTACCGACGGCAACGGGTCACCCCACCGCACGGGGCGCCCGGATACGCCGGAGACCCCCCAGACGCTCCGGACCTCACGGCTCCGGAGCGTCTTCACCGTGGCCGCCGGCCTGGCCATCGGCGCCGCCTGGGGCCAGGTGGCCCCGGCTGCCGCCACGCCGGGCCCGCTGCTCGTGACCTCCGTGACCCTGCCCGCCCACCTCGCGGCGGTCGAGGTGGACAACTCGCACGCGGACTCATGGCTGGAGGTGGACCGTACAGCCAACGTCCAGACCGGCGCGGGCGATGCGGGCAGCGATCACGAAGGCGGGGACTGAGGAGCGCCCGGGGCGAGCGCTCACCGTGCCAGTTCCCCCAGCAGCGCCCAGGCGCGGAGCCGGTCCGCGTCTCCCGCGATCTCCGTCGCCGAGACAAGCACGGGTGGCGCCCGAATTCCGGGATGCCGCCCGGCTGTGTGGTGGCAGGGGTCGCGCGCCCGCGCGGACCACGTACCCGATCAGGGGCGCATGGCAGGCGTACCGGCGCACGACACGGAGCATCGAATGCACGCGCCCAGCTCATGCGCCCCCGTTGATGAAGATCCGGCATTCCCCGTGCAGCTCACAGCCATTCGAATGGCACACGCCAATGGCATATTCCGGTACCTCGTCAGCCCGTTATGCCAGGTAGTAGAGACGTAGGCCCGACTTCACCGCATGGGTTGACTGTACGTAGCGATCACATGAAGCGGCATTTGCTGGGCAGAAGTCAGCCGGAGTTGGTTTTATATGAAGGTCCGCCGGGTGTAACGTACTGACGCTCGACCGAGGTCGAACGGATACCTGGGGAATCAACGTTCGATTACAGGTGAATGCGAAGCCGGGGGCTACGTGGTCTCGCTTGCCTGCCGGTCCACTGACCAGAAATAGAATGAGTGGGGGAAGTAGTGCTCAATCCTTTCGATGACGATTCGGCTCGGTTCGTTGTGCTGGTCAACGAGGAGCGTCAGTACTCACTCTGGCCTGCCACGACCGAGGTACCGGGGGGATGGGCTGCCGCGCGGGCCGAGGGCTCGCGGCAGGAATGCCTGGACTTCATCGAGGCGACCTGGTCCGACATGCGGCCCGCCAGTCTCGTCGCGGCCATGGAGGCCGCGAGTAAGTAGCGAACCGGCGCGATCAGAGAACACAGGGCAGAGGTGGGCCGTTCCGCGACGGCCCGCCGATGCCGCCTCTCGACGCCGGGAGCCACCGCACATCAGCCTTCGCAGGCCCATTGAGCGACCACCGGGTTCGGCGTACCACAACTCCGGACCCGGATGGCCCCCGAGGGGCCCGGCGCGGTTTGCTTTGCCGTCTCCGACGCATTGAGCAACGGGAGATGGGCTCGTCACGCCCTCATGGACTGACTCGACACCCTTCGAAAGGGCGGCATCACCATGCCAGAAAACCGTGCCCGGCTTCTTCCTTTGACTGCCGCTCAGCAAGGTGTGTGGTACGGACAGCTATTGGACCCCAAGAGCCCGAAGTACAACATAGGTGAATGCATTCAAATCCATGGGCCGCTCGACGGGAGATTATTCGAGGCCGCACTGAGGAGAGCGAGCGAGGAACACGAAAGCCTCAACCTCGAATTCGTGGTGGAGGGCGACACCGTTTACCAGCGTGTCGTACGGAAGCAGGTGGGCCGCTGCCGCACGGTGGATCTGACCGGCACTCAGGACCCGGCAGCCGCCGCCGAGCAGTACATGACCGACGACATGGAGACGGTCGACAGTCTGACCTGCCCGCGCCACACCTTCGCCCTGCTCAAGCTCGGCCCCGACCTTCACTTCTGGTACGTCCGCTACCACCACATCGCCCTGGACGGGCTGAGCGGCACCGGCATTGCCCGCCGGGTCGCGGAGCTGTACACCGCCGCCGTACGAGGTGAGCAGGTGCCAGAACTCAGGGCGCCGCTCAGCGAGTTGGTGGAGGACGAGACGGGCTACCACCGCTCGGCGGAGTTCGCGCGCGACCGGGAGTACTGGACACAGAAGTTCGGCGGACTCGCGCCCCGGACACCGGACGGTAGCGAGCAGAGCCCATCGGCGCTGTCCGCGCGCGACGCCGCCTTCATTCAGCGACGCCCGGCAGCACCCGGGGCTCACCGCGACAGCCCGGTGCCCGTCGCTCCCGGCACACATCTCCACCAGGGCAGGTCGCTGCCTCTGCATGTCATGGAGGGGCTGCGGAGAGTCGCTTCGGAGACCAGAACCACCTGGCCCGCCGTCTTCGTGAGCGCGGTCGCGGCGTACGTCAGCCGCGTGACAGGATCGCTGGACGTCGGCATCGGGCTGGCCTCGAACGGCCGCCGCAACAGCATGCGGCGGATCGCCGGCATGACGGCCAACATCCTGCCGCTGCACATCCATCTCACGCCCGGGATGACGGTGGCGGATCTGGTCCGTACGGTCGCGGCCGAGATGCGGCCGGCGATCCGTCACCGCCGTTACTCAAGAGAGCAGTTGGCCCGCGAGCTCAAGAACATCGGTGCCACGGCCCAGCTCTCCGACATCGTCGTGAACGTCATGCCGTACGGCTACGACTTCGACTTCGCGGGAAGTCCCGGCGTCTCGCGCCTGCTGTCCACCGGCCCGGTCGACGACGTCTCGCTCTTCCTCTACGAACGGTCCGGGGACAAGGGACCGCTTATCGGCTTCGACATCAACCGGGAGCTCTACCGGCCCGAGGACGTCCTGCCGCATCAGCAGGCCATCACCCACCTGATCGAAGAACTGGCACAGGCGGACCTGACCTCTCCCGTGTCGCGCCTGCGGGTACTGGACGACTCGGCGACGAAGCAGATTCTGGAGACGGGCCGGGGCGGGGATCTTCCGGTGGGTGTGTCGGGGGCGTCGCTGCCCGAGCTGTTCGCGGAGCGCGTGAAAGCGGCACCGGACGCGGTGGCCGTGTCCAGCAGCAACGGGACCCTGACCTACGGCGAGCTCGACCAGACATCAGCCGAACTGGCAGCCTGCCTGTCGGGCCACGGGGTGGGCGCGGAAGACGGGGTCGGGGTCCTCCTCACCCGGGCGCCCGGCATCGTCACCGCATCCCTCGCCGCTGTACGAGCCTCGGCCATGTACGTCCCACTCGACCACCAGTGGCCCACCGAACGCCTCCACCAGACCGCACACACCGCCAGGTTGCGCGCCCTCATCGTGGACCGCGAAACCGCCACCCACCCCTGGGTGCAACACATGCGAACCACCTTGCCCGTGCTAGTGGTTGACGCCCTGGGACACGTGACTGACGGGGCGCCCGCCTCCCCCGCACCCCTGCCGACCGTGATCGGCGGCGCACAGCTGGCCTACATGATGTTCACCTCCGGATCCACCGGCACCCCCAAGGGCGTCGGCATCACCCACCGCGACATCACAGCCCTCACCGCCGACACCACCTGGGCCAACACACCCCACACCATCCTCATGCACTCCGCCTACGTCTTCGACGCCTCCACCTTCGAAATCTGGGTGCCTCTCCTCACCGGCGGACGCATCGCCATCGCCCCACCCGGCCCACTCGAACCCCACACCCTCCACCACCTCATCACCACCCAGAACGTCACCGCGCTCTTCCTCACCACCGCACTCTTCAACACCCTCGCCGACACCACCCCCCAACTCCTCGGCACACTCCGCCTAGTAGCAACCGGCGGCGAAAAAGCAACCCCCGGACTACTCCAACAACTCGCCACCACCCACCCCCACACAACGTTCCACCACGTCTACGGACCCACCGAGACGACCACCTTCGCCACCCGCCACGCCGTCACCCCCCACACACCCACCGGCCCGCCCCCCATCGGGCATGCCCTCGACGGCATGCGCACCTACGTACTCGACACCGCCCTCAACCCCGTACCACCCGGCGTCACCGGCGAGCTCTACCTCGCAGGACCCGGCGTCGCCCGCGGATACACCAACCGCCCCGACCTCACCGCAACCCGCTTCACCGCCGACCCCTTCACCACCACCGGCGACCGCATGTACCGCACCGGCGACCTCGTCCGCTGGAACCACCACAACGAACTCGAATACATCAGCCGCGCCGACACCCAGATCAAACTCCGCGGCTACCGCATCGAACCCACCGAAATCGAAACCGCACTACGGTCCCACCCTTCGGTGAAGACCGCCCTGGTCACACTGCGCGAGGACATCCCCGGCGCGAGCCAGTTGGTGGCGTATGTCGTATCCGCCGATGGCGGCCCGCTGCACCCCGACACGCTGGCGGCCGAGGTGGGGCGGTCGTTGCCGTCGTACATGGTTCCTTCGGCGTTCGTACGGTTGGACTCGCTGCCTCTCAACCCGAACGGCAAAATCGACCGCAAGGCCCTGCCCGCGCCCGAAGCCGCCAGTGCCACGGGCGGCCGTCGTCCGCGGACCCCACAAGAAGAGATCCTCTGCGGCCTCTTCGCGGACATCCTCAACCGCGACCACATCACCATCGACGACAACTTCTTCACACTCGGCGGCCACTCACTCCTCGCCACCCGCCTCACCAGCCGCATCCGCACCACCCTGAATGCCGAAATCGAGATCCGCACTCTCTTCGAACACCCCACCGTCGCCACACTCGCCACCGCACTCGACACCGCCCACCATGCCCGACCCACCCTCACACCCCACAAACGCCCCGACCACCTCCCCCTCTCCCACGCCCAACAACGCCTCTGGTTCCTCAACCGCTACGAAGGCCCCAGCCCCACCTACAACATCCCCCTCGTCCTCCGCCTCGACGGCCCACTCGACACCCACGCCCTCAGCACCGCCATCACCGACCTCGTAGAACGCCACGAAACACTCCGCACCGTGCTCGTGGAGGAGGGCGGAGTCCCCCATCAGCAGGTGCACCCCGCTGCGGAAGCGCGTGGCCTGGTGCCACTGATCGTGGAGAGTGCCCCGGTCGGCGCGACCTCCGAGCAGGCCGCACGTTGGGCGCAGGACAGCGTGGCATCGGCGGCGGGCGGAACCTTCGACCTGGCGGGGAACCCCGCAGTGCGGGTGAAGCTGTTGCGGTTGACCGCTGAGGCGCATGTCCTGGTCCTGGTCGTGCACCACATCGCCGCGGACGGCTGGTCCCTGGCACCCCTCGCCCGGGACCTCGGGCAGGCGTACCGGGCCCGTACGCGCTCCACCTCACCGGACTGGACACCGCTCCCCGTCCAGTACGCCGACTACACCCTCTGGCAACACCACACCCTCGGCGAGGAGAATGACCCGGAAAGTCTTCTCAGCCGCCAACTCGGCTTCTGGCAGGAGAAGCTGACGGGCCTGCCCGAACGCATCGAACTGCCCCTGGACCGCCCGCGACCTGTGGTGGCAACGCACGCGGGTGGCGCCGTGCCCTTCCTGCTGGGCGAGGACGACCACCGGGGGCTCGCACAACTGGCCCGGTCGTCGGGGTGCAGCATGTTCATGGTGCTGCAGGCGGCCCTCGCCGTACTCCTCTGCCGCCACGGTGCCGGGGACGACATCCCGCTCGGCACCGCGGTGGCCGGCCGGTCCGACGAGGCTCTCGAAGATCTCGTCGGGTTCTTCGTCAACACCCTTGTGCTGCGTACGGATCTCTCGGGCGACCCCACCTTCCGCGAAATCCTGGCCCGGGTACGCGCCTTCGACCTCGCGGCCTACGCACATGAGGATGTCCCCTTCGAGCGGCTGGTGGAGGCGGTGAACCCGGAGCGTTCGCAGAGCCATCACCCGTTGTTCCAGACGATGCTGGTCCTGCAGAACCAGGCCACCGCCGGGATCGACATGCCTGGGGTGGTGGTGACGGATCAGTCCGTCCACACCGACGTCAGTAAGTTCGACCTGACGTTCTCGCTGACCGAAACGCAGGACGACGACGGCGAACCCGCCGGACTGACGGGGTATCTGGAGTTCTCCACGGAGCTGTTCGAACGGTCCACGGCGCAGTCACTGGCCGACCGGCTGTCGCGCCTGCTGGCCGGTGTCGTCGCGGATCCCGAGCAGCGGGTGCACCGTATGCAGCTGCTCACTCAGCAGGAGCAGTCGGAGCTTCTCGCCGCCGGACGCGGGCCGGCCGGGCAGGTTCCGCGGCTCACCGTGCCCGAGGCGTTCCAGGCGCAGGCGGCCCGCACACCCGACGCCGTGGCGGTGCGGGATGCGGACGGCTCTCTCACGTACGGGGAGTTGAACGCCCGCGCGAACGCCCTCGCCCACCACCTCACCAACCAAGGCATCGGCCCCGAAGACCTCATCGCCCTCGCACTCCCCCGCACCAACCAACTCCCCACCACCACCCTCGCCATCCTCAAAACCGGAGCCGCCTACCTCCCCATCGACCCCACCTACCCCCACCACCGCACCACCCACATCCTCAACACCACCAAACCCACCCACCTCATCACCACCACCCACCTCAACACCCAACTCCCCACCCACACCATCCCCACCACCCACCTCAACACCCACCAACCCACCACCCCCCACACCACCAACCCCACCCACACACCCCACCCCCACCACCCCGCCTACCTCATCCACACCTCCGGCTCCACCGGACAACCGAAGGGAGTCACCGTCACCCATGCCGCACTGACGAACCACATGGCATGGATGGCCGACCACCTCACCCTCACCCCCGACGACCGGGTACTCGCCCGCACCTCACCCAGCTTCGACGCCTCCGTATGGGAGACCTGGCTCCCCCTCCTGCACGGCGCGTCGGTCTGTGTGTTGCCGGACATCGCCAATCAGGACCCCGTCCTTCTGATGGAGTGGATGGAGGAGTTCCGCGTCACGGTGGCGCAGTTCGTGCCGTCGCATCTTTCGGCGGTTCTGGACGCCACCACCGCTCCCCCGCCGTCCGGGCTCCGGGCGGTGCTGGCGGGCGGAGAGCCCCTTCCGGTCAGGCTGGCGAGCCGTGTGGCGGAGGAGTGGTCGGTCGAGGTGCACAACCTCTACGGGCCGACCGAGACAACCATCGACGCGACCGCCCGTGCGGTGCGGCCGCTCTCCGGTGACACGGTGTCGGGGACCGTGCCCCTCGGGGGCCCGGTCTGGAACGTGCGGACGTACGTACTCGACTCCGGGTTGCGGATGGTGCCGCCCGGGGTGACCGGTGAGCTGTACGTGGCGGGCGACGGACTCGCCCGCGGCTACCACAACCAACCCGCCCTCACAGCAACACGCTTCATCGCCGACCCCTTCACCACCACCGGCCAACGCATGTACCGCACCGGCGACCTCGTCCGCTGGACCCACCACAACGAACTCGAATACCTCACCCGCGCCGACGACCAGATCAAACTCCGCGGCTTCCGCATCGAACCCGGCGAAATCGAGGCAGCGCTCACCAACCTCCCCGGCATCAGCGCCGCCCGCGTCATCCTCCGCGAAGACCAACCAGGCAACCGGCGCCTCGTCGCCTACACCGTGGCTACGCCCGCCCAGCAGGAACCACCGACGCCCGATCTGCGGGCCGCACTCACAGCCGTACTGCCCGCGCACATGGTCCCGTCGGCCTTCGTCGCGCTGGACACGCTGCCGCTGCTGCCGAACGGCAAGGTCGACAGGGGCAGGCTGCCCGTGCCTGATGCCGCTCCGAGCGGCGGCCGCGACCGCAGCAGGCGTTCGGTACAGGAAGAGATTCTGTGCGGTCTCTTCGCCGAGCTGCTGGGCCTTCCGGAGGTAGGGGTCGACGACAGCTTCTTTGCGCTGGGCGGGCACTCCCTCCTGGCGACGCGGCTGGTCAGCGCGGTGCGTTCACTCCTGGGAGCGGAACTCCAGGTCCGTACCCTGTTCGAGCACCCGACGGTCGCCCGGCTCGCCACGGCGCTCGACAGTGCGGACCGGGGCAGGGCGGGAGTGGTCAGAGCCGTACGTGCTGAATCGATCCCGCTGTCCTTCGCGCAGCAGCGGCTCTGGTTCCTCAACCGGTTCGAAGGGCCGAGCTCCACGTACAACATCCCGCTGGTGCTGGAGCTCGACGGAGAGCTGGACACGGATGCGATGCGCGCGGCCCTCGGTGATGTGGTGGCCCGTCATGAGGCGCTGCGTACGGTGTTCCCGGAGACGGACGGAGTCCCGAACCAACGCGTGCTGGAGAGCGCCGCGTTGGCGGTGGACTTGACGATCGAGGAGGTCACCGCGACCCGTCTCGAAGCGGCGGTGTCCACCGCGGTCGCTACTCCGTTCGACGTGACCAACGATCTCCCGTTGCGGGCCTGGCTCTTCAGGACGGGCCCCACCCGTACCGTGCTGGTCGTGGTCGTGCACCACATCGCGGCGGACGGCTGGTCCCTCGCGCCGCTCGCCCGCGACCTGGGCGATGCCTACCGGGCCCGCGTCGGCGGCGGCGCCCCCGAGCGGCCCGCACCGGCCGTCCAGTACATCGACTACACGCTGTGGCAACGCACCATGCTCGGCGAAGAGTCCGACCCCGGCAGTGTCACTTCGCGTCAACTCTCCTTCTGGAGCGATGCGCTGCGGGGCCTCCCTGGGCTCCTCGACCTACCCGTCGACCGGCCCCGCCCTGCCGTCGCGGATCACACGGGCGCGACAGTTTCCTACACGTTGGACGCCGGCCTGCACAGACAGCTGCTCGACTTGGCGAAGGGCTCCGGCAGCAGCCTGTTCATGGTGCTGCAGGCCGCCGTGGCTACCTTGCTCTCCCGGCACGGCGCGGGGGACGACATTCCTCTCGGCACACCCGTGGCCGGTCGCACCGACGGCGCTCTCGAAGACCTGATCGGGTTCTTCGTCAACACGCTCGTCCTGCGTACGGACGTGTCGGGCGAACCGACTTTCCGGGAACTCCTGGCCCGTGTAAGGGAGTTCGACCTGGCCGCCTACGCACACCAGGACGTGCCGTTCGAGCGGCTGGTCGAGAGCCTCAACCCGGTCCGCGCCCGTAACCATGCGCCTCTGTTCCAGACGATGCTGGTGCTCCAGAACCAGGACACCGCCGCTATCGAGCTGCCTGGACTGTCGGTGAAGAGCCGACTGGTGCACAACGGAGTCAGCAAGTTCGATCTGACCTTCGCTTTCGCCGAGGACCAGGAGCACGGCGGCATCACGGCGGGAGTCGAGTACGCGACAGCCCTCTTCGACCGCACCACGGTCGAGACCCTGACGCACCGGCTCACACGACTGCTCAAAGCCGTGGCGGCCGATCCGGACCGTCCGCTGCGCAGCTATGACCTGCTGTCCGGCACCGAGCGGGAGGCCATGGCCCGGTGGAGTCGGGGTGGGGATCTTCCGGTGGGTGTCTCGGGGGCGTCGCTGCCCGAGCTGTTCGCGGAGCGCGTGAAAGCGGCACCGGACGCGGTGGCCGTGTCCAGCAGCAACGGGACCCTGACCTACGGCGAACTCGACCACACCTCAGCCGAACTGGCAGCCTGCCTCGCCGGCCACGGGGTCGGCGCGGAAGACGGAGTCGGAGTCCTCCTCACCCGCGCCCCCAGCATCGTCACCGCATCCCTCGCCGCCGTCAGGGCCTCAGCCATGTACGTCCCACTCGACCACCAGTGGCCCACCGAACGCCTCCACCAGACCGCACACACCGCCAGGTTGCGCGCCCTCATCGTGGACCACGAAACCGCCACCCACCCCTGGGTGCAACACATGCGAACCACTGTCGCGGTTCTCGTGGTTGACGCCCTGGGACACGTGACTGACGGGGCGCCCGCCACCCCCGCACCCCTGCCGACCGTGATCGGCGGCGCACAACTGGCCTACATGATGTTCACCTCCGGATCCACCGGCACCCCCAAGGGCGTCGGCATCACCCACCGCGACATCACAGCCCTCACCGCCGACACCACCTGGGCCAACACACCCCACACCATCCTCATGCACTCCGCCTACGTCTTCGACGCCTCCACCTTCGAAATCTGGACCCCACTCCTCACCGGCGGACGCATCGCCATCGCCCCACCCGGCCCACTCGAACCCCACACCCTCCACCACCTCATCACCACCCAGAACGTCACCGCGCTCTTCCTCACCACCGCACTCTTCAACGTCATCGCCGACACCGAGCCTCAGGCCCTGACCGGTCTCGCCCTGCTCTGCGCCGGCGGCGAACTCGCCTCACCGACCGCCATGCAGCGCCTCGCTCATCTCCTCCCCACCACCCGCATCCGGCACGTCTATGGGCCGACCGAGACGACCACCTTCGCCACCCGCCACGCCGTCACCCCCCACACACCCACCGGCCCGCCTCCCATCGGCCACGCCCTCGACGGCATGCGCACCTACGTACTCGACACCGCCCTCAACCCCGTACCACCCGGCGTCACCGGCGAGCTCTACCTCGCAGGACCCGGCGTCGCCCGCGGATACACCAACCGCCCCGCCCTCACCGCCACCCGGTTCGTCGTGGATCCCTTCAGCGTGACCGGCGACCGTATGTACCGGACGGGCGACCTCGTCCGCTGGAACCACAACGACGAACTGGAGTACGTCAGCCGCGCCGACACCCAGATCAAACTCCGCGGCTACCGCATCGAACCCACCGAAATCGAAACCGCACTACGATCCCACCCCTCCGTTGCGACCGCCCTAGTCACCCTGCGCGAAGACGCTCCTGGGGACCGGCGGCTCGTCGCCTACGTCACCCCGACCACCACCGGCGCGAAGGCCGACTCCGCGGAACTGTCCGCGCTGCTCGGCCGGACACTGCCGCCCTACATGGTCCCCTCCGCCTTCATCACCCTCGACACACTCCCCCTCACCCTCAACGGCAAAATCGACCACACCGCACTACCCGCACCCGAAACCGCTGCCACACCCCACGGACGAGAACCGGCCACCGCACGCGAAGAAATCCTCTGCGGCCTCTTCGCGGACATCCTCAACCGCGACCACATCACCATCGACGACAACTTCTTCACACTCGGCGGCCACTCACTCCTCGCCACCCGCCTCACCAGCCGCATCCGCACCACCCTGAATGCCGAAATCGAGATCCGCACCCTCTTCGAACACCCCACCGTCGCCACACTCACCCACGCACTCGACACCGCCCACCACGCCCGACCCACCCTCACACCCCACAAACGCCCCGACCACCTCCCCCTCTCCCACGCCCAACAACGCCTCTGGTTCCTCAACCGCTACGAAGGCCCCAGCCCCACCTACAACATCCCCCTCGTCCTCCGCCTCGACGGCCCACTCGACACCCACGCCCTGCGAGCGGCCCTCGCCGACCTCGTAGAACGCCACGAAACACTCCGCACCGTGTATCCGGAGACCGACGGGGTGGCACGGCAGCTGATCCTCGACACCTCGGCGATCGACGTCGCCCCCGGGGTGCAGGAGGTCGATCCCGCCGAGCTGGACACCGTGCTCGGCGCCGCCGTCTCGCACTGCTTCGACGTGTCCACGGAGGTGCCCATCCGTACGAGCCTGTTGCGGTTGGGCGCCGAGGCCCACGTGCTGGTCCTGGTCGTGCACCACATCGCGGCGGACGGCTGGTCCCTCACCCCTCTCGCCGACGACCTCGGCCACGCCTACCGGGCCCGTACGCGCTCCACCTCACCGGACTGGACACCGCTCCCCGTCCAGTACGCCGACTACACCCTCTGGCAACACCACACCCTCGGCGAGGGAGGTGACCCGGACAGCCTCGCTGCCCGCCAACTCGCCTACTGGAGAAAGCAGTTGGACAAGCTCCCCGAGCTGCTCCAGCTCCCCACCGACCACCCACGCCCCGCGCTCACCCACCACCAGGGCAACTCCCTCACCTTCCACATCAGCCCTCATACCCACCACCAGCTCACCCTCCTCACCAAGACCACCAACACCAGCACGTTCATGACCCTCCAAGCTGCCCTCGCCACCCTGCTCTCCCACCATGGAGCCGGGGACGACATCCCGCTGGGCACCGCGGTAGCCGGCCGTACCGACGAAGCTCTCGACCACCTCATCGGGTTCTTCATCAACACCCTCGTGCTGCGCACGGACCTCTCGGGCGACCCCACCTTCCGCGAACTCCTCCACCGCACCCGCACCACCAACCTCACCGCCTACACCCACCAGGACCTCCCCTTCGAACGACTCGTGGACGCGCTCTGCCCCAGCAGGGCGCAGAACCGGCATCCCCTGTTCCAGACGATGCTGGTCCTCCAGAACCAGGGCACCGCCGCACTCGAACTCCCCGGCATCACCACAACCGCCCTGCCCGTCCACACCGGCATCAGCAAGTTCGACCTGACCTTCACCTTCGTCGAGAAGCACGACGAGAACGGCCGGGCGGACGGGATCGAAGGGAGCCTGGAGTACTCCACAGAGCTGTTCGAACCTGCAACGGCAAGGGCGCTTGCCGACCGCTTCTGCATGGTTCTGGGGTCCGTGGTGGCCGACCCCGATCAGCGCGTCCGGGATGTCGACTTCATCGGTGCTGAAGAGGCGTCGCAGCTCGTCGCTGCCGCCGAGGGTCCGACCAGGCAGGTGGAGCGGCTGACGGTGCCGGAGGCGTTCCAGGCGCAGGCGGCCCGCACACCGGACGCCGTGGCGGCCCGTGACGGCCGGCGGGTGCTGACCTACGCCCAGCTCGACGCGGAGGCCAACGACCTCTGCCACCATCTGGTCGACCGCGGGGTGGGGCCCGAGGACCTGGTCGCTCTCGCGCTTCCGGGCACGGTCCGGACCGTCGTCTCCATGCTGGCGGTGCTCAAGGCGGGGGCCGCCTATCTGCCGGTCGACCCGGAGTACCCGGCCTCCCGTATCACGTACATGCTGGAGGACGCCCGGCCCGCGCTGCTCATCCTGACCGACGAGACGCGCGGGCAGTTGCCGCCCACCACGTTGCCCGCCGTGTCGCTGGACGACACGGCGGCCTGGTCGACCGGCCGTACCGCGTGCCCCGGCGCCACCGTGCTCCCGGCGCACCCGGCGTACGTCATCTACACCTCCGGCTCCACCGGGCAGCCGAAGGGAGTCACCGTCACCCATGCCGCACTGACGAACCACATGGCATGGATGGCCGACCACCTCACCCTCACCCCCGACGACCGGGTACTCGCCCGCACCTCACCCAGCTTCGATGCCTCCGTATGGGAGACCTGGCTCCCCCTCCTGCACGGCGCGTCGGTCTGTGTCGTCCCGCCGGAGCTGAACCGTGATCCGGCGCTGCTGCTCCGTCGTATGCGAGAACTCCAGGTCACAGTGGCGCAGTTCGTACCGTCGCATCTGTCGCTCGTCCTGAACGAAGCGGCCGGTTCACCGCCGTACAGCCTCCGTGCGGTGATGTCGGGCGGTGAGCCGCTCCCCGTGGCCCTCGCGGCGCAGGTAGCGGATGCCTGGTCCGTGGAGGTGCACAACCTCTACGGGCCGACCGAGGCGACCATCGACGCGACCGCCCACCCGGCCATTCCGCTGCCCGGCAAGGCCGCCGCGGATGTCGTACCGGTCGGCGCACCCATCTGGAACGTACGCGCCTACGTGCTCGACCCCGGGCTGCGGATGGTGCCGCCCGGGGTGACCGGTGAGCTGTACGTGGCGGGCCACGGGCTCGCCCGCGGCTACCTGCGGCGGCCGGGACTGACGGCAGCCCGCTTCGTCGCCGACCCCTTCTCCACCAGCGGCGACCGCATGTACCGCACAGGCGACCTCGTGCGCCGGAACCACGACGGACAGCTGGAGTATCTGTCACGCGCCGATGACCAGGTGAAGCTCCGGGGTTTCCGTATCGAACTCGGCGAGATCGAGGCCGCGCTCACCGACCTTCCGGGTATCAGCGCGGCCTGCGCCGTGGTCCGCGAGGACCAGCCGGGGGAACGGCGGCTGGTCGCCTACACCGTGGCGGCGAACGACCGGCCGGAGCCGCCGGCAGCCGAACTGCGGGCGGCGCTCACCGCCGTACTGCCCGAGTACATGATCCCGTCGGCCTTCGTCGCATTGGACACGCTGCCCCTGCTGCCGAACGGCAAGATCGACCGGCGGACGCTGCCGGTGCCCGACCTGTCCGTCGTGCGGACAGCGGGGCGTGCTCCGGGAACCGAGCGGGAGCGAGTCCTCTGCCGGGTGTTCGGTGAGACCCTGGGTGCCACGGACACCGGCATCGACGTCCACACCGACGACGACTTCTTCGCCCTCGGCGGGGACAGCATTCTCTCCATCCAGGTCGTCAGCAGGGCGCGTAAGGCGGGCCTGGTCATCACACCGCGGCAGGTCTTCGAGCACCGCACCCCCGAGCTGATCGCCTCGGTGGCCGTGCCGCTCGGTGACGCACCGGAGACCGCGGCGGATCCGGGCGTGGGCGAGGTGCCGCTGACCCCGATCGCGGCCTGGTTCCTCGATCGGCCCGGCCCTTCGGACGGCTACAACCAGTCCAGCGTGCTGCGGTCCCCCGCCGGGGCGGGCGAGGAGCAACTCGTCGCGGCGCTCCAGCTGCTGGTCGACCATCACGCCACGCTGCGCCTGAGGGTGGTACCCGGGACGGCCCAAGGGCAGCCCGGCCTCGAAGTCCTTCCGCAGGGCGCGGTGTCCGCCCGTGACCGGCTGGTCCGCGTCGGCATCGAAGGACTGGACGAAGAGACCACCACGGGGGTGATCGCGGAGGCAGCGGAGGCCGCCCGCAGGCGGCTGCGGCCGGCTGCCGGTGCGGTGCTGGCGGCGGTCTGGTTCGACGCGGGGCCCGCCCGGCCCGGCCGGCTCCTGCTCGTCGTCCATCACCTGGCGGTGGACGCGGTGTCCTGGCGGACCCTCACGGCCGACCTGGTGACCGCCTGGCAGGCGGTTACCGCGGACCGCCCCGGCGGGCCCCCGGGAGACCCGGGATCGCCTGGCCAGGAGCTGCCGCCGGTTCCCACCTCGTACCGGCGCTGGGCCGAGCTGTTGGTGGCGGAGGCACAAAGTCCCACGCGGGCCGCCGAGTTGCTGCTCTGGCGGGACATCCTGCAGACCCCGGATCCGCAGCTGGGGCGTCGCCCCCTCGACCCGGAGCGGGACACCGCCGCCCGCACCCGGACCCTGACGGTCAGCCTCTCCGCCGAGTGGACACAGCCCCTGCTCACCACGGCGCCGACCGTCTTCCACGCGGGGGTCAACGACGTACTGCTCACGGGCCTCTCCGCGGCGGTCGCCGGATGGCGGGCCGACCGCGGGACGCCGGGAAGTCCGGCCGTACTGCTCGACATCGAGGGCCACGGCCGGGAGCAGATCGGTGAGCACACCGATCTGTCCCGTACGGTCGGGTGGTTCACCAGCATGTACCCGGTCAGGGTCGATCCGGGGCCGGTCGGCCGGCCCGGGGAGCGGACGTACGACGGCGCGTTCGTCGACGGTGCGCTCAAACGCGTCAAGGAACAGCTGCGGGCCATCCCCGACCACGGCATCGGCTACGGCCTGCTGCGCCATCTGAACCCGGTCACCCGTGGACAGCTGCTGAACGCGGTCACCCCCCAGATCGGCTTCAACTACCTTGGCAGGTACGCCGGTTCGCCGGACGGCGGCGCCACGGCGGGCGAAGACTGGCAGCCGCTGCTCGACGGCGGCGGCCCGGACGCGCAGGACCCCGGCACGCCCGTCCACCACGTGATCGACATCAACGCCTTCACGCAGGACCTCCCCGACGGGCCCCGACTGGTCGTCAACTGGACCTGGCCGACCGACCTCATCGACGAGGACGACGTGGCACGGCTCGCCGACGAGTGGCTGCGGGCGCTGCGCGCCATCGCGGAACACGCCCAGGCGCCCGATGCCGGTGGATACACGCCTTCCGACCTTCCCCTGGTCTCACTGAACCAGGCCCAGATCGATCTACTGCAGAACACGTGGGGTGGACGCAAGTGACCGGATTCCAGCTTCAGGACGTCCTCCCGCTGACGCCGTTGCAGCAGGGCATGCTGTTTCATGCCCTGTACGACTCGACGGCGGTGGACGTCTACACCGCGCAGTTCGTCTTCGACATCGAAGGACCGGTGAACGCGGCCCTCCTGCGCGCCGCCGTACAGGGGCTGCTGCGCAGGCACGCCAACCTCCGCGTCGGCTTCCTCCACGAAGGGCTGGACGAGCCGGTCCAGGCTGTCGCCGCCGATGTCGCGCCCGACTTCGATGAACTGGATTTCAGCGCCGGGGACGAGGGCCAACCCGCCGAACGGCTCGCGGAGTTCCTGGCGGCCGACCGCACCCGGCGTTTCGACCTGTCGCAGCCGCCGCTGCTGCGGTTCACCCTGATCCGGATGGGGCACGAGCAGCACCGGCTGGTGATGACCAACCATCACATCCTGCTCGACGGCTGGTCGATGCCCCTGCTCGTACGGGAACTCTTCGAGCTGTACGCGCGCGGTGGAGACGACAGCGCCATGCCGCGCGTCGCCCCCTACCGGAACTATCTGGCCTGGCTGGCGTCCCAGGACCGTACGGCCGCCGCCGGCTCCTGGCGAAACGCCCTGGCGGGGGTGACGGAACCGACGCTGCTGTCCGGGGCCGGAGCGGCGCCGGCCGCCACGGGCGAGCTGCCCGGGCAGGTGGTGATGGATCTCGGGGCGGCCACCACCGCCCGTCTGCGGGAGACCGCCCGCCGGCACCGGCTCACCCTGAACACTCTGGTGCAGGGCGCCTGGGGAGTCCTGCTGCACCATCTGACGGGGCAGGACGATGTGCTCTTCGGGACCACGGTCTCCGGGCGCCCGCCGGAGATCGGCGGCGTCGAATCGATGGTCGGCCTCTTCATCAACACCATCCCGGTCCGGATCGGGGTGCGGCGTGACGACACCCTGGCCGCGCTCCTGAACCGCGCGCAGCAGGAACAGACGCGGCTGCTGGGCTGCCAGCACATCGGGCTGACCGAGATCGGCGCCCTCACCGGGCTGGACGAGCTCTTCGACACCCTGGCCGTCTTCGAGAACTACCCGATGGACGCGGCAGCGCTGCGCCGGGCCCAGGAAGGTCTGCCGGGCCTGCGGATCACCGGTTTCCACGGGACCGACGCGGCTCACTATCCGCTGACGCTCACCGTCGCGCCCGGTGAGGATCTGCGGATCACCTTCGGATACCGGACGACCGTGTTCGGACGGCCCGCCGTGGAAGTGATGGCGGAGCGGCTGCGGCTGCTCCTCGAAGCGTTCTCGACGGATCTGGAGCTTCGCGTCGGCGAGCTTCCGGTACTGCTCGAAGGAGAGCGGGAGCGGCTGCTCGGCCAGGGCCGGGGTGGGGACCTTCCGGTGGGTGTCTCGGGGGCGTCGCTGCCCGAGCTGTTCGCGGAGCGCGTGAAAGCGGCACCGGACGCGGTGGCCGTGTCCAGCAGCAACGGGACCCTGACCTACGGCGAACTCGACCACACCTCAGCCGAACTGGCAGCCTGCCTGGCGGGCCACGGCGTGCGCGCAGAAGACGGGGTCGGGGTCCTCCTCACCCGCGCCCCCAGCATCGTCACCGCATCCCTCGCCGCCGTCAGGGCCTCAGCCATGTACGTCCCACTCGACCACCAGTGGCCCACCGAACGCCTCCACCAGACCGCACACACCGCCAGGTTGCGCGCCCTCATCGTGGACCACGAAACCGCCACCCACCCCTGGGTGCAACACATGCGAACCACTGTCGCGGTTCTCGTGGTTGACGCCCTGGGACACGTGACTGACGGGGCGCCCGCCACCCCCGCACCCCTGCCGACCGTGATCGGCGGCGCACAACTGGCCTACATGATGTTCACCTCCGGATCCACCGGCACCCCCAAGGGCGTCGGCATCACCCACCGCGACATCACAGCCCTCACCGCAGACACCACCTGGGCAAACACACCCCACACCATCCTCATGCACTCCGCCTACGTCTTCGACGCCTCCACCTTCGAAATCTGGACCCCACTCCTCACCGGCGGACGCATCGCCATCGCCCCACCCGGCCCACTCGAACCCCACACCCTCCACCACCTCATCACCACCCAGAACGTCACCGCGCTCTTCCTCACCACCGCACTCTTCAACACCCTCGCCGACACCACCCCCCAACTCCTCGGCACACTCCGCCTCGTGGCAACCGGCGGCGAAACAGCAACCCCCGGACTACTCCAACAACTCGCCACCACCCACCCCCAAACAACGTTCCACCACGTCTACGGACCCACCGAAACCACCACCTTCGCCACACGGTGCGCGGTGTCTGCGGACGGCTTCGGTGCGGAGGTGCCGCCCATTGGGTGCGCGATGGACGGGATGCGGGCGTACGTACTCGACACCGGCCTCCGCCCTGTGCCGCCCCACGTGACGGGTGAGCTCTACCTGGCCGGGCCCGGAGTGGCCCGTGGGTACGTCGGGCAACCTGCGCTGACCGCCACCCGGTTCGTCGTGGATCCCTTCAGCGTGACCGGCGACCGCATGTACCGGACGGGCGACCTCGTCCGCTGGAACCACAACGACGAACTGGAGTACGTCAGCCGCGCCGACACCCAGATCAAACTCCGCGGCTACCGCATCGAACCCACCGAAATCGAAACCGCACTACGATCCCACCCCTCCGTTGCGACCGCCCTGGTCACCCTGCGCGAAGACGCTCCTGGGGACCGGCGGCTCGTCGCCTACGTCACCCCGACCACCACCGGCGCGAAGGCCGACTCCGCGGAACTGTCCGCGCTGCTCGGCCGGACACTGCCGCCCTACATGGTCCCCTCCGCCTTCATCACCCTCGACACACTCCCCCTCACCCTCAACGGCAAAATCGACCACACCGCACTACCCGCACCCGAAACCGCTGCCACACCCCACGGACGAGAACCGGCCACCGCACGCGAAGAAATCCTCTGCGGCCTCTTCGCGGACATCCTCAACCGCGACCACATCACCATCGACGACAACTTCTTCACACTCGGCGGCCACTCACTCCTCGCCACCCGCCTCACCAGCCGCATCCGCACCACCCTGAATGCCGAAATCGAGATCCGCACCCTCTTCGAACACCCCACCGTCGCCACACTCGCCACCGCACTCGACACCGCCCACCACGCCCGACCCACCCTCACACCCCACAAACGACCCCACCACCTCCCCCTCTCCCACGCCCAACAACGCCTCTGGTTCCTCAACCGCTTCGAAGGCCCCAGCGCCACGTACAACATCCCCCTCGTCCTGCGTCTGGACGGCCCACTCGACACCCACGCTCTGCGAGCGGCCCTCGCCGACCTGGTCGAACGCCACGAGCCGCTGCGTACGGTCTTCCCCGAGAGGGACGGAGCTCCCGAGCAGGTCGTCCTCGCCGCCTCGAACCATCCTCTCGACTTCCGGACAACCGACGTCACGGAGCCGGAGCTGGACGGCCTTGTCACACGCGCGGCGACCGAGCCGATCGACGTCGAGAGCCATACGCCGATCCGCGTCACCCTGCTGCGGCGGGATGCCCAGGCACACGTCCTGGTCCTGGTCGTCCACCACATCGCCGCCGACGGCTGGTCCCTCGCGCCCCTCGCCCGAGACCTCGGCCAGGCGTACCAGGCCCGCAGACACGGCACACCGCCCAACTGGGCACCGCTCCCCGTCCAGTATGCCGACTACACCCTCTGGCAGCACCACACCCTCGGCACAGAGACAGACCCCCACAGCCCCCTCAGCCGCCAACTCGGCTTCTGGCGACAGGAACTGGCGGATCTGCCCGAACTCCTCGAACTGCCCCTGGATCACCCGCGACCGGCAGTGACACAGCACACGGGTGACACCGTGCCCTTCCGGCTCGGCCAGGACGACCACCGGGGGCTCGCACAACTGGCCCGCTCATCCGGATGCAGCATGTTCATGGTGCTGCAGGCCGCCCTCGCCACCCTGCTCTCCCACCACGGAGCCGGGGACGACATCCCGCTGGGCACCGCGGTAGCCGGCCGGTCCGACGAGGCTCTCGACCACCTCATCGGGTTCTTCATCAACACCCTGGTGCTGCGTACGGACCTCACGGGCGACCCCACCTTCCGCGAACTCCTCCACCGCACCCGCACCACCAACCTCACCGCCTACACCCACCAGGACCTCCCCTTCGAACGACTCGTGGAAGAGCTCAACCCGACCCGTTCGCAGAACCACCACCCTCTCTTCCAGACGATGCTGGTCCTCCAGAACCAGGGCACCGCCGCACTTGAACTCCCCGGCATCACCACAACCGCCCTGCCCGTCCACACCGGCATCAGCAAGTTCGACCTGACCTTCACCTTCGTCGAGAAGCACGACGAGAACGGCCGGGCGCAGGGCCTGGAAGCGACCGTGGATTTCTCCACGGAGCTGTTCGAGGCCGGGACGGTGCGCAGGCTCGTCGAGCGGTTCTCACGTCTGCTGACGGCGGTGGTGGCCGACCCCGACCAGTGTGTCCACGCTTATGAACTGCTCACCGGGGCGGAACGCTCGCAGCTCACCCAGTGGGGGCAGGGGCCGGTACGGGAGCTGTCGCACGCGACGGTGCCCGAGCTGTTCGAGGAGTGGGCCAGGCGGACCCCCGACGCACCGGCCGTGCGCGACAGCGCGGGTGTGCTGACGTACGGGGAGTTGAACGCCCGCGCGAACACCCTCGCCCACCACCTCACCAACCAAGGCATCGGCCCCGAAGACCTCATCGCCCTCGCACTCCCCCGCACCAACCAACTCCCCACCACCACCCTCGCCATCCTCAAAACCGGAGCCGCCTACCTCCCCATCGACCCCACCTACCCCCACCACCGCACCACCCACATCCTCAACACCACCAAACCCACCCACCTCATCACCACCACCCACACCAACACCCAACTCCCCACCCACACCATCCCCACCACCCACCTCAACACCCACCAACCCACCACCCCCCACACCACCAACCCCACCCACACACCCCACCCCCACCACCCCGCCTACCTCATCCACACCTCCGGCTCCACCGGACAACCAAAGGGAGTCACCGTCACCCACAGCGGGGTCGAAGCGATGGTGCGGACGCAGGTGGAGCGGCTGGGGCTGGGGCCCGGGAGCCGGGTGCTGCAGATGGCGTCGGTCAGTTTCGACGCGGCTTTCTGGGAGTTCTGCATGGCGCTGCTGACCGGTGGCTGCCTGGAGCTGGCGACTCCCGAGGAGTTGGCGCCGGGGCCGCCGCTGGCGCGCTTGCTCGCGGAGCGTGGCGTCACCCATCTCACGCTGCCTCCCGCCGCCCTGGCCGTGATGCCCGCGGACGGGGTGCCCCGGGATGTCACGCTGGTCCTGGCCGGTGAAGCGTGCACGCCCGCCCTGGTCAGGCAGTGGGCCGCGGACCGGCGTGTGGTCAATGCCTACGGCCCGACCGAGACGACCGTCTGTGCGACCATCAGCGCGTTCCAGCAGGCCGACGGGCCGCAGTCACCGGTACGGACCGTGCCGATCGGTGTGCCGGTGGACAACGCCCGGGTGTACGTACTCGACTCCGGGCTGCGGATGGTGCCGCCCGGGGTGACCGGTGAGCTGTACGTGGCGGGCGACGGACTCGCCCGCGGCTACCACAACCAACCCGCCCTCACAGCAACACGCTTCATCGCCGACCCCTTCACCACCACCGGCCAACGCATGTACCGCACCGGCGACCTCGTCCGCTGGAACCACCACAACGAACTCGAATACCTCACCCGCACCGACGACCAGATCAAACTCCGCGGCTTCCGCATCGAACCCGGCGAAATCGAGGCAGCACTCACCAACCTCCCCGGCATCAGCGCCGCCCGCGTCATCCTCCGCGAAGACCAACCAGGCAACCGGCGCCTGGTCGCCTACACCGTTGCAGGGAAGAGCCGGCGGGAGGCGACGGCGGCCGATGTGCGGTCCGAACTCGCCGCCGTACTGCCCGCGCACATGGTCCCGTCCGTATGTGTGGCGCTCGATGCTCTGCCCCTCACCCCGAACGGGAAGGTCGACCGGCGGGCGCTGCCCGCACCTGATCCGTCCGCCGGCCGTCCGGCCGGGCGCGCGCCCCGTACCGAGCGGGAGAAGATCCTCTGCGAAGTGTTCGCCGACGTCCTCGGGGTCACGGACGTCCATATCGACGACGACTTCTTCGGCCTCGGCGGGCACTCCCTGCTCGCGGTGAAGCTGGCCCAGCGCATCGAGGAGCGGCTGGGCGTGCGGTTGTCGATACGCGATGTCTTCGCGGCGCCGACGGTCGACGGTGTCCAGCGCCTGCTGGACCCACCCGGCGCGACCGCCGGAGGGGCCGCCGACCGTGACACCGGCCGGCCGGATCCGGATCCACGGGACGATGTGCGGCTGGCTTCCGACATCTCACGTCCGTCGGCACCCGGCCGCCACAAGGCGCGGCCGGACGGGCAACGGCCGCTGCTGACAGGCGGATCCGGGTTCCTCGGAGCGTTTCTGCTGCGCGATCTGCTGGAGTCGGCCGACGGCCCCGTGGACTGCCTGGTGCGGTGCGCGGACGCGACGGACGGCGCACACAGGCTGCGCGCGAACCTGGAGCGGTACGGGCTCTGGCAGCAGCGCTACGCTCCTCTGATCCACGCGCTGCCGGGAGACCTGTCCGCGCCGGGTCTCGGCCTGTCGGCCCGTGACCGTACGGCCCTGGCGCGCAGGGTCGGTGCGGTCTATCACAACGGCGCCCGCGTCAACTTCGCCGCTCCTTACGGCGAACTGCGCGACGCGAATGTGGGGGGCACCGAGGAACTGCTGCGGCTCGTGGCCGAATCGGGGTCGAGCGGGATGCACTACATCTCGACCACGGGGGTGTACGCGCCGGGGCATGCGTCGTCCGGAGGACACCGGATTACGGAGTCGACGCCGCTGGGTTCCGTGCTGGAACTGCCTGACGGGTACGCGCAGAGCAAATGGGTGGCGGAGAGGATCGTGGAGCTCGCCCGGCACCGGGGCGTTCCGGTGACGGTCTACCGGCCGGCCCGGATTTCCGGCGACTCGCAGACCGGGGCCTGCCAGGAGCGTGACCTGTTGTGGCAGTTCATCAAGGGGTGCCTCCAGGCGCGGGCGGTCCCGGAGGGGCCCGAGGAGACGACGGGCTGGGTACCGGTTGACTATGTGAGCGCGGCCGTCGTGGCGATCGCCGGGCGCGGTGCCGACCGGGAGGCGACTGCCGGGAGCGGGTCCGCCGGTGGTGTCTACCACCTGACCAGTCCGCAGGCGCCGACCCTCTCGCAGGTCTTCGGAGCGGCCGGTTCGCTGGGTTACGTGGTGGAGCCGGTGTCGGCGGACGAGTGGACCAGGCGGGTGGCCGGTCAGCCCGACAACGCGGCGCAGCTCTTCCTCGGGGGCGAAGCCGGACGGCAGCCCGATGAAGCGGGCGGAGGGATGCGGCGTGCTGCGCGCTCCTTCGATTCGGTGGCCACGGACCGTGCCGCGACGGAGGCGGGGGTGCGTCGGCACGAGCTGACCGATGCGACGGTGCGTACCTATCTGACGTACTTCATCGGAAGCGGATTCCTTCCGGCTCCCGATGAAGTACGGGGCGGAGGCATCGGCCGCTGACCGGCAGACCGCCCCGCTACGCGGCTTCCTCCCCGGCGGACCGACCCCGTGTCACCGGTCCGCCGGGTTGCCGGTCCACGGCGCCGCCGCCGTAGCGGTTGCCGCCAAGCGCGTCGGGGGTGTGCCGGGACCGGCGCGCCGCGCCTCTGCCGTCGTTCACCGGCCGACAATGGACGGCGGCCCGTGGGACGGGCCGCCCGCGGGCGCGCGGCCGGACCGGTGAGCCAGGGCCCGGCGGGAAACCAGCGACGAAGGAGCCGTATGAAGTTCGGGATCTCCACGTTCATCACCGACCTGAGCATCCGGCCCGCACCCCTCGGGCGGGCCATTGAGGAGCGCGGCTTCGACTCGCTCTTCATCGCCGAGCACAGCCACATCCCGGTGGACCGCCGCTCGCCGTACCCCGGCGGGGGCGACCTGCCCGACATCTACTACCGCACCCTCGACCCATTCGTGGCGCTGAGCGCCGTCGCCACCGTCACCGAACGTCTCCTGGTGGGCACCGGCATCGCCCTGGTCCCGCAGCGCGACCCGATCCACACCGCGAAGGGGATCGCTTCGCTCGACCTGATCTCCGGGGGCCGGGCCGTCTTCGGTGTCGGAGTCGGCTGGAACCGTGAGGAGATGGCCAACCACGGCACCGACGCCGCCACCCGGGGCCGACTCGTCGACGAGCGGCTGCGGGCGATCATCGAGCTGTGGACCAGGGAGAAGGCCGAGTTCCACGGCGAGTTCGTCGACTTCGACCCCGTCTACTCCTGGCCGAAGCCGGTGCAGCGGCCGTACCCGCCGATCTACGTCGGCGGTGGCAGGGGTGCCTTCCCCCGGGTCGCGGCACTCGGTGACGCCTGGCTCGCCAACAGCGTTCCGCCCGCGCAACTGCGGCCCCAGATCGAGGAGGTCCGCGCCGCGGCGGGCCGCGATGTGCCGGTGACCGTGTACGCGGTACCCGACACCCCAGAAGCGATCGAGGGATACGCGGAACTCGATGTGGAGCGGGTCCTCTTCTCGCTGCCGTCCGATCCGGAGGCCGACGCCCTGGCACAGCTCGACCGGCTCGCCGGTGTCGCGGCGCGCTTCCGCTGATGCCCCGCCTGTCCGCATCGGAGGCGCGTGAGCGGTTCGCGGCGTCGAGGGTCGCCCGGCTGGCGACCACCGACGCCGCGGGCCGACCGCATCTGGTGCCGGTGGTCTTCGCGGTGACGGGCGAGACGCTGGTCATGGCCGTCGACCACAAACCGAAGCGTTCGTCCCGCCTCAAACGGCTGGCCAACATCCGTACCAGCCCCGGAGTCTGTCTGCTCACCGACTGCTACCGGGAGGACTGGGACCAGCTGTGGTGGGCGCGCGCGGACGGGCAGGCCCGGGTACTGCCGCCCGCCGGCCAGTCCGCCGACGCGGCGCGCCATGTGGCGCTGCTCATGGAGAAGTACCCCCGGCAGTACGCGGGGCGGCCACCGGCCGGTGAGGTCGTGGAGGTCGGCGTCACGCGCTGGACGGGGTGGCGGGCGACGTAGCCGGGCCCGCCCTCCGGGGAGACCGAACCGGCGGGCGGGGCGGCGGGGTCAGGACCGGGCGGTCAGGGCCGGGCGGTCAGAGCTGACGTCACATGCAGGTCCGTGTTCTTGGTCTCGGGCGCCATGAAGAAGCTGACGAGCGCACCGACGAGGGCGATACCCGCCGCGATGTACATCGTGGCGCTCAGACCCAGCGAGGCCAGGGACCACGGAGTCGCGAAGGTGCCGACCGCGGAGCCGATCCGGCTGATTCCCGTACACAGCCCGACCGCGGTGGCGCGGACCTCGGTGGGGAAGAGTTCGTTCGGGTAGATCCATTCGAGGATCGACGGCCCTCCGTTGAAGACCGCGTACACCGCGAAGGCGATGGCGACCATCCACAGGCCGGAGTCCGGCTCGACCGCGAGGTAGAGCAGACCGAGTGCGGAGACCGCGAACCCTCCGATGAGGACAGGACGGCGGCCCAGCCGGTCGACGAGGAGGAGGGCCACCACATTGCCGATGAGGAAGAACAGGTTGATCAGGCCATAGCCCAGATTCGCCTCGTCGGTGCCGCCGTCCAGGTTGAACAGGGCGAGGACCTGGGGCCCGAAGGCGTAGATGGCGAAGAGGGTGACGATGGTGCAGGTCCAGAACACCGAGATGAAGACGACGCGCCTGAGGTAGCCGCCGGTCAGCAGGGCGCGCATCGGGACGGCGCCCTCCTCCTCGGGCAGGTCCGCGAGCGTGGCATTCTCGGCGACGGTCTCCCGGAGGACGTCGACCGCCTCCTGGGTACGCCCCTTGCTGTGCAGCCAGCGCGGGGACTCCGGGATACGCGCCCGCGCGCAGACGATGACCGCAGCGGGGACCGCCGACGAGGCCAGCATCCACTTCCAGCCGTCCGGCGAGCGCAGCAGGAGGTACCCGACGAACGCGGCGACTGTCGCGCCCACGAACCACATGGCGTTCAGACCGCCGAGGAGCTTCGCCCGCCATGCCTTGGGGGCGAACTCGGTCACGAGGGAAGTGGCGATGGGGTAGTCCGCGCCGACGGCGATGCCGATGAGCAGCCGGAGCACAAAGAGTTCGATCACGTCGGTGACGAAGAACTGCAGGATCGAGCAGACGATGATCGCGATCAGATCGATCATGAACATCAGCTTGCGGCCTATGCGGTCGGTCACCGCTCCGAACACCGCGCCGCCGACGAAGACGCCGATCAGCGCGGACGCCCCGATCAGCCCGGACCAGAGGATGCTCATCTTCCACTGGTCCTGTATCTGGACCATGGCGATGCCGATGATGCCGAGGATGTAGCCGTCGAGGAACGGTCCTCCGGAGGAGACCAGCGAGAGCTTGATGTGGAACTTGTTGAGCTGAGCGGTGTCGAGCGAGGAGCCGGTGCGGTGGCCGGCTGAGGCGGATGTGTCGACGTCCATCGGGTCCGTCCCATCAAGGGTTCAGAAGCGCGGGAAGCGTCTCTGCGCGAGGCGAGAGCTGGAGGTGCCAGGGCGGCGGGGGGACCGCGTGGCGCGGGGAGTGAGTGACCGGATGCGCCCCGGTCTGCGGAGCGGGGGAAATGCGGGGTGTGTCCGTACGCCGCGGCCGTTACGGGCCGGGGAAGAGGGCCGCCACCGCGTCGATCTCGATCCGCTTGGCGCCGCGGAAGGCGGCGACCTGCACCGTGGTGCGGGGCGGCAGCGGAACGTCCGCCAGGCGTTCGAGGTAGGCGGCGTTGTACGGGTCGAACTCGGCGAGGTCGGCCAGGTACACCGTCAGCTTGAGCAGTGTGCCCAGGCCGGCGCCTGCTGCTGTCAGTACGGTCTCCAGGTTGTCCAGGGCCAGCCGTACCTGGGCGCCGATGTCGTGCGGAGTGCCGCCGTCTGCGGTGACGGGGACCTGGCCGCAGGCCCAGACAGTGCCGTTGTGGACGGCTGCGGCGGAGTAGGGCCGGGGCCGGCCGTCGGGGTGGGGGACGAGAGTCGCCATCGTCGGTCATCCTCTGCGGTGCGGTGCTGCGGGGGCGGGGGTTCAGGGGTGTTCGGGAACCAGGTAGCGGCGGGCGGCGCCGTGGATGGTCTCCCACGGTCCTGGGGCGACCCGCAGGCCGTGCGTCAGGGCTGTGGTGAAGCGTTCGTGGTGCTGTGCCGGGGTGCGGGCCGGTGGCAGGTCCGGACTCTGTCCGGGCCGGTTCCAGGGGGTCAGCAGGGTGCCCGCGCCCACGCGGCCGGTGCCGGGGAGACCGGGTGCGTCCGCGGCCCGGCCGGCGGGCTGCCCGTCGAAGACGGCCGAGGACGCCGACCGGTACAGGGTGCCGTCGGGGGTGGCCAGCACGCAGGCTCCGGGTGAGCCGTCCGCCCGTACCCGCGTGGCCAGGAGCGGGGCCGAGGTACGGGCCGCCGCGCTGACGAGGATCCACTCCACCGAGGGCGTCCACGCTCCGGGCAGCAGCACAGGACGCGAGCGCGCCGCTGCGAGATCCGCTGCCGGAGGGCCGAGGAGCAAGGGGCCGCGCCCGGCCGGATCGTGGAGTACGAGAAGGGTGTCGCCGGAACACGCGACCGGGTGCCGGCCCCTCGGGACACGGTCCAGCTCCTCGGCCAGTGCGCGGACGCCCGTCCCGTCCAGGACCTCGCCGAGCACCACGAGCTCTGCCGCCGTCGCGGCTTCCCCGCTGGAGGCTCCGGCGGCCACGAGGGCGCGGAAGGCGGCCTCGCGGATCTCCCGTACCGCGACCCGGAAGCCGTCGTCGGCCGACCGGACGGCACGGTGCGTGTCCGTGTCCGTGCGGGTGTACGTGCCCGTGCGGGTGCCGGTGTCCGCGCCGGTGGGCCGCCCGGTCATCGTGACTCCGTGGGGTCGAAGACCTCCGTGAAGAGGCGGAGCCAGTTCTCCCCCATCACCTTGGTGACGGTGGTGGCGTCCAGACCGGCGGAGAGCAGCCCGTCGGTGACCGCGGGGAAGTCCTCGGGGCCGCCGAACCACTGCGGCCACGCGGGCCATTCCGGTTCGACGGGGTTGGCCGACGGGGGCCGCCAGCGCCCGTTGCGCAGCCAGGCGACGAAGTCCTGGGACCAGTTACGCGTACAGTCGCTGCCGATCGCCACATGGTCCGGACCGATCTCGTCGACCAGCCGGGCGACCATCGAGCAGAACTGGTCACGGGTGGTCAGCTCGCCGCCCAGGACGTTGGGGTACAGACAGCATCCGATCACCCCGCCCCGGTCGGCGAGAGCCTTGATGACGTCGGCGGGCTTGTTCCTGGGGTGGTCGAAGAACCAGGTCGGGTTGGAGTGGGTGATCGCCACCGGCCCCTCGGACGCCTCGATGGCGTCCCGCGAGGTCCGGTTGCCCACGTGGGAGAGGTCGATGAGCATGCCGACCCGGTTCATCTCGTCCACGATGTGGCGGCCGAAGGCCGTAAGCCCCGAGTCGTGCTCGTCGTAGCAGGCGCCGCCGACCAGGTTCTGGATGTTGTACGTGAGCTGCGCGACGCGCACCCCGAGCCGGTGGAACACCTCCACGAGCCGGTAGTCGTCGGCGAAGGGGGAGGTGTTCTGGAAGCCCAGCAGCACCGCCACCCGGCCGGCGGCCTTCGCCGCACGTATCTGTTCCGCCGTCTCGGTGAGTACGACGATGTCGTCGTTGTCCCGGGCCAGCTGGTACCAGTCGCCGACCGCGCGCATGGTCTCGCTCGGCCCCTCCCACACGGCGCAGGTGGCGTTCACACCGGTGACACCGCCGGTACGGAGCTCTTCGAGCACCTTCCGGTCCCAGTTGTTGATCTCCAGGCCGTCCACGACGACCAGGTCCTCATGCGCGAGCGAACTCACCGTGCGTCCTTTCGGGGTTTGCGGGCGAAGAACCAGTCGTGCTCGGTCCCGGCCGCGATGTCGGAGGCCCGGGGGGCGCCGGAGAACAGCGTGACCCGGAGCCAGTCCGTCGACTGGGGGCTGTAGTTGTCCATGCCGTACAGGGCCAGCTGGAATCGCTGCAGGTGCAGGGGGAGGAAGTCCTCCGCGAGCAGGTTGGCCCGCACCTCCGCGTAGGGGTGGCCCGCCAGCGACTGGACCCGGGCCGCCGCGCCGCGGTGCCAGGGGTGTGCGAGCAGGAATTCGGCGACGGGCCGGCCCTCGTCCGCGCTCTCCAGATCGCTGAGCATTGCGGTCACCGCGCGGGCGATGTCGACCGGGTGCTCCACCTCCTCGCCGGGGTCGGTGCCGCGCCGGCCGCGCCGGGGTTCCTCGTTGTCCTGTGAGGAGAACCAGAAGTGCGCCTGTTGGACCGGGTCCCCGAAGTCGAAACGGCGCACCCAGCCATAGCGGTCGAGTACATCGGAGCGGAGTTCACCGCAGGTCTGCGCGGGTGCCACCTGGAGGGTCTGGTCGCAGTGCAGCAGGGCGTCGATGTCCGCGTCGAGTTCGTCGTGGACCTCGACGAGCAGCGAGTCGACGACTCCGCGTGCCTCAAGGCCGATCTCCCCGGCCGCCGTGTGCAGGTCGTACCAGGCGCGGTCGGTCCGCCTGCCCAGGATGCGGCCGGTGGTGAGGTATCCGTCGAGCAGGTCGGCCACCTTGTCGAGCTGTCCGGCCAGTTCGGGGCCGGGCAGATAGGGCGCGGTGGCCAGGGTGTCGCGTTCCCGGTAGTACTCGCGTGCCCGGTCCAGCAGCCGGCGGACCCGGAGCGTGCGGGCGTCCTGCGGTGACGTGGTCTGCTGGAGGGCGTACGCGAGGGGCAGTTCGCGCACCGCACACCAGGCGTCCAGCACCTGGGGGTGGTTGATCACATAGGGGACCATGCCGAGCCCGGTGGCGTTGCCGAGTCCGAGGAAGCGCCGCCATTCCCCGTCCAGCGTCGCGGCGTTCGGGCTCTTCGCTGCGGCGCAGTGTTCGACCAGGTCGTAGCTGAGCTCGCGCAGCAGCCAGGCGGTCAGCATCTGCGAGCGGTAGGGCAGCCGCAGCGGGTGGCCGGGGCGGAGCCTGCCGAAGTCGGCCAGTCCGAACTTGCCGTTGCTGTAGAAGGCCGTGCTGCGCAGGACGTAGGCGGCGTCGCCCAGGTCGGCCGGGTCGGGCTGCTGTCCCCCGGCGAGCCGGTCCACCACGTAGTCGAAGAACCGCCTGCTGCGGTTGGCCCGTGTCCACACCAGGGTCGCCGCGTCGGCGCGGCCCGTCTCCTGCCCCGGCACCTGGCTTCGCAGTGCGGAGCGGCGGGTCTCGTTCCATTCGCCCTCGACCAGGGCGGCGGTGATGTCCCATGCCTCGGCGACGACCCTGTCCGTACGCTGCCCGTCGGCCAGGACGGTGGAGAAGGCGACGAACCTCAGCTCATGGCCGTCGGCGTCGATCCGGTAGACGGCCTCGCCTCTCCCCTGTCCGTCGATGTCCCAGGTCTCGCGGGTCACGGTCCAGCGCTGTGCGGCGGCGGCGCGGAGGAAGGAGCGGGCGAAACTGTGCCGGGTGTGACGGGCGGACCCCAGGTCCTCCGGATCGAGCACCTGGTCCGCCGGGCGTGCGAACTCCTGGGCCCTGCACAGCAGTTCGGTCGGACGCCCGGTAGGCCGACCGGTCGGGCGCACCGCCGTACCCGCAGCCGGTCCGCCGGTCACGACCGGCTCCGCGCGGGGGTCCCGGTGCGCAGGTACGCCGTCTTGGACCAGGTGAAGAACTCCGCGCCGCTGTCGCCGTTCTGCTCGCGCGGCGCCGGGAAGGAGGAGTCCTTCAGTCCGCCGAACGGCGCGTGCAGCTCCGATCCCGTGGTGGGCGCGTTCGCCTTGACCAGCCCGGCGTCGAGCTCTTCGACACAGCGTCGTACGGCCCGTTCGTCGCAGGTGAACACCGCTGCGGTGAGGCCGAAGCGGGTCCCGTTCGCGATCCGGATCGCCTCGTCCAGGTCGGCCGCGCGCACCAGGGTGGTGACCGGGCCGAACACCTCCTCCTGGCAGATCGTCAGGCCGGGGTGGCCGCCGAGCAGGGTGGGGGCGAAGTAGCAGCTTCCGTCCGCTGCGGGGCCGGCGGCGGCGCGCGCCAGTACCTCGGCGCCCTCCGACAGGGCCTGCTCGACCGCGGCTTCGACCTCCTGACGTGCCCTCGCGGAGACGAGGGGGCCGATGGTCACACCGTCGTCCAGTCCGTCGCCGACGACCAGGGCCTCGACGCGTTGCCTGAGTTCCGGCAGGAGGGTGTCGTACGCCTCTCCCACGGCGATGATCCGGCGGGTCCCGGTGCACTTCTGGCCGGTGCTCCCCATCGCGCCGGCCACCAGGTCGGCGGCGGCCACGGCCGGATCGGCGTCGGGCAGCACGATGGCGGCGTTGTGCCCGCCGAGTTCCATCTGGACCTTGGCCCCGCGCGGTACCGCGGCGGCCTGGATGGAGCGGCCGACCTCGACCGAGCCGGTGAAGGTCACCCCCGCGATCTCCTCGCGCTCCACCAGGGCGGCGCCGACGCTGCCGGGCGCGAGGAGGAGGTTGAGCACGCCTGCCGGTACGCCCGCGTCCGCCAGTACCCGGGCGAAGGCCTCGGCCACGGCGACGGTGTCACTGGCGGGCTTCCAGATGACCGCGTTGCCCCACAGCAGGGCGGGGGCGATCTTCCAGGCGGGGATCTGCAGCGGGAAGTTCCACGGAGTGATCGCCGCGACGGTCCCGAGCGGGCGCCTGAGCGTACGGATGACCTCGTCGGGGTGGCCGGACGGATAGGTGGCTCCGTCGGCGGCGCGGGCCCGGGAGGCGTGGTAGTGCAGGGTCTCCACCGATGCGCCGACCTCGGCACGGGACTCCGGGAGGGTCTTGCCCTCCTCCCGCGTCATCAGCAGCGCGATCTCCTCGGCCCGGTCCGCGAGCAGCCCGGCCGCCCGGCGCAGGACCAGACCGCGCTGGATCAGGCCCTGCGCGGACCAGCCCGGCTGTGCGGTCCGTGCGGCGGCCACCGCGTCGTCGAGGAGCGTCTTACCGGCTGTCCGGTACACGGCGACGGCCCGGTCCGGGTGGGCGGGGTCGAGGCTGCGGGCCTCGGCCCCTTCCCCGTCCACCCACTCCCCCGCGATGAGGTGCCGGAGCTTCGTCGGCTGGTCAGGGGCGTTCGGAATGTCCGGCACGGCGGAGCTCCTCGGTGTTCGACTGCGGCTTCCCGTCACACGTTAAGCAGTCGTCGGACACGTGAGAAGTATCTATTGTCATGGGATTAATAAGCTGCAAGTATCAATGGCATGGAGCTCCGTCAACTCCGGTATTTCATCGCCGTCGCAACCGAGATGAACTTCCGCCGTGCCGCCGAGCGGCTGCATATCGCCCAGCCCGCGCTGAGCCAGCAGATCAGCAAGTTCGAGAAGGAGTTGCAGACCCCGCTGTTCCGGCGTACGACACGCAGCGTCGAGCTGACCGAGGCAGGGCGCGTGCTGCTGACCCAGGGGCGGCGGGTGCTGGCCGAGGCCGATCACGCACTGTCCGCCGTCGGGCACGCCGCGCACGGCGACATCGGCCTGCTGCGCATCGGCTTCGTCAGCTCGGCCGCGCTGAGCATCGTGCCGCGCAGCGTGCTGGCCATGCAGCAGTCCTGGCCTGCCCTCCACCTCGAACTGGCCGAAGCCACGACCGACGCCCAGCTGGAGTCGATCAGCGAGGGCCGTCTCGATGTCGGGATCGCCCGTGAGGTGGACGCGGCGACCGGGCTGGTCGTCCGGCGCATCCACCGTGAGCGCCTCGTCGTCGCCGTACACGAGTCGCACCGGCTGGCGGGCCGGAGCGCGGTGGAGCTGGCCGACCTCGCGGGCGAACGCTTCCTCACCTTCCCCCGGCACCAGGTGTCACGGCTCTACGACCACATCGCGGCGCTGTGCCACCAGGCCGGGCTGCGGCTCGAAGCGGCCCAGGAGGCCGTGCAGTTCCCCACCCTGCTCGGGCTGGTCGCCGCCAACACGGGCGTCACCATCGTCCCCGACTGCCTGCGCGTCCTGTGTCTCCCGGCCCTGCGGTACGTGCCGTTGACGGACCCCCCTGCGTACTCCACGGTCTCCGCGGTCTGCCGCTCGGACCGGCAGGACGCCCCTTCGGTGCGCAACTTCCTCGCCACGGTCGCGGAGTTGCGGTTCGGCGACACCTGATCCGCCGGGGTTGTGGCCCGGCTGCCGACCGTCACGCGTCCGCCACCCAGCTGCCGTGGAAGCCCAGCGGCACCCTTCCCGGGAGATGGACGCGGGCCAGCGGGTGGCCCGTGACGTCCTGCGCCGAGAGGATCACCAGGTCGGTGGCCCCGCGCTCCGGGTCGTTCACATAGGTCACGAGGTACCCGTCGTCCTCGTCCCGTGCACCCCGGCGCGGCACGAAGACCGGCTCGCCGGCCGCCGCTCCCTTCGCGAAGCGGTGCCCCTGGGAGCTGCCGCGCAGCATGTCGTGCTTGATGACGCAGTTGGTGAACGTGTCGTCCGGCGCCACCCCGTCGACCGTCTCGTACGCGACCCACATCTCGGCCGCGCTCGCCGTGTACCCGTAGCGGTGCCGGCGCGACACCAGCGATTCGTTGATCCGGGGGAACTCCTGCGCACGGTCGTCGAGCCGGGTGGCGGTGATACGGCCCGCGCCCAGGTCGATCGTCCACCGGTTGAGCGTGGGCGTACCGGTCGTGGAGGGCCCGCCGTTGCCCCGGCCCGCCGCGTAGAACGGGGCGGGCATGGAGGTGAACTCCACCACCACGGTGTCGCCCTGGTCGTAAGCGTTCAGTGTGTGCGCGTAGTACGACGGGTCGATATCGAACCACCGGGCGGCGCCGCCGGTCCGCGGCATCACACCGACCCGCATCGGGTGCCTGTCGTTCCAGACGTAGGGCACCGCCGCGCCCGCTCCGGCCGCCGCCATGTCGAAGGTGACGGGTACGTCCACGAGCACCACGTACTTCCGGGTGAGCGCGAAGTCGTGCATCATCGGCGCGTCCGCCACCGGGATCCTGGTGGACCGTGCCACCCGGCCGGTCCGGTCGATCATGAGGTGGCGGACATGGTCCCAGGTCGGGTAGTACGCCACGGCGTGCAGCTCGTCCGCGGCGGCGTCGTACTTCGTGTGCGCGGTGAACGCGCCCTCCAGTGTGGAGCGGAAGTCGTACGGACGCAGGGTGTTCAGCTCGCCGTCCAGCTCGTACGGCAGGGGGCCGCTCTCCTGGAGCGCCAGGATGCGCCCCTTGTACGGGATCACATGCGTGTTGGCCGCGAAGTCGTCGGGCGGGACCTCGCCCCGGTAAGGCTCGCCCAGTTTCTTCGCCACCTGCGACGAGCGCACCCAGCGGTTGCGGTACCACTCGGCCCGCCCGTCGCGCAGCCGCACCCCGTGGACCATGCCGTCCCCCAGCATCCAGTGGTGCGCCCGCGGGTCCTCGATACCGAGGGCATTCGGGCCGGTACGCAGGAAGCGGCCGTCCAGGTCGCGCGGCACCCGCCCGGTGACCTTCAGGCCGAACGCGGTCAGTTCCTCGGTGACCGGCGCGAACGCGCCCTCCAGGAAGGGGAACGTCTGCGCGCCCTCTCCCCCGGCGGCGACCGCGGCCGACGCCGAGGAGGCGCAGGGGCCGAGCCCCAGGCCCCCGACCACGCTCCCCGCCGCCGCGAGCGCCGCCCCCTGCAGAATCCTCCGCCGTGTGTGACTGGCCATCAGGCCCTCCCCGTTTCGTGGCCGGGCCCGGCAGTGGTCTGCCGGACCCTCCGCCGGCGGACCTTCCGTCGCCGACAGGGAACAGCGTGCGCCGGAAAGCACCGCGGCACAGGAGTGCTGGGGCCCGAACCGGGGGTGGTGCGAGCACCACCCCCGGGCTGCGCACCCTGTGTTGGACATGGCCGTGGATCAAGTTCACTATCGACCCCAAGCGTTGAGCAACAGAGGAGAGATCCGTTGTCGTCACCGGACGAGTGGATGAGCCCTGCGAACGACCGGGCGCCGATCGACCTGCGTACGGACAGGGCCCATCCCGCCCGTATCTACGATGTGTTCCTGGGCGGCAAGACGAACTATCCCGCCGACCGTGCCATGGCCGCCACGGTGGCCGAGAAGATGCCGTCGGTGCAGCTGGCCGCCCGGATCAACCGGGAGTTCGTACTGCGTGCTGTGCGGTATCTGGCGGGCGAGGCGGGCATCCGGCAGTTCCTGGACATCGGCACGGGCATACCGACGTCGCCCAATCTGCACGAGGTCGCGCAGGAGACGGCGCCGGAATCGCGCGTCGTGTACGCGGACAACGATCCGATCGTCCTCGCCCACTCCCGGGCCCTGCACGTCAGCAGCCCGGCCGGGCGCACCGCGTACATCCCGGCGGACTTCACCGATCCGGACAGCATTCTCGGGTCCGCGGAACTGCGCGACACCCTCGACCTCGGGCAGCCGGTGGCCCTGACGATGGGGCTGCTGCTGCACTGGATCGACCCGAAGGACCAGCCGCACGCCGTCGTCCGGCGCCTGATGGACGCGCTGCCCGCCGGCAGCTGTCTGGTGATATCGGTGTTCGCCCGGGAGCTCGCGGGTGGCTCCGCCACGCTGCAGGACGATTTCGCGGCCGAGGGCACGGCGCTGCGGCCGCTCACCCGGGACGAGACACTGCGCTTTTTCGACGGCACGGAGCTGATCGAGCCCGGTCTGGTCGCGCCCCATCTGTGGCGGCCCGCGACCGTCGTACCCGAGATCGGACACCCGGAGGCCGGACCCGATGCCGCCTCGGCCCCGATCTGGGCGGGACTCGGGGTGAAGAGGTAGCCGCCGGACGGGAGCGGCGGGGCGCCGGGCGGCCGTCAGGACCGCCCGGTGTCCCACATCACCGTCCGCGATGTGGGCAGATGCCCCCGCGCCGGGGAGTCTCCGCCTAGGCTGGCTGGTGCAACTGGTTCGCCCCGTCCGCCAGGCGGGATGCGTCGTAAGAGGGAACCCGGTGGAAATCCGGGACTGCCCCGCAGCGGTGAGTGGGAACGACCGCCGTCATACGCACTGGGCCCGGCCGGGTCTGGGAAGCGACGGCCAGTAGGTGGACGCCCCTTGGAGGGTGACCGTGCCCGCGAGTCCGAAGACCTGCCCGTTGCCCGTGCGCGACCGTTCGCGTACGGACATCCCGGTGACCTCGTGGGCGGGTCGGCGCGCATACCGGCGGGACAGCCGTGCCTCATGGCACGTGCGAGGCCCTACGGTCCGTCATCCCTTCGCGCTCCCGTCCCGTCTCCGGGATCTCAAGGAGTCATCTCGCGAAGGAGATTTCCGTGACAGCGAAGCCCGAAGCCGCGGCAGCACGGGCCACCGTGTACGGCTACCCCCGCCAGGGCCCGAACCGGGAACTGAAGAAGGCCGTCGAGGGTTACTGGAAGGGCCGCGTCGACGCCGACGGCCTCCGGGAGACCGCCGCAGATCTGCGCCGGTCGAACTGGCAGCGCCTGGCGGAGTCCGGCATCCATGAGGTGCCCACCGGTGACTTCTCGTACTACGACCACGTACTGGACACCAGCGTCATGGTCGGCGCGATCCCCGAGCGGCACCGCAAGGCCGTCGAGGCCGACGCACTCGACGGCTACTTCGCGATGGCACGCGGCACTCAGGAGGTCGCGCCCCTGGAGATGACCAAGTGGTTCGACACCAACTACCACTATCTGGTGCCCGAACTGGGCCCGGACACGGTGTTCACCGCCGACTCCACCCAGCAGACCGGGGAGTTCCGGGAGGCGACCGCCGGCGGGCTCACCGCCCGCCCCGTCCTCGTCGGCCCGGTCACCTATCTGCTGCTGGCCAAGCCCGCCCCGGGCGTCGCGGCGGACTTCGAACCGCTGACGCTGCTCGACCGGCTGCTGCCCGTCTACGCCGAGGTGCTGGCCGATCTGCGGGCGGCGGGCGCGGAGTGGGTCCAGCTGGACGAGCCGGCCCTCGTCCAGGACCGCACCCCCGCCGAACTGAACGCCACCGCACGCGCCTACCGGATGCTCGGTTCGCTCGGCGACCGCCCGAAGCTGCTGGTCGCCTCCTACTTCGACCGGCTCGGTGACGCGCTGCCCGTCCTGGCGAAGGCTCCGGTGGAGGGCCTGGCGCTCGATTTCACCGGCACCGCCGCGGCCAATGTGGACGCGCTGGCCGCCGTCGGCGGGCTGCCCGGCAAGCGCCTGGTCGCCGGTGTGGTCGACGGGCGCAACGTCTGGGTCAACGACCTGGAGAAGTCACTGGCCACCCTTGGCACCCTGCTCGGCCTGGCGGACCGGGTCGACGTCGCCGCCTCCTGCTCGCTCCTGCATGTGCCGCTCGACGCGACCGCCGAACGGGACATCGACCCGCAGATCCTGCGCTGGCTCGCCTTCGCCCGGCAGAAGACCACGGAGATCGCGACCCTCGCCAGGGGACTTGCCGGGGGTACCGGCGCCATCGCGGCCGAACTGGCCGCCAACCGGGCCGATCTGGCCTCCCGGGCGGGGTCGGCGATCACCCGTGACCCCGCCGTACGGGCCAGGGCCGCCGCGGTCACGGACGCGGATACGCACCGCTCCCAGCCGTACACCGAGCGGGCCGCCGCCCAGCGCGCCCGCCTCGGGCTGCCGCTCCTGCCGACCACCACGATCGGCTCGTTCCCGCAGACCACCGGATTGCGGGCGGCCCGCGCCGACCTGCGGGCCCGGCGCATCGGCACCGCGGGGTACGAGGAGCGCGTCAGGGACGAGATCCAGCAGGTGATCGCCTTCCAGGAGACGGCGGGGCTGGATGTCCTGGTGCACGGCGAGCCCGAGCGCAACGACATGGTGCAGTACTTCGCCGAGCAGCTCACCGGCTATCTCGCCACCCAGCAGGGGTGGGTGCAGTCCTACGGGACCCGCTATGTCCGCCCGCCGATCCTGGCCGGCGACATCTCACGTCCGGAGCCGATGACGGTGCGCTGGACGACGTACGCCCAGTCCCTGACCGGCCGCCCGGTCAAGGGCATGCTCACCGGCCCGGTCACCATGCTCGCCTGGTCCTTCGTCCGCGACGACCAGCCGCTCGGCGACACCGCCCGGCAGGTCGCCCTGGCCCTGCGGGACGAGGTCGGCGACCTGGAGAGCGCGGGTACTCCGGTCATCCAGGTCGATGAACCGGCCCTGCGCGAAACGCTGCCGCTGCGCTCAGCCGACCGCGCCGCGTATCTGGACTGGGCCACCGAGTCCTTCCGCCTCACGACGAGCGGAGTACAGCCGGCCACCCAGATCCACACGCATATGTGCTACGCCGAGTTCGGCGACATCGTCCAGGCCATCGACGACCTCGACGCCGATGTCATCAGCCTGGAGGCGGCCCGCTCCCATATGCAGGTCGCCCGCGAACTGGCCGGGCACGGCTACCCGCGTGAGGCGGGGCCCGGTGTGTACGACATCCACTCGCCGCGGGTACCGAGCGCGCAGGAGGCCGCGGCCCTTCTGCGCAAGGGGCTTGAGGCCATTCCCGCCGAGCGGCTGTGGGTGAACCCGGACTGCGGCCTGAAGACCCGCGGCTGGCCCGAGACCCGGGAGTCGCTGGAGCACCTGGTCGCCGCCGCCCGTGAGGTGCGCGCCGAACTGACCGCCGGGGGCGCCTGACCGGTCACCGGGGCCGGGCCGTACACCACTCGCCGCCCGGCCCCGGGCCCGCTGCCGGAGACTGCCCGCCCACGGCCCCGGCGTGGACCCGCCCGCTGACGGCTCTCTCCTCCGGGGCCCCGGCGGGTGGGTCACGCGGCGGAACGCCCGTCGGCCGGGCGGCGGCGCAGGGTGACCTGCTCGATGGCCGGCGGGTTGTAGATCATGTCCAGCGCTCCGACGTCGGTGCCCGGGGGCACGATGGCGTCGATCCGGTCCAGGACGTCGTCGCTCAGGGCGGTCTCCGCGCCCGCGAGCAGATCGTCCAGGTGGTTCATGGTGCGCGGGCCGATGATCGCGGAGGTGACACCGGGGTGGGAGATCGCGAAGGCCATCGCCAGATGGGTCAGCTCCATCCCGGCCTCGTCGGCGAGCGGGATGAGCTGCTCGACCGCGTCGAGCCGCCGCTCGTCGACGAGGTGCTTGAATCCGAAACCTGCCCGGTGGGTGTCGGCCTGTACGCCCTTGCGGTAGCGGCCGGTGAGCATGCCGCCGGAGAGGGGGCTCCAGACCAGGGCGCCCATTCCGTAACGCTCGCAGACCGGCAGGACCTCACGTTCGATGCCCCGGTTGAGGATCGAGTACGGCGGCTGCTCGGTGCGGAACCGCTCCAGGCCGCGCCGCTCGGCGACCCACTGGGCCTCGACGATGTCCGACGCGGGGAAGGTGGAGGCGCCGATGGCGCGGACCTTGCCCGCGCGGACCAGATCGGTGAGGGCCGAGAGGGTCTCCTCGACGTCGGTGTCCGGCGCCGGCCGGTGGACCTGGAACAGGTCGACGTGGTCGGTCCCCAGCCGGCGCAGCGAGTCGTCGAGCGCGCGCACCAGCCAGCGGCGTGAGTTGCCCTGCTGGTTGGGGTCGTCCCCCATCGGGAGATGGGCCTTGGTGGCCAGTACGACATCGTCACGGCGGCCCTTGAGCGCCTTGCCGACGATCTCCTCGGACTCACCGCGCGAGTAGGCGTCGGCGGTGTCGACGAAGTTGATCCCCGCGTCGAGTGCCTTGTGGATGATGCGGACGGAGTCGTCGTGGTCGGGGTTGCCCATGGCTCCGAACATCATCGCGCCGAGGCAGTACGGGCTGACCTTGATACCGGTCCGGCCCAGTGTGCGGTACTTCATGGTTGCTCCTCCGGGGTGGGGACGTCCGCCGCAGCGCGCTACGCTGAGATAAGCGGAACAACGTTCCATACCTACGATACGGAACGTTGTTCCGGTTGGCAAAAGGAGCATCCATGAATGACGGCCAGACGACCGGGAAACAGCCCCGCCAGCCGGTACGCGCGGATGCGCAGCGCAGCATCGACGCCCTGCTCACCGCGGCAGCCGAGGTGTTCTCCGCGTCAGGCGTGGACGCCCCGGTCCGGCAGATCACCGCACGGGCGGGGGTCGGCGCGGGCACCCTCTACCGGCACTTCCCGCAGCGCTCGGACCTCATCGCCGCGGTCTTCCGCAAGGAGGTCGACGCCTGCGCCGCCGCCGCGCCCGCACTCGCCGCCGAGCACCGGCCGGTCGAGGCCCTCACCCGGTGGCTGCAGCGCTTCGCGGGTTTCATCGCCACCAAGCGCGGTCTGAGCGCGGCCCTGCACTCGGGAGACCCCGCCTACGACAGCCTGCCGTCCTACTTCCAGCGGCGTTTCGAGCCCGCGCTCGGAGCGCTCCTGGACAGCGCAGCGCAGGCCGGCGAAATCCGCCCCGACGCCGACCCCCTGGACCTGCTGCGCGCCATCGGCAATCTGGCACTGCCCGCCGGGGAGGACAACGACGGTCACACCCAGCGCATGATCGCCCTGCTGGCCGACGGACTCCGTTACGGCGTCCGTACCGAATCCCGCCGATGCGGGGACGCATCCCGGTAGGTTCGGCCAAGACCGACCGGTGCCCGGCGGGGAGACGCCTGTCGACCGGGGCCGGATGGGCATGGGGGCGCACACCGACTACGGCATCGTCACCGTGCTCTGGGCCGACCGGGTGCCGGGGCTGCAGATCCTCGATGAGGCATCCGCATCCTGCGCCAGATCGACTTCGACGGCACATCGAACCTGCTGATCGTCGCCGTCTCCCTGGTCGCCGGAATGGTCCCGGTGACCGCACCGCACATCTACGACCGGCTGCCGGCCGGGGCGCGCACCGTCTTCGGCAGCGCCATCACCTGCACCGCGCTCTGCGCCTTCGCACTGAATCTGCTCTTCCACCACACCCGGCGACGCGGCAAAGCGGCACCGGCCACCGCCACGCCCTCTGACACCTGAGACACAGCCGGCACCACCGCGGCCGCACCGCCGAGGAGAGAAACGGCCTTGCCGGACACCCGACTTGTCATCGAGAACTGCGCCGTCGCCACCATGGACGCGAGCGGCACCGAGTACGCATCCGGCCACGTCGTCGTCGCCGGTCACCGCATCGAGTCGGCGGGGCCGGGCCCCGCGCCCGCGGATCTGACCGGAGTGGCCCGGCGGGTCGACGGCGACGGGCAGCTGCTGACTCCCGGGCTGGTCAACACACACCACCACTTCTACCAGTGGATCACCCGCGGTCTCGCCCAGGACTGCGACCTCTTCAGCTGGCTGGTCGGCCTCTATCCCGTCTGGCTCGGATCGACGAACCGATGGTGCATGCCGCGGCGCAGGGCTCCCTGGCCGCTCTGGCCTTGTCCGGGGTCACCACCACGGCCGACCACCACTATGTCTTCCCCCGCGGTGCCGGTGACCTGCTGGGCGCCGGGATCCGCACCGCCGCGGACATGGCCTACGGTTCTTGCCCACCCGCGGCTCCATGGACCGGGGTGCGTCGGACGGCGGGCCGCCTGGCCGAACTCGCCGGACTCGGCACTCCCCCGTACTCCTCGCCGGGTTCACGGGTCCCCCGGACCGGTCGGTCCTGACGGCCCGTCTGCCCTCAGCCCTCCCCGGTGAGATGGGCGTAGGCGACGACATTGCCGAGATAGTGCCCGCTCTTCCTGTCGAACCCGCCGCCGCAGGTGATGAGGCGCAGTTCCGGCCGTGCGGCAGTGCCGTAGACCTTCCGGTTGGGGAACTCCTGCGCCGTGTAGGCCTCGACAGCGTCGATGGTGAAGACGGCGGTCGCCCCGTCGGCGCGCTCCACCCGGACGGTGTTGCCCTTCTTCAGCGACCCCAGACCGTAGAAGACGGCCGGGCCGTGCTCGTCGTCCACATGGCCGGCGATGACGGCCGTGCCCATGGAGCCGGGGCTGGCGCCGTCCTGGTACCAGCCGGCCAGGTTGCGCGCGTTGTCCGGCGGGGCCGCCAGACGGCCGCCCGCCTCCAGGCGCAGCGCCATCAGCGGGGCGTCGACCCCCAGGGCGGGAATCCGTACGCGTTCGGGTACGGACGGCGGCAGCGGCGCGACCGGCGGTGTGGCGGCTCCGTCGGCGGCGGACGCGCGGCCGTGGGCCGGGAACCCCTGGGCGGCTCCAGGCTGCGGCGGCGGTCCCTGGGCCAGTACACCGTTGCTGATCAGCGCGACCGCAAGACAGACCGCGAGGGTGACCAGCATCGCGACCGCGCCTCGGCGCACGGTGCCGGTGGTCTCCGTGGGTGGGGGGCGTACGCCTGCGGGGACATGTCGGTCCACGGTGTTGCCTGCCTGACATACGGGCCGGGGCGGGCGGGCGCCTCGTGTGCCCCGGGACAGCGCCCGGGGCACACGAGGGCACGGCTGTGTCCGGCGGACGGACCCTGGTCAGGTCTGGCGGTCGCCGCGGCGGCGCAGCAGCAGCGAACCGGCCCCGACAGCGGCGAGCAGACCGGCGCCCAGGACGATGTCCTTGCTGTTGACGCCCTGGCTGGTGCTGCCGCTCCCGGTGTGCATGGTGCCCGACGGCATCTTGGCGTCGGGGCAGATACGGGCGGCGTCCGATGCCAGCGCGTTGGCGTTCGACCGGAGCTTGTCGAGGTTGTCCTGCTCGGCCTTGCCCGGGTGCCCGCCGCCGGCTGTCTGGTCCTTGTAGTCCTTGAGCGCGGCCTGGTACTCCGCCTCGGCCTTCTGGGCGTCCGAGGTGGCTTTCGAGCAGGCCGCACTGGTCTGCGGGGCCTGGGACACCGCGGCGTGGGCCGTGGGTGCGGTCAGTACGACTGCCGCACCGAGAGCGGCCGTACCCAGAAGCGCATGTATAGAACCCATGATCCAACCTTCCGCGAGTACGGATGCAGCACCTGTGCACCGCAGACGATCGGGTCCGCACTCACAGACCCGATCACAGCGCAGCCATCGCCGCACAGCTCCCTGACCACCCATCAGGCCCAGCGGCCCGCCCGGCCGTTTCCCCTGCCATCCCGCTTGTCGTCGCAGTTCAGAGGCGTGAGCGGCGCCCGGCCACGACACCGGCAACGGCCCCGCCGATCGAGTGACCCGGCCGTCCGCGCGGGTGGGTGTCCGGCCGCGGACACGCGGAGGTGAAGCAGAGGGAACTTTCGGCCACGGCTCTCAGGCAGGGACGGACGCCGCTCCCCCTCCGCGGTCTCTCACCGGGGAGTGGAGGCGCGATCTTCCCGCCGCGCTGTCGACAGGCCGAACCGCGGGCGCGGCGACAGACTGGCCTGGCCGGCCCGCACGTCCGGCACCGTACAGAGACAGGAGCCGCAGATGCCCCCGGACCCGGACCTGGATCTGGACACCGCGCACGGCCCGGCGGGCGCCGGCCGCCGCTCGGTCCTGCTGAGCGCGGCGGCGCTCGCGCTCACCGCCGCATCCGGATGCTCGGACACGGCCTCCCGTACGTCCCGCCACCCGCGGCTCTCGGCGCCCACCGCATCCGGTTCGTCATCGGCGGGCGCCACTGCACCGGTGGCCGGGCTGCCGCACACGACGGCCTGGCGGCCGAACGCGGCGGACGTCGATCCCGGTGTGAAGCTGCGTGCCGCACAGCTCATCGAGGCGCTCGGCACCTGGCAGGCAGGCGGCGGGAGCGTGGCCAAGGCGCGGGCCAGGGTGACCGCGCTCGGTCTGCCCGGTGCGCTGGCCGATCAGGCCGGGCCCCTGCTCTCCGGCGCCGACGAGGCAGTCCTCCAGGTCGTCGACGCGCAGTACGGCGGCATCCTGACCGACTCCGCGAGCGTCCTGGTCGTGTGCCGGCAGTGGTCCCGGTCCGGTGGCGGCCCGGTGACCGGCGGCGGTACGACGGTGGACGTACGGCTGAGCCGGGCGCGCCCGCGCTGGTCGGTGACGGCCCTCCACCCGGCTGCTCCCGGTCCGCCGTCGCGGTCCCTGTCCGACACGGCCCGCAGGGTCCTCGCCGACCGCCGTATCAGCCTGCCGCCGGCCTCCGCCGCCGATGTCCGCAGCGGCCGCGTGCACACCAGTGCGCTGAAGGCGATGCTCCGGCTGGCGGGCAGCTACCGCATCGATGTGAGCGTCGTACGGTCCGGGCACCCGCTGGACGTCTTCGGCACCCACCGGCCGAGCGACCACCCGCTCGGCCGCGCCTTCGACGTGTGGCGGATCAACGGCCGCCCCGTCGTCGCCGCTTCGACACCCCGCTCGCTGATCGAGTCCTTCATGCGGGACGCGGCGGCGGCCGGCTCGTACAACGTCGGCGGGCCCGTCCGGCTCGGGGGCGGAGCCACCGCGAACCAGTTCTTCTCGGATGCCACCCACCACGACCACGTCCACGCGGGCTTCACCAGCTGACGGCCTGCCACCACCGCATACAGGAGCCCCTCATGCCTCCGCCCTCCACCGGACCGGCCGGCGCGGACACCTTCCTGGCCGTCTGCGGTCACACGCATCTGTTTCCGGGGGCCCGCTGCCGTATCCAGGGGCTGCCCGATCCGGGCGGGTTCGCCGCCGGTCCGGTCCCGCTCGACCTGGTCCTGCGGTTCTCCGACGGGGTGACCACCGAAGCGGAGCTGCGCACCGGGGACCCGGCCGGCCCCGTACTGGCCGTCCCGGCCTACACCACGGGGGCCGGCACCATCGTCGGCGGCCGCGCCTGGCTGGTCCGGGAGTTCACCGGGGCGGGCGACGCGGCCGAGCTGACGATCGGCCGCCACGCCTGAGGCAGGCTCAGGCGCCGTTGCCGTGGAGCGGACTACGACCGGGCCTCTTCGAGGAGGCGTGCGTTGCGCTCGCGGACCTCGGCGGGGAGCCGGCCGACGACGTCCTGGACCGTGGCCGAGCGCAGTGAAGCGCGCCATGCCTCGTGGGCGTCGGCCATCACCGACGCGAATCCGCACGGTCCCGGGCACTCGTGGGGGGCCAGCGCCCCGGTGCCCCGTCTGCGGATCTCCTGGCAGAGGAACGGCGGGGCCGCGCCCTCGACCGCCTCCAGTATGTCCAGCACCGTGATCCCCGCGGCCGGACGGCCCAGTTGGTAACCCCCTTTGGGGCCGGTCAGCGCAGACAGCACACCGGCCCGGGTCAGGGCCTGGAGGTGCTTGGCGAGATAGGTCTCGGGGAGGCCGTAGTGAGCGGCCAGCACATCCCTGCGTACGGGAGTGGTCACGGATGCCTGCGCAAGCAGGGAGACACAGTGCAGAGCCCATTCCACGCCTTGCGACAGTTTCATGGAAAGGAGTATACGTATCCCGGACATCAAAAGTCTCTAATAGAATCCTTGAGGGAGCATCAGTGACGGAACCCAACCCCCCGCACGCCGAAGGCGCGGCCACACTCACCGTGCTGCTCTCGGCGTGGTTCCTCGCGCAGTTCGACTTCTTCGTGGTGAACGTCGCCGCACCGTCCTTCACCCAGGGGCTCGACGCGAGCTCCACCCAGCTGCAACTGATCGTCGCGGGCTACGCGTTCACCTACGCGGCCGGCATGATCACCGGCGGGCGCCTCGGGAGCCGGTTCGGATACCGCCGGGTGTTCGTGACCGGCGTCCTCGCCTTCGCGGCGGCCTCGCTGCTCTGCGGAGTCTCGGCCAGCGCCCCGCAACTCGTGGCCGCGCGGCTGCTCCAGGGCCTCACAGGCGCGGTCATGGTGCCCCAGGTGCTCGCGATGATCACCGCCATCTACCCGGCGGAGCGACGTGGGCGGGCGCTCGGCTGGTACGGAGTCGCCGGCGGGGCGGGCTCCATCGCCGGCCAGGTCTTCGGCGGGCTGCTGCTGAGCGGGGACGTACTGGGGCTCGGCTGGCGGGTGATCTTCCTGATCAATGTGCCGGTCGGTGTGGTGGCAGCCGTGCTCGCCGTCCGGGTGCTCCCCCGCGTGGAGACCACGAGGGCCACGGGCCAGGACCCGCTCGGCGCCGTCGCGATCGCCTGTGCGCTCGCCCTCGTCCTCGTTCCGCTCTCGCTCGGCCATGCGGAGGGCTGGCCGGCCTGGACCTGGGTCAGCCTCGGCGCGGCCGTCCCGGCCGGCGTGGCGGCGGTGGCCTGGCAGCGCCGACTGCATTCCAGGGGCCGCTCGCCGGTGGTGGATCTGACGCTGTTCCGGCAGCCGTCGTTCGTCACGGGCATCGGGGCCATCACCGCCTTCATGGCCTACTTCTCGTCGTTCATGTTCACCCTCACCCTGCTGCTGCAGCGCGGCCGCGGCCTCAGCGCCTTCGAGGCGGGGCTCGTGTTCGCGCCCATGGGCCTGATGTTCTCGACCACCGCGCTGCTGGGCTCCCGCGCCGTGGCCCGGTACGGTCCGCGCGCCGTCGTCGCCGGAGGAGCGACCGTCGGGCTCGGCCTGCTGCTGCTCGCCCTGCTCCCGGACGCCGGGGGCGCGAGCCTGGGGTGGATCCTGGTGGCGCTGGTGCTGGTCGGTGCCGGAAACGGGCTCGTACTGCCGCAGCTGATCGGTCTGGCCCTGGTCGACGTCTCGGCCGACCGTGCGAGCAGCGGGAGCGCCGTGCTCTCCACGGCCCAGCAATTCGCCGGGGCCGCGGGGGTCGCCCTGATCGGTGCGGTCTTCTTCGCCGCCCCCGGCACGAACGCGGGGACCCGCCGTTCGGCCTTCATCGACGTCGCCCTGATCGTGGTCGTCACCCTGCTCGTCGCCTGGACGACGCGCACCGGTCGCAGCCGGGAGGGCGGGGGGCGCCCCCGCACCGTCACGGCACCCGCGCCGGCCGCGGCCCGCCCGCCCTCCGACTCGCTCCCGCACGGCAGTTGACCTCCGGCCGGTGTGGCGGCCGCCCGATGCCGGGGTACGGTCCGCCACCCGCGCCCGCCGGAACGGCGCGAACGGCCGCAACGGAGCGGCACGAGGACACGCGCGGGGCGGGAAGCCCTGCCCCGTCGCGCTGCCGACCGTCGCACCGGCGACCGCGTACGCTCGACGGATGGCGAAGTATTTTGATGTGCACCCCGACAATCCGCAGCGGCGCACCATCAGCACGGTGGCCGAGAGTCTCCGTTCCGGTGCGCTCGTCGCGTACCCGACCGACTCCTGTTACGCGCTGGGCTGCCAGCTCGGCAACCGTGACGGCATCAGCCGTATCCGTACGATCCGCAACCTCGACGACCGCCACCACTTCACTCTGGTGTGCCAGGACTTCGCCCAGCTGGGCCAGTTCGTGATCATCGACAACGACGTGTTCCGTGCGATCAAAGCAGCGACCCCCGGCAGCTACACCTTCATCCTCCCGGCGACCAGGGAGGTGCCGCGTCAGCTGCTGCACCCGAAGAAGAAGACCGTCGGGGTCCGGATTCCGGATCATGTCGTCGCTCAGGCGCTGGTCGCCGAGTTGGGTGAGCCGCTCCTCTCCAGCACCCTGCTGCTGCCCGACGAGGAGGAGCCGATGACCCAGGGCTGGGAGATCAAGGAACGGCTCGACCATGTGCTGGACGCCGTGGTCGACTCGGGCGACTGCGGGACCGCGCCGACCACGGTCATCGACTTCTCCGGCGGTGAGCCCGAGATCGTACGCCGGGGGGCGGGCGACACCGCACGGTTCGAGTGACCGCCGGGTCCACGCTCCCCGGCAGTCAACCGGTCGTCGGCGTCACGCAGTTGGCGTGAGCAGACCGGCCACCAGCCCGGCCGCCCTGGCCACCAGCGCGTCGTCCGCGGCTGCCTCCTGGTCGTGCTTGGTGGAGAGCACCGACAGCACCAGCGGCGACCGCTTCGGCGGCCACACGACGCCCACGTCGTTGGTGACGCCGTAGTCCCCGGTCCCCGTCTTGTCCGCGAGGACCCAGCCGGCGGGCAGGCCGGCCTTGAAGCGTGCGCCGTTGGTGGTGTTCGCCGTCAGCCAGCCGGTCAGCTTCTCGCGGTGAGCGGGGGTCAGGACGCCGCCGACGACGAGGCGGCCGATGGTGGACCCGATGGCACCGGGGCTGGTGGTGTCCGTGACCCGCCACGGCTCCGCCGAGTTCAGCTCGGGCTCCCAGCGGTCGAGCCGGGTCGTGGTGTCCCCGATGGAACGGCAGAAGCGGGTGACCGCGGTCGGGCCGCCGAGTTCGGTGAGCAGGAGGTTGACCGCGGTGTTGTCGCTCTCGCCGAGAGCGGCGGCGCACAGCTCGGCGACGGTCATGCCATGGGCGATGTTCTCCGGCTTCCCGGTGACCGGGGCGTTGCCCGACTTCCTGACGAGCGCCTCGGTGTACCGGATGCGCTTGGCCAGGAACTCGCCGTCGTGGTCGAGGTCGCGCAGGACGGCCCCGACGGCGGGGGCCTTGGACACCGAGCACACCGGGAAGCGTTCGCGGGCGCGGTAGAGCACCGTCGCGCCCGTGGCCAGGTCACGGGCGAAGACGCCCAGCCGGGCCGCGTGCTCGTCCTCAAGCGCCCGCAGCCGGCGGGAGATGTCGTCGCCGGGCGATACGGCGTAGGCCCGGCCGGCTGTGGGCGCCAGGGCGGCCAGGGCCGTACCGGCGCCGAGGGCCAGTACGGTCCTGCGGTTCGGAGCGGATTCGGTGATGCGCACGGTGGCCTCGTTCCTTGTCGCGTGGTCAGGAAGGTCCGGGACGCGCCGGAGATGCGGGGCGGCCCGGATCCGCACAGCGCACAGTCAAGTCGGCCGGCCGGATCCATGTCGAATACACTCTCAGCCTCAGAGCGATTCGATCTGGATATCTGCGCACGTCGGAGGGCATGTTGCTGACCGAACGGCATCTGGAGATCTTTGTGGCGCTCTCGGAGGAGGAGCATTTCGGCTCTGCGGCGCAGCGCGTCGGAATCACCCAGCCGCCGCTCTCCCAGGGGCTGCGCCGGCTCGAAACACTGCTGGGTGTCCGGCTGTTCGACCGTGACCGGGGCGTCGCGCTCACCGACGAGGGAGCACTGCTGCTGCCGCACGCGCGCCGGGCCCTTTCGGCGCTCACGGAGCTACGGGACGCGGGCGCCCGCGAGCAGGCGGACGGGCGTCGGCTCAGGCTGGGGCTGGCGCCGGAGGTCCCGGCCCGGGTCGCGGCCGCTGTGGCCGCGGCGCCCGTCCGCGCGGGCGAGCGGAGCCGGATCGCGGTGACGACGGCGCCGACCGTCTCCCTGCTGTCCGAGACCGCTGCCGGCCGGCTCGATCTCGCGGTGATCCGGCATCCGGCGGTCCTGCACGGTCTGGCGGCGGACCGGGTGGTGCTCTTCCCGAGCTGGGTCCTGTCGCCCGCGGACGGGACAGCGGGCGCCCCGGGGGCGAACCGGCGGCTGCCGGTCGCCGTACGCCCGCGTGACGAAGCCCCCGCGGCGCACGATCTGTTCGTCGACACCCTGGCCAGCCGCGGGCGCCGCGTCGAGACCCTGGTGGTGTCCGACGAGCGGGCCGGGCTCGCGCTGGTCGCGGCAGGGCAGGCCGTGCTGGTCACGGCCGACGAGACCCTGACCGCCGACGGCGTCGAGCGGGTCAGGGCGACCGACCCGCCGCTGCCCCTGCGGCTGCGGGTGGTGTGGGACGGGCGGCGCCCGGACTGCGAATGGACCGCGCGCACGGCTCAGTTGGTCGTCGAGGCCCTGTCCCTGCAGGCGGCGAAGTGAGCGGGGCCGGGCGGACGAGCGGTGTACAGCGCACGATCCGCTCCATGTTCGCCGACGCGGGGGTGCGCGGCTGGCTGCACGTGGCCGAGGTGCGGCGCCCGGCGGCGTACGTCGCGGTCGATCCCGACGAGGCGGTTCCGGTCGGGTCCGTGTACAAGCTGCCGCTGATGGTCACTTTCTGCCGGCTGGTGGACGCGGGGGCGCTCGACCCCCGGCTGCGGGTCACGCTCGGAGCCTCGGACCGGATGCCGGGTCCGACCGGTATCTCCGTACTCCAGGACCCGGTGACCATCTCGCTGCGGGATCTGGTCGCCCTCATGATGACCGTCTCCGACAACACCGCGGCCGACGCCCTGCTGCAGCGGATCGGCACCGCGGAGGTCGACGGGGTCTGCCGGGACCTCGGCATGCGGGACACCGCCGTGCTCGGCGGGGTGGCCACCGCGTTCGCCCGGCTGGTGACGGAGACCGGGGCGGATTCGCTGAGCGCCGCGATGGAACGCATCTCGGACAACGACACCACGGTGCCGCAGGCCGTCTACGACCCCCTGTCCAAGGCGTCGGGCACCCCCGCTGACATGGCCCTGCTGCTGCGGGCGATCTGGACCGGCCGGGCGGCCTCGGCCGAGAGCTGCGCGTTCATGCGCCGGGTCATGGGAAAGCAGCCGTGGACCCACCGGCTCGCCTCCGGATTCCCCTACGACGACGTGACCGTATCGGGCAAGACGGGGACCTTCGGTTCGATGCGTCACGAGGCCGGGGTGGTCGAACTCGCCGACGGCAGCGCCTACACCGCTGTGGTGTTCACCCAGGCGGCCCGTGCGGACAGCAGACTGCCCCGGGCCGACGCCGTGATCGGGGCGGCCGCCCGGGTCGCGGTGGAGGAACTGCGCGGCAACGAGGGCCTGTGACGGCGGCCGTACGGGACCGGCCGCCGCCGGACAGCTCCTGGCGTCATGGACACCGGCCCCGGAGAGACGGCACCGGGGCGCGGCGGGCGTCCGGGCCCGGCCGTCAGACCGCGGTCTGCCCGGCCGCCGGGCGCTGGTAGGTCTCGCCCGTCATCGACTCCAGCTCCAGCTGCTTCGTCTCCGGGACCTTGCCGCGTACGAAGAAGAACGAGGCGAGAGCGAAGAAGGCGAACGTGCCGTACAGCCAGGAGAGGCCGACCTGGCGGGTCATCGGCTCGAAGGCGAAGGTGACGATGAAGTTGAAGATCCAGTTCGACGCGGTGCCGATGGCCAGCGCCATCGCGCGCATCCGGTTCGGGAACATCTCCGCCAGCATGATCCACAGGATCGGGCCCCAGGAGAGCGCGAAGAAGACGACGAAGGCGTTCGCGCCGACGAGCGCCAGCGGTCCGTAAGGGCTGGGCAGGGAGACATGGTCGCCGCTGCCGTGCTGCTGGGAGAAGGCCACCGCGGTGAGCAGCAGCGAGAGGAACATCCCGAGGGAGCCGATGGTGAGCAGCCGGCGGCGGCCGACCCGGTCCACAAAGAGCATGGCGACCACCGTCATCACCACATTGATCCCCGCGGTGATCACCGAGGTGGTGAACGAGCTGGACTCGCTGAATCCGACCGACTTCCAGAGGGTGGTGGAGTAGTAGAAGATCGCGTTGATGCCGACCAGCTGCTGGAACGCGGCCATGATGATGCCGACCCAGACCAGCGGGTGGAGCCCGAACCGCTTGCCGCGGATGTCGGCGAACGTGCTGCGGTGTTCCTTGTGCAGGGTCTCCCGGATCTGCTGGACCTTGGCCTCGGGGTCGGCCTCGCCGGTCACCCGCCCGAGGACTCCGGCGGCCTTGCCGTACTCGCCCTTCAGCACCAGATAGCGCGGGGATTCCGGAATCAGCATCGCCAGCAGGCCGTACACCAGCGCCGGAATGACACCGACCAAAAACATCCAGCGCCAGGCCGCCATGCCGAACCACAGGTTCTGCGACGCACCGCCGGCGGCTCCGGCCAGGCCCTTGTTGGAGCTGAGCACGACCAGCTGTCCCACGGTGATCGCCAGCTGCTGCAGCGACCCCAGGGCGCCCCGCCCCTTCGCGGGAGCCACCTCGGAGATGTACGCCGGGGCGATCACGGAGGCGATACCGATGGCCAGTCCGCCGATCACCCGCCACACCATGAGGTCGGGTACGGAGAACGCGGTGGCCGACCCCACGGAGCTGATGATGAACATCACCGCTCCGAGCACCATCACCCGCCGCCGTCCCCAGCTGTCCGCCAGCCGCCCCGCGTACCAGGCGCCCACCGCGCAGCCCAGCAGAGCGATGGAGACGACGAAGCCGGAGAGGAAGGAGCCGAGATGGAAGTGCGAGCCCAGCGCGTCGACCGCGCCGTTGATGACGGACGAGTCGAAGCCGAAGAGGAATCCGCCGACCGCGGCGGCGATCGAGATGCCTACGGCTTTACCGCCCCGGTGCGGTGCTTCTGTGGGAGGAGCCTTCTCGGCCATGAACACAATCACCTGACTGACATCGTTGTCCGGCACCGCTTCCACGCTCTGTGAAAGCGCGCCTTGCCTTGGGTGCCGCAGCACCTTTACGGCGCTCGCGTACCCACATGGAAACATGCCAGTCCCCCGCAAACCTGTGATTTATGACAGGTCCGGAGGCCGGGGGCGAACCGGTGCCGCGGCGCCTTCCGGCTCCGCCGCACCCGCCCCGGACGGTCGGACGGTCAGCTTCCGCAGAGTTCGGCGAAGCGCTGTGCGCCGATGTTTCCGCCCGAAATGATCACGCCGACGCGCCTGGGGAGCGGGTCGATCCGGCCCGCCAGCAGGGCGGCGAGACCGGTGGCACCGCTGGGCTCGATGACGATCTTCAGCCGTTCGAAGGCGAACCGCATCGCGTCGCGGATCTGGTCGTCGGTCACCAGCTCGATACCGTCGACCAGCCGCTGGTTGACGGAGAAGGTCAGCTCGCCGGGGATGTCGGCGGCCTGGCCGTCGGCGATGGTGCGCGGTACGGGGATGGACACCCGCCGGCCCGCCTCCAGGGACCGCTTCGTGTCGTCCCCGGCCTCCGGTTCGACACCGATCACCCGGATACGGCCGTCCAGGCCCTTGGCCGCGGTCGCGCTGCCGGCCATCAGCCCGCCGCCGCCGACCGGCACCACCAGCGCGTCGAGCTCCCCGGCCTCCTCGATCAGTTCGAGTGCGGCGGTGCCCTGCCCGGCGATGATGTGCGGGTGCTCGTACGGAGGGATGAGCGCGAGGCCCCGGTCGGCGGCCAGCGCCTCACCGATGGCGACGCGGTCGCCCGTGTACCGGTCGTAGGTGACGATCTCCGCGCCGTAACCGGCGGTGGCGTCCAGCTTCGACTGCGGGGTGTCCTCGGGCATCAGGATCACCGCAGTGGTGCCCAGCTCCTTGGCGGCGAGGGCGACGGCCTGTGCGTGGTTGCCCGAGGAGTACGCGGCGATGCCCTTGGCCACCTGGGCCGGTGACAGCCGGGAGGCGGCGTTGTAGGCGCCGCGGAACTTGAACGCCCCGATCCGCTGGAAGTTCTCGCACTTGAGGAGGGTCTCCGCACCGACGAGCCGGTCCAGGGTGCGGGAGCGCAGCACCGGGGTGCGATGGGCGACGCCCTTGATCTGCGCGGCGGCGTCGCGGACATCGTCGAGGGTGACCGGCAGTGCGTGTGTCATACGGAGGGCTCCAACAGGGCTCGCGGGATTGGAGGTTGAGGGCTGGGATGGCGGTGGGCCCCTCCGGCCGGGGCGGCCGGAGGGAGCGGCTCGACCGGGGTCAGGGCTTGCGGGCCACGCCCGCGTACATGTTCGTCCCGTTCTCGGGCGGCACCACGTCACCGGCGTCGGGCCGCCATGACGTCATCGGCACCACGCCCGGCTCCACCAGGTCGAGCCCGGCGAACAGGGCTTCTACCTCGGTGCGGGTCCGCAGATACATGGGGATGCCGCGCTCGGTGTACTCGCGCGCCAGCGCCCCCGACTCGGGGGCGAGGTCGCCGGTGGCGAGGGTGACCGCGAGATAGCTGCCGGATGCCAGCGGCTCCATCAGCGTCTCGATGAGACCCTGTGCGTCCTTCACGAACTGGAGCATCGCGATGACCGTCAGCCCGACCGGCTCGTCCAGATCGAGCGTCTCGTGCAGGGCGGGGTCGGCGAGGAGCGTCTCCGGGGCGGTCATGTCCGACTGGATGTACGAGGTCCGGCCCTCGGGGGCACTGCGCATCAGTGCGTCGGCGTGGGCGAGGACGATCGGGTCGTTGTCCACGTAGACGATGCGTGCTTCCGGGGTCGGCCGCTGGACGACCTGGTGCAGATTGGGTTCGGTCGGGATGCCCGTACCGATGTCCAGGAACTGGCGTATCCCGGCCTCCGCGGCCAGCCAGTGGGCCATCCGCCGCATCGTCGCCCGGTTCGCCAGCATGCTCGTCCGCAGCCCCGGCCAGGCGAGGAGCGATGCCTCGGCGGCCACCCGGTCCACCTCGTAGTGGTCCTTGCCGCCGAGGATGTAGTCGTACACCCGCGCCGAGTTCGCCCGGTTGCCCTGCAGCGCGTCCCGGTCGTCCTGCTCGCTCATCCCCTACCGCCCTTTTCGCTTCTCGCTGTTGCGCCCTGTGCTCCGCTCCGGTGGCCGAACGGCCTGCGGCGAGCATAGACGCCATGGCCCTCCCGATGATCTCCCCGGGAGCCACCGGCTTCGGGCTGCGGGCCGGGGCATCCCTCTCCCCCGCCCTGCCGCCGTCATGGCCCGTACGCCCCCCATCGGGCTCCGCGGCCGGGGCGGGCCGAACCTAGACTGGAGGGTGAAGGTCATGACGGGAGGCTTCCCATGACTACGTTGCAGGACAAGGAGTTCTACGCGCGGGACAGGCCCGACCACCCCGTGCTTCCGGAGGACCGGCCGCGAGGCGGCGGCCCGAGGGAGCCGATGCGGCACCGGGGGACCTGGACCAGTGCGGCCATCGTCATCGGCATCATCGTGCTGATCATGGTGGGTGTGGCGCTCTTCCCGTAATCCGGGACACGGGGCCGCACAGCGGCAGGCAGGGGGCCACGCATCGGCCACGGCCCGAGCCTCAGTCCGTCGCGCCGGGCACCGCGAGCCGCTCCCTGATGCCGTCGAAGTGGGTACGCATGGCCGCGCAGGCGCGCGGACCGTCGCCCGCCGCGATGGCGTCGACGATCTCGCGGTGCTGGGCGAGCGTGGCCGCCGGGTCCTGGTGGCCGTCGCCGGTGTCGTCGCGCACCTGGTCGAGGGCGGCCCAGAAGGCGTCGAGCACTTCGCTGAGCAGATGGTTGCCGAGGGACCGGTACAGCACGAGATGGAAGGCACGGTCCGTTGAGCGGACGATCCGTCCCTGCGCGGCCTCGGCCTCCATGTCCGCCACGATCGCCCGCAGAACCGCCAGATCCTCATGAGGTACGGACGCCGCGACACTGTCGATCAGCCCGGCCTCCAGCGCCTCGCGCACCCGCATGAGTTCGTAGAGGCCCGGCTCGCCGTTGCGGTGGCGTACGGCGGCACGGAAGGCGAGGCCCTCGACCAGCGGGGCCGGCGAGAGCGTGCCCACGAAGGTGCCGGAGCCGCGGCGTATCTCCACGACCCGCAGCGCTTGCAGCGCCTTGAGCGCCTCGCGGACCGTGACCCGGCCGACGCCGAAGAGTCCGGTCAGCTCGGCCTCCGTGGGGAGCGGGCTGCCGGGTGACAGTCCGCGGTCCAGGATCAGTCGGCGGATACCGGCCTGGACGTCCTCGGACGCGGTACTGCGGGCCACGGGGGCTCCTTTCCGGGGCCTGGAATGTGACGGGGGTCACTTTGACGACGTGCACCAGGTGAGGGCTATTCTAACCGCAAGACATAGGACATCTGATGTCTCATGTCAGGGAGAGGAACTTGAGAACTCTCCGGCCCCCATGCGCACCAGGAGTAAGCCCCATGGCACTGACCGCCCCCCTTCGCGGGGTCGTACCGCCCGTCTGCACCCCGCTCGACGCCAACGGGGAGATCGACACCGACTCGCTCTCCCGGCTGGTCGGGCATCTGATCGGCGGAGGGGTGCACGGCCTGTTCGCGCTGGGGTCGACCAGCGAGGTCGCCTATCTCACCGACGCGCAGCGCGCGACCGTCCTGGAGACCGTGGTCCGTGCCGCCGCCGGCCGGGTCCCCGTGCTCGCCGGTGTCATCGACACCACCACCGCCCGGGTCGTCGACCACGCACGGACCGCGGCCCGGCTCGGCGCGGACGCACTCGTCGCCACGGCGCCCTTCTACACCCGCACCCACCCCCGGGAGATCGCCGGCCACTTCCGGCGCATCCGGGCGAGCGTCGACCTGCCGCTGTTCGCTTACGACCTCCCGGTCTCGGTGCACAGCAAGCTCTCCGCATCCCTCGTACGCGAACTGGCCGAGGACGGAACCCTGGCCGGGCTCAAGGACAGCAGCGGTGACGAGGGCGGGCTGCGGCGGCTGCTCGTCGAACTCGGCGGCCGGGACGGCCGGAGCCAGGGCCCCGTCCCCCGCTTCAGCGTCCTCACGGGCTCCGAACTCACCGTCGACGCCGCGCTGCTGGCCGGTGCCGACGGCGTCGTCCCCGGCATCGGCAACGTCGACCCCGCGGCCTATGTACGGCTCTACGAGGCGGCCCGTGCCGGTGACTGGAGCCTGGCCGCCGAAGAGCAGGAGCGGCTCGTCTCGCTCTTCGGCATCGTGGACGTGGGCCCCGAGGCGGAGATGGGGCGCAGTTCGTCGGCGCTCGGCTCCTTCAAGGGCGCTCTGCGGCTCCTCGGTGTCATCGACTGCGGCGACACCGCGTTCCCGCAGATCCAGCTCAGCGCTTCATCCGTCGAGCTCATCGCCGCGCGGCTGCGTGCGGCCGGGCTGACCCCGGCCCGATGACGACGGCGTACAGAGATCCGCTCCCGGCGGGCCCCGTCATCGGGCTCGACCTGGGCGGCACGAAGATCGCCGCCGCCCTGGTCGGGCCGGACGGGTCGGTGCTCGCCCGGCACACCCTGGCGACCCCGGCGGCCGACGGCGCCGATGCCGTACTCGGCGCGCTGCGCCTCGCCGCCCGCGCCGTCGACCGCGGCGCGACGGCGGTCGGTGTGGCGGCGGCCGGTGTGGTGGACCCCCGTTCGGGCACCGTCACCAGCGCCACCGACACGATCCGCGGCTGGGCGGGCACCGCCCTGGGGGCCCGGCTCGCGGAGCTCACCGGACTTCCGGTCGCCTGTGACAACGACGTACGCGCCACCGCCGGACCCGAGCTGGCAGCGACCGGCGGCGCGCGTGCGTCGCTGCTGTTCGCGGCTGTCGGGACCGGGGTCGGCGGCGCGCTCGCCTGCGACGGGCGGATGCTGCACGGCGCCGCCGGCATCGCGGGCCATCTGGGGCATCTGCCGAGCCCCGATGCGGCCGGACTCGACTGCACCTGCGGCGGCGCGGGGCACCTCGAAGCGGTCGCGTCCGGGCCCGGGATCACCGCACTGTACGAGCGGCTCGGCGGGCAGCCGGCCGGCCGGCTCCAGTCCGTCGCCGAGCGGGCGTCGGCGGGCGACAGCAGCGCCGTACGCGCCATCACCACGGGCGCCCGGGCAATGGGCCGGGCACTCGGCGGCCTCGCCAACACACTGGGGCCCGACCGGGTCGTCGTCGGCGGCGGTGTACCGGGGATCGGCCCGCTCTACTGGGACGCCCTGACGGACGCCTTCACCGGCGAGCTGATGCCGCCACTGCGCCGGCTGCGGCCCGTCGCACCCCTGTACGGCGCCGACGCCGCGGTGATCGGCGCCGCCGCCCTGACCACCACCGTCCCTCTGCACAGACCGGGAGCCCTCCTGTGAGCACACCGCCCACCACGCCGTCCGGCACCTCTCTCCGTACGCGGTCCGCAGCACTGGCCGATGCGCTCCGGGGCCGGCTCATCGTGTCCTGCCAGGCCCCTCCCGGCGACCCGATGCGGGAGACCGGCACCCTGGTCCGGCTGGCGAGGGCCGCCGCCGCGGGCGGGGCCGCCGCCGTACGCGCCAACGAGCCCGATGTGGTGGCGGCGATCCGGGAGGCCGTGGCCCTCCCGCTGATCGGACTGTGGAAGGACGGCGACACCGGTGTGTACATCACGCCGACCGTCCGGCACGCCCTGGCACTCGTGGCGGCGGGGGCCGATGTGGTCGCGGCCGACGCCACCGCCAGGCCCCGCCCCGACGGCAGCACCTTCGCGGAGCTGACCGAAGCGGTGCACACCGCGGGCGCCCTGGTGATGGCGGACGTCTCCACCCTCGAAGAGGGCGTCACCGCCGCCGCCGAAGGCGCGGACCTGGTGTCGACCACCCTCTCCGGCTATGTTCCCGGCTCCCCGCGCCAGGACGGCCCCGACCTGGACCTGGTCGCAGCCCTCGCGGGCGCGGTGGATGTCCCGGTCGTCGCCGAGGGCCGCATCCGCGATCCGCACGAGGCTGCCGCGGCACTCGCGCACGGTGCCCACAGCGTCGTCGTCGGCACTGCCATCACCGCGCCCACCGCCCTGACCGCCACGTTCGTCTCGGAACTGGCCAAGCGATAGCGCATCACCGCCTGCCCGTCGGCTCAACGCCGAGTCCGTCCGGCATTCTGGAGGCACCGTGCACAACAAGACCCAAGCCACGCTCCCCTGGTACCGCGAGGTATCCCGCACCCAGTGGAAGTCGTTCTTCGCCGCCTGGATCGGCTATGTCCTGGACGGTTTCGACTTCGTCGTGATCACCCTGGTCCTCACCGAGATCAGCGACGACTTCCATCTGAGCACGGTGCAGGCCGCCAGTCTGGTCTCGGCCGCGTTCATCACCCGCTGGCTCGGCGGGGCCGTGCTGGGCGCGCTCGGCGACCGGTACGGGCGCAAGCTGTCGATGGTCGTGAGCATCCTGCTCTACTCGCTCGGCACCTTCGCCTGCGGTCTGTCGTGGGACTACACCAGCCTGTTCGTCGCACGTCTGGCGATCGGCATGGGCATGGCCGGTGAGTACAGTGCGAGCGCCACGTACGCCATGGAGAGCTGGCCGGCGCGGCTGCGCAATCGGGCGAGCGGCTTCCTGATCTCCGGCTTCTCCATGGGGTCGGTGCTGGCAGCCCAGGCGTACAAGTGGATCGTGCCGGCCCTGGGCTGGCGCTGGATGTTCTACATCGGCCTGGTGCCCATCGTGGTCGCCCTGTGGCTGCGGCGCGCCCTGCCCGAGGCCCCGGAGTGGAGCGAGTCGGTCAAGGAGCGGACCGCGAAGCCGAATCCGTTCCGCCCGCTCTTCGCCACGCCGGTCCTGGCCACGGTCAACACGGTGCTGGTGGTGATCGCGACCGTCACCCTGTTCGCCGTCTTCACCCCGACCGGCGCGGGGCTCGTCCCGCTCCTCTCGGTGCTGGCGGGGGTCAGTCTGCTCGCCCTCGCGGTGCAGCTGGGCGGCCGGCGCAGCTGGCTGCTGTATGTGTCCATGATCGTGACCGTCTTCTTCGCCTTCCTCTACACCTGGCCCATCCAGGCGCTGCTGCCGACGTATCTCAAGACGGATCTGGGCTACTCGCCGGACCAGGTCAGTGATGCCCTGTTCTTCGCCGGGTTCGGCACGATGGCCGGCTGCTGGCTCGCCGGGTTCGTGGGTGACTGGATCGGCACCAGGAAGGCGTACGCGTTCACGCTGCTGGCGTCGATGGTCTTCGTCTTCCCGGTGTTCGCGGTCCATGACAACCTGCTGCTGCTCGGCGGGCTGCTGTTCGTGCTGCAGGCCCTCAGTTTCGGGATCTCCGGGCTGCTGCCGCGTTACATCGGCGGCCACTTCCCGACCGAGAGCCGTGCGGCGGCGCTCGGCTTCACCTACAACGTCGGGGCGCTCGGCGGCGCGGTGGCCCCGGTGCTCGGCGCACATCTGGCTTCGGGGATGCCGCTGGGCAGGGCACTCGCCGTACTGACCTTCGCGGGCACGGTCCTGGTCGTCCTGCTGGTCGGCTTCGATGTGCCGGCGCGGCTCAACAGGCTGACGGACCCGGACGGTGTCCGGGACCACCTGGCGGCGGAACTGCCCGGTGCTCCGGCCGCCCCGCAGGCGGAGCAGCAGCGGACCCGGGCCTGAGACCCCGGCACCCGCGACACCCCGGCGGGGCAGCCACCGATGGCTGCCCCGCCGGGGTGTGCTGCCTTTGCGGTTCCGCTTCGAGGGGGCTCCGCCTCAAGGGGGTTCCGCCTCAAGGGGGCCGCGCGGCGGCGGCCCCGGTGTCCGCGGTCAGGTGGTGAGCAGGACGCCCGCGTAGCTCACCGAGGCGATGACCACCCAGGAGGCCAGGCCGAGCGCGGCCGTCCTGGCACCGGAGCGGGCGAGCGACGGCAGATGTACGGCGCTGCCGAGGCCGAAGAGCGCCATGGCCAGCAGGAGCTGCTGTGCGGTGTCGGCTGCGTCGAGCACTCCGGTGGGCAGGATGCCCGTGCTGCGCAGCGCCGTCATCGCCAGGAAGCCGACCACGAACAGCGGCACCACGGCGGGGCGGCGGGCACCCGTCGCCTGCTCGCCGCCGGCCGCCTCATGGGCGCGGCGCCTCCGGTGGGCCACCGCCACCGCGGCGACCAGCGGTGCGAGCATCGCCACCCGGATCAGCTTGACCATCACGGCCTCGCCGAGCGCGGTCGGCCCCGCGGTCTGCGCGGTGGCCACGACCTGGCCGACATCGTGGACACCGGCGCCGACCCAGCGGCCGAACTGGAGGTTGTCCAGGCCGAGCGGGTGGTGCAGCAGAGGCAGGACCGCGATGGCGAGGGTCCCGCACAGGGTGACCAGCGCGACCGAGGTCGCCACGTCGGCCGCCAGCTTCTCGTCGTCCTCGTCCTTGCCGAGCGCCCCGCTGACGGCGCTGATGGCGGAGGCACCGCAGATCGAGTATCCGGTGGCGATCAGCAGCGGCTGGTCACCGGGCAGGCCCATCTTCCGGCCCAGCCACCAGGTCCCGAAGAAGGTCGCGAGGACCACGGCGAGCACCATGGTCACCGTCGCCCAGCCGAGGCCGAGGACATCTCCGATGCTGAGCTTGAGTCCGAGCAGCACGATGCCGCCCCGCATCAGCCGCTTGCCGGCCGTCGAGAGTCCGGCCCGGCCCCGGCCCCGTACGAACGCGTGCACCCCCGGGATGTGCGCCGCGACGACCCCGAGCACCACGGCGGCCGTCAGCATCGGCACGCCGGGCAGCAGGGCGTGCACGCCCTCGGCGATGCCGAGTCCGACGACGGCGAGAGCGAGCCCGGGAGCGTTGCGGCTCACCGGTCCCGGGGCGGACGCGCCGCCGCCGGGTGACGGCTTCGCCGGCTGTCGGCCGGGGGACGGTGACGGGGTGCGTTCCGTACTCAATGTCATGATCACCAGCGTGTGGGGGATCCGCCGGGCCCGGTAGACGCGAATCCGGGACCAGGCCATAGGGTTCCCCTATGAAGGTTTTCCTATGAGGGCCGCACCGCGCGAAGGACGCCACACGGGCGCGCCGGACGGCGGGTGCGGCACCACGGCGCAGGGCGTACGGACGGCAGGCGGGGTCCCGGGTGCGCCCCCCACAGCCCAGGCCGTACGGACGGCGTGCGCGGTACGAGAGGGAGGCGGCACCGGTGAGTGAGCGCGGCGAGACCCAGGACGGCGGGCAGCGGCCGCTGCCCGATCTGCAGTCGCTGCAGTTGCTGGTGACCGTGGCGGAGACCGGCAGCCTGGGCAGAGCGGCGGCCCGGATGCTCATCAGCCAGCCGTCGGCGAGCGCGCGGATGCGGACGCTGGAGCGCCATCTCGGGCTCCACCTCCTGGACCGCTCCACCGCCGGGTCCCGGCTCACGCCGGCCGGGGCGGTGGTGACGGACTGGGCCCGCGCGGTGCTCGAACAGGCCGCGGCCCTGGTCGAGGGCGCCGCGGCGCTGCGCTCCCGGCAGGACAGCCGGCTGCATGTCGCCGCCAGCCTGACCATCGCCGAGGAGCTCATGCCGGGCTGGCTGGTCACCCTGCGGGACAGCGCACCGGACGCCCATGTGGGGCTGACCGTGACCAACAGCTGGGGTGTGGTCGAGGCACTGCGCCGCGGGGGCTGCGATCTGGGGTTCGTCGAGGGGCCCCGGGTCCCCGAGGACCTGCACCGCTCGGCGGTGGGCCGGGACCGGCTCGCCGTCGTGGTGGCGCCCGGCCATACGTGGACTCACCGGCGCAGCGCCCTGACCGGCCGGGAGCTGTCCGACACCCCGCTGCTGCTGCGGGAGGCGGGCTCGGGCACCCGGGAGACGCTGGAGCGGGCGCTGCGCCCGTACGACGGAATCGCCGTACCGGTACTCGAACTCGGCTCCACCGCCCCGCTGCGCAGCGCCGCCGCACGGGGTCTGGCCCCCGCGGTGCTCTCCGCCCTCGCCGTGCGCGAGGACGTGGCCTCGGGGCGCCTCGTCGAGGTCGAGATCGACCCGTCCGTCCGGCTGCACCGGATCCTGCACGCGGTCTGGCCCAAGGGCCGTGAACTGCCGGAACCGGCGCTCCACCTGCTGCGGGTGGCCAAGCAGCGGTAGGGCGCGACCCGGTACGAAGGTTGTACGGGGCCTGGGGCGGGCGGCCGGGCACCCCAGGGGGGTGCCCGTCCGGGGCCCGGCCGGGACTCGGCTACCCGCGCAGTACGTCCGGCAGGCGGCGGACGGAGTCGACGACGTAGTGCGCGCCGGCGGCGCGCAGCTGGGGTTCCGTGTGGGCCCCGGTCAGCACGGCGACCACGAGCCCCGCTCCGGCGCGCAGACCTGCCTCGATGTCGTACGGAGTGTCGCCGACGACCACGGTGTGGTGGACGGAGGGAGTCCCGGTGCGCAGGAGCGCGGTGAGCACCATGTCGGGGTACGGGCGTCCACGGCCCGCGTCGGCGGGCGAGAGCACCGCGTCGGCGAGGTCCGCCCAGCCGAGCGAGGCCAGCAGGCTGTCCCGGGTCCGGGGCGAGAAGCCGGTGTTGAGGACGACGGCGACGCCGGAGGCGCGGAGGGCCTCGATCGTCTCGCGTGCGCCCGGGATCGGCCTGCACCGGCCGGCGGCGACGAGTTCCGCGTAGGCGCGCTCGAAGAGGTCGTTGGCCCGCTCCGCCGCCTCCCCGTCGCCGAAGAGATGCCGGAACACGGAGATCTTGGACTCCCCCATGGTGGCGCGGACATGCTCCATCATGCGCGCGTGGGACGCGCTGCCCTCCGGCACGTCCATCTGGCACAGGGCCTGGACGAAGGCGTCCTCCACTGCGCCCGCGTCGGTCACCGTCGTACCGGCCAGGTCCAGCACCGCGAGGCGGATTCCCTCGGGTGACCCGGCGCGGTGGGCGGCCCGGGGAACGGCTCCGGGCGCGGTGGCCGGGGATGTCGCGGGGGCAGGGGTCGGGGGTGTCACGGGCACGGTGCTTCCTCCGGTGCTGGGGTGCTGGGGACGCTGTCCGTCTGTAGTCCGGCCGCCAGGGCGAGGGCCGCGATGTCCGGTCCTGTGCAGCCGCGCGAGAGGTCGTGCAGGGGTGCGGCGAGGCCCTGGAGCAGTGGGCCGACCGCGGCGGCGCCGCCGGCCCACTGGGCGATCTTGTAGCCGATGTTGCCCGCGGCGAGGCCGGGGAAGACGAAGGTGTTGGCCCGGCCAGCCAGCTCCGACGCGGGCGCCTTCGAGCGGCCGATCGCCGGGACGGCCGCCGCGTCGTACTGCAGCTCGCCGTCGACGGCGAGTCCGGGTGCCGCGGCACGGACCAGGCTCAGGGCCTCGCGGACCCGGTCCACCTGCGGATGTGAGGCGCTTCCCTTGGTACTGAAGGAGAGCAGGGCCACCCGGGACGGCTCACCGGTCAGGGCGTGGTGGGTGGCCGCGGTGGCCAGGGCGATGTCGGCGAGTTCCCTGCTGGTCGGGTCGACGACGACCGCGCAGTCCCCGTAGCCGATGAGGCGGCCGTCGGGCATCACCATCAGGAAGCTGCTGGAGAGGGTACGGATGCCGGGCGCGAGACCGACGACGTAGAGCCCGGCCCGCAGGACGTCCGCCGTGGGGCGGTTGCTGCCGGCGACGCACGCGTCGATCTTTCCCAGGCGCAGCGCCGTCGCGGTGAGGAAGAGCGGGTCGGCGGCCAGCTCGCGCCGTACGCCGGGCGTAAGACTGCGCCGGGCGGACAGCGCGTCCGCGAGGGTGCCGGCGCAGTGGTCGTCGGCGGCGAGCGCCGCGGGGTCGAGCAGGTCGAGCCGGTCGGGGTCGTCGGGCAGCTTCAGCCCGAGTTCGGCCGCGCGGGCGTGGATGCGGGCCGGGTCGCCGACCAGGACCGGGGTGATGGCGTGCTGTTCGGCGAGGTGGACCGCGGCCCAGAGCGCCCGCGGGTCGGTCCCCTCGGCGAGGGCGACGCGGGGCCGCCTGGAGGCGGGCCGCAGCCGTTCCGCCCAGGTGTCGAGAAGGTGCTGCACGGCGGCACCGGCCGGTCCCGCGGGGGGCCGCGCCGGGGCGAGCGGGTCGATGAGCATGGGGGTGCTTCCCTTGGCGTGGGCGGTGCGATCGGGAGTGCGACGGGGCCGGGTGCGCCGTGCGCATGAGGGGCGCGCGCGGCACACCCGGCCCCGTGCCGGGCGCGGGGGCCCCGGTGCCGGGCAGGGCAGCCGGGTCCGGGACCCCCGCGGTCTCGGCCGGCCCCGCGGTGCGAGCGCGGGGGCGGTCCGGGTCGCTCAGACGTAGTCCTGGTACTTCTCCAGGTAGCGCACCGGCTTGGACAGCGCGTCGCGGCGGAACGGGTCGCCCAGCTCACGGGTGCACATGATCTCGATGACGGTGGTCCTGCCCTCGTTCATCTGGGCGTCGACGGCCTTCTGCAGGGCCGGGCCGACGTCGGAGAGCTTCTCCACGACGATGCCGTCCGCGCCCATGGCCCGGGCGATGCCGGCGAAGCTCTCGCTCTCCAGCTCCCCGGCGACGAAGCGCCGGTTGTAGAAGTCGACCTGGTTCTTCTTCTCCGCGCCCCACTGGCGGTTGTGGAAGACGACGGCGGTGACGGGGATGTCGTGCCGTACGGCGGTCATGATCTCGCCCATGCTCATGCCCCAGGCTCCGTCGCCCGCGTAGGAGACGGCCGGGCGGTCCATGGCCGCGGCCTTGGCCCCGATGATGGTCGGCAGGGCGTAGCCGCAGTTGCCGAAGCTCATCGGTGCGAAGAAGGAGCGGGGCTCCTCGAAGCGGAGGTAGCTGTTGGCGACGGAGTTGATGTTACCGATGTCGGTGGAGACCATGACGCGCGGCGGCATGGCGCGCTCCAGCTCCCGCAGCACCTCGCGGGGGTGCAGCCAGTCGCCCTCCTCTTCCTCCTGCTCGGCGATCATGTCGAGGCTGAAGGGGTCCTTCTCGTGCGTCCAGGCGCTGAGTTCCTCTTCCCAGGCGTCCTGCTCGGCCTTCATGACGGCGGCACGCTGCTCGCGGGTGGCGTCGCAGTCCAGGGTGCGGCCGGCGAGCCGTTCGGTGAGGGCGGCCGCGGCGTCCCTGGCGTCGCCGCAGATGCCGACGGTGATCTTCTTGACCAGGCCGAGCATCTTGTGGTCGGCGTCGATCTGGATGATCTTCGCGTTCTTCGGCCAGTAGTCCATGCCGTGCTGGGGCAGGGTGCCGAACGGGCCGAGGCGGGAGCCCAGCGCGACCACCACATCGGCCTTCGCGATCAGTTTCATCGCGGCCTTGGAGCCCTGGTAGCCCAGCGGTCCGCACCACTGCGGGTGGCTCGCCGGGAACGAGTCGTTGTGCAGATAGCTGTTGACCACCGGGGCGCCGAGCCGCTCCGCGAGCGCCTTGCAGGCGTCGACTCCGTCGGCCATCACGACGCCGCCGCCGGAGATGATGACCGGGAACTCGGCGGTGGCGAGCAGTTCGGCCGCCTCGTTGAGGCTCTTCTCGCCGCCCGCGCCGCGGTCGAGCCGGTTCGGCTTCGGGATCTCGGCGGTGATGTCGCCGTAGAAGTAGTCGCGCGGGATGTTCAGCTGGGTCGGGCCGATCTCCGACATGGCCCGGTCGAAGGCGCGGCCGGTGAACTCGGCCATCCGGTTCGGGTTGTTCACATGGGCCTGGTACTTGGTGAACTCCTGGAACATCGGCAGCTGGTTGGCCTCCTGGAAGCCGCCCAGGCCCATGCCCATGGTGCCGGTCTCCGGGGTCACCATGACGACGGGACTGTGGGCCCAGTACGCGGCGGCGATGGCGGTGACGCAGTTGCTGATACCGGGCCCGTTCTGGCCGATGACGACCCCGTGCCGGCCGCTGACCCGCGCGTATCCGTCGGCCATGTGGGCGGCGCCCTGCTCGTGGACGACGGGCACCAGACGGATGCCGGCCGGCGCGAAGATGTCCATGGCGTCCATGAACGCCGAGCCCATGATGCCGAAGATATCGGTGACGTCATTGGCCACCAGCGTCTCGACGAAGGCCTCCGACGGGGTCATCCGCTGCGGGCCTGCCGCGACGGTACGGCTGGGGTCCGCGGGGTTCTCGCTCATGGTTCCACTCCTTCAGCACACCGGATCTCATAAAGAATCGGTACGTGGCGTTCCTGAAATCAGGATCTGAGTGGACCATAGGAGCCCTCCCCCACTCCGTCAACGGTGAGTTCCGAAAATCGATACCTGTTACGCTAGTTTCCGGAATCTGGATCGACCTGGAGCTACCGTGGACCTGTCACGCGCATCCGACCCCGCCGCGCTGAACGGCGATACGCCGACCATGCGGCTCTTCGCACTGCTCGAACTGATCGCTTCCAAGGACCAGTTGGTCTCGCTCCAGGGCCTGGTCGAGGAGACCGGCATGCCCAAACCGACCCTGCACCGCATGCTGCAGCAGCTGGAGAGCGCGGGCCTGCTCGTCCGCCAGAGCGACGGCAGGCACTACGGCACCGGATCGAGGCTGCGGCGGCTCGCCGAGAACCTGCTCCTCAACGCCACCCACCACGGCGCACGCCATGCGGTGCTGCGCCATCTGGTGGGCGAGCTGGGCGAGAGCTGCAACATCACCACGCTCTCGGGCAACGAGGTCGTCTATCTCGACCGGGTCGAGACCCCCGAGCCGCTGCGCTTCTATCTGACCGCAGGTTCCCGGGTGCCCGCCCACTGCTCGGCCAGCGGCAAGATGATCCTCTCCCAGATGCTCCCCGCGCAGCGGCGCAAGCTGCTCGCCCACGCACCGCTCAAGCGGTGCACCCCCAACACAGTGACCGATCTCGACACTCTGGAGGAGGAGTTCCGGCGCGTACGCCGCGACGGGTTCTCGCTGGACGACGAGGAGTTCCTGCCCGGCCTGGTGTGTGTGGCGGTCCTCGTGCCGACCACGGGCGCCCGTTCCAACATGTGCGTCGCCGTACAGGCCCCCGCCGTACGGCTCACCGCCGACAAGGCCCTGCAGGTCCTGCCCGCGCTCCAGCGCGCCGCAGCGGCGATCAGCCGCATCGAGGCGGAGGGAACCCCGGACGGCGGCGCCGACTCCCCCTGACGAAGGGAAACTTCCCCATGACGACCTGTACCGCGACCGCGGGACGCACCGACGGCGCGGCGGAGTACGAGTCCGCCCTCCCGGAGTCCGGACCGGACGTCAGGCTGGCCGTGAAGGACGTGTTCGGCATCGAATCGGCCCTCACCGTCCCCGCGTTCGCCGAACCCTCCGAGCATGTGCCCGAGACCGACCCCGCCTACCGGTTCAATCCCGATGTGACCCTGGCGCTGCTGGCAGGTTTCACCCACAACCGGCGGGTGCTGGTCCAGGGGCTGCACGGCACCGGCAAGTCCACCCATGTCGAGCAGGTGGCCGCCCGGCTCAACTGGCCCTGTGTACGTGTCAATCTGGACGGCCATCTCAGCCGGCTCGACCTCGTCGGCAAGGACGCGGTGGTGCTGCGCGAAGGCCGCCAGGTGACCGCCTTCCAGGAAGGGATCGTCCCCTGGGCACTGCGCAGGCCGGTCGCCCTGATCCTCGACGAGTACGACGCCGGGCGCCCGGACGTCATGTTCGTCATCCAGCGTCTGCTGGAGCGCGAGGGCAGGTTCACCCTGCTCGACCAGAACACGGTGCTCCGCCCGCACCCGCAGTTCCGGCTCTTCGCCACAGCGAACACCGTGGGACTCGGCAATCTCAACGGGCTCTACCACGGGGCACAGCGTCTCAACCACGCCCAGCTGGACCGCTGGAACATCGTGGCCGCCCTCGACTACCTGCCCGCCGAAGAGGAGGCCGCGATCGTACGGGCCCGGGTCCCTGCCTTCGCCGACGAGGCGGGGCGCGAGCTGGTGACCGCGATGGTGGCGGTCGCCGCGCTGACCCGCGAGGGGTTCCGCGCGGGCGATCTGTCGACGCTGATGTCACCCCGTACGGTCATCACCTGGGCGGAGAACACCGAGATCTTCGGCGACTGCGCCGCCGCCTTCCGGCTGTCCTTCCTCAACCGCTGCGACGAGGACGAACGCCCGGTCGTGGGCGAGTACTTCCAGCGCTGCTTCGGCCGGGAAGCCGGGGAGCCCGGCCGGGTGTCCGGTCACGGCGGACTGGCCGGCGAGCCGGTCCGGGGCGCCTGACATGGACGGCACCACCCGGGCCGCGGTCCGTCGTCAGCAGCAGGTCCAGGAGCTCTGCGGGGCGGCCGTCCGCGCGCTCAGCGGCATCCCGGAGCTGCACTTCCGGGGCGGGCGCCCCTATCGCGGGCGGCAGGCGCTCCCGGTCTTCGCACCCCACCTCCACCCCTCCGCGCAGGACGACTTCGGCTCCTTCCGGGGCGCCGCGGACGGCCTGGCGCTGCGGCTGGCCCACTCCGACCAGGAGCTGCACCGGCGGCTGCGCCCGGACGGACGGACGGCCCGGCTGGTCTTCGGGATGCTGGAGCAGTTCCGGACCGAATCGCTGGCGCCCGCGCATCTGCCCGGGGTGGCGGAGAACCTCCAGCACCGCCACGAGCAGTGGTCGCTCGCCTTCCACCACTCGGGGCTGACCGAGACGGCGAGCGGTCTCCTCCTCCACACGGTCGCGCAGATGTGCCGGGCCAGGATCACCGGGCGCCCGGTCGTCGAGGAGACCGAGGACGCCATCGAGACCACGCGCGGCGCCCTGGCCCCGTTGATCGGCCATGAGCTGGCCGGGCTGCGCAGGGACCGCGGTGACCAGGCCCGGTTCGCCGTGCACGCGCTGGCGATCGCGCACACCGTGGCGGGGATGACCGACTCCGCCGCTGCGGCCGCCCGCCGGGGCCGTAAGGAGCGCGACGCCGATGTACGGCCCGCTCCCGCGCGCAACGGGTTCACCCTGCTGACGGAGTTCGACGACGACGGCCCGGCGGGCAGCGCCACCGCGCTCCACGGGACGGACACCGGCGACGGGGACAGCTACCGCGTCTTCACCACCGCCTACGACCGGCAGCGGCGGGCGGGCACGCTGGTGCGACCCGCGGCCCTCACCGGATACCGCGAACGGCTCGACCGCCGGATCGCCGCGCAGGGCGTCAACCTGTCCCGTATCACCAGGGAGTTGACCGCCCGGCTCGCCTCACCCGCACCCCGGGGCTGGGACGGCGGCCAGGAGGAGGGGTACATCGACGGGCGGATGCTGGCCCGGCTGATCGGCTCCCCCACCGAGCGGCGGGTGTTCAGGGCCGAGCGGACCGAACCGGCGACGGATGCGAGAGTGACGTTCCTGATCGACTGCTCGGGCTCCATGAAGGAGCACGGTGAAGCGCTCGCGCTGCTGGTCGATGTCTTCGCGCGGGCGCTGGACCGGGCCGGGGCCGAGTGCGAGATCCTGGGCTTCACCACCGGGGCCTGGAACGGCGGCCGGGCCCGGCGCGACTGGCTGCGGGCGGGCCGGCCGGCCCGCCCGGGGCGGCTCAACGAGCAGTGCCATCTGGTCTTCAAGGACGCCGGGACCCCGTGGCGCACCGCCCGCCGGGACATCGCCGCGCTGCTCAGACCGGAGCTCTTCCGTGAGGGCGTCGACGGTGAGGCGGTGGCGTGGGCCGCCCGCCGCGCGCAGGGCACGGCGGCCGACCGCGGGCCCGGGAGCCGGCGGCTGCTGTTCGTGCTGTCGGACGGCGGCCCCATGGACACCGCGACCCAGCTCGCCAACGGCCCCCGCTTCCTCGACCGGCACCTCACCGATGTGGTGGCGCGGTACGAGCAGTCCGGCGCGGTCGAGATCCACGGGGTGGGACTGGGACTCGATCTGAGCCCGTACTACCGACGTTCAATGGTCCTGGACCTCTCACGGGGCCCGGACAACGCGGTGTTCCGGGAGATCCTCGGCCTGATCGGCTGAGAAGCTGACGGGCTGAGCGGCTGGGCGGGCCGGGTCCGTGAACCGGACCTGGCCCTATCCCGCCGCCAGCATCTTCCCCACCAGCCCGCCCAGAATGCTGATGCCCGGATCGATCGCGCGCACCTGCGGGGCCGCGAAGCCGATCCGGAAGTGGTTCAGCGGAGGCTGCCCCGAGAGGAAGTAGATGTCGCCGCGTTCGATGAGCACCCCGCGCCGCTGTGCCAGCTCCACCAGTCTGCGGCAGTCGAGTTCGGCGGGCCCGGTCATCCACAGGCTCACGCCGCCCGGCGACGGCGTGGTGTGCCAGGGCAGATGGGTGTTGACGGCTGCGGTGACCGCCTCCCACTTGCGCATCAGCTGCCCCCGGTAGCGGCGTACGGCCCGGTGGTACTCGCCGGACTGGATGAGCAGCGCGAGGGCGCGCTGGATGTGCCCGGAGGGATGACGTACGGAGTAGCGCCGCAAGTCGCGCAGCTCTCTGATGAGTTCACGGGACGCCACCACGTATCCCATACGCAGTCCCGGCGCCAGGAACTTCGAGAACGTGCCCAGATAGACGACCTGTCCCGTGCTGTCGAGACCCTTCAGCGCCGGTGTCGGACTGCCCTGGTAGCGGAACTCGCTGTCGTAGTCGTCCTCCACGATGACCGTGCCGCTCTCCCGTACCAGTGAGAGCAGTTCCCTGCGCCGCCCGATGCTCAGCGTGACGTTGGTCGGATGGTGGTGGGACGGTGTCACATGGAGCAGGTCCACCCCGGCCAGGCCGGCCGGCGGGACCACCCCGGCGGAGGTGACCGGCAGCGGGAGCAGCCGGGCGCCGGCCCGTACGAAGATGTGGCGGGCGTCCAGATAGCCGGGGTCCTCCACCGCCACGGTGGAGCCGGTGCCCAGCAGGGCCCGGCTCAGCAGGTCGAGACCCTGCTGGGAGCCCACGGTGACCAGGACCTCGTCCGGGGTGGCCTCAACGCCGCGTGCGGGCAGCAGTTGGCGGCAGAGCATGTCGACCAGGAGCGGATCGTCCGCCGCGATGCTGTCCTGGAGGCTGTACTGCGCGTGCGGCTGGTAGAGCGCCTCGTTGAGCGCTCTCGACCAGTCGCGGGCGGGGAAGGCCCGCAGATCCACCTGTCCGGCGAGGAAGGGGTACGGATAGTCGGCCCAGTCGGGGAGTTTCTCGATGTGGGGCAGCCGGTCCTCGGGGTGGCCGCGCAGCCGCGCCCCCCAGTCGAAGCGCTCGGCCGGCGGGCGTTCCTCCACCGCGCAGTAGGGGCGCATCTCGCGGTTGACGAAGATCCCCTGCCGTTCGCGGCTCTCCACGAACCCCTCGGCCACCAGCTCCTGGTAGGCCGCGTTCACGGTGTTGCGGGAGAGGCTCAGCTCCCGGGCCAGCTCCCGTGACGAGGGCAGTCTCCGCTCCGCGTCGATGGTGCCGACGGCGATGCCGTGTTCGAGCGCTTTGCGGATCTGCCGGTAGAGCGGCTCCCCCGATGTCCGGTCGATCTCGATCAATGTACGTGGCATATGCGCCTCTCGCGGATGACATGGCCCGCGCGGGCCCACGGGGCCGGGCCCCCGGCGCGGTACTCGGCTGTCCCCATCCGGCAGGCCGCATCCGCGCCGCCCGGGGGTACCAGCTGACCGGGAGCGTAGCCGTACAACGGCCTTTACTCCAGAGGTCGGACCGGGTGAGACGGCGGGATTGCCGGTTCCGGCCTGGACCTGTCGGACCGCGCGGATCTGGTGCTTTCCCCTGGGCCAGCCCGGTCGGCACTCTGGTGGCGTACTCAGCACGGTGTGCCCCGCGGGGCACCCGTCCGCTCTGCGGGTCGGCCGTTTCCGGGCTCAGCCCCGGTACGGCTCCAGCGCGCCGGCACGGACCGGCGGCGCCCCGCACCACCGAGGGGAAATCGTCGTGAAGATCGGGATTCCGCGCGAGGTCAAGAACCACGAGTACCGGGTGGCCATCACTCCCCCCGGCGTCCATGAGCTGGTCAGGGCCGGCCACACCGTGCGGATCGAGAAGGACGCCGGTGCCGGCTCCTCGATCACGGACGCCGACTACGTCCGGGCCGGTGCCACGATCGTGCCTGCCGCCGACGACGTCTGGGCGGAGTCGGGGCTGGTACTGAAGGTGAAGGAGCCCGTGGCGGAGGAGTACCACCGCATGCGCGCCGACCAGACGCTCTTCACCTATCTGCATCTGGCGGCATCGCGGGAGTGCACCGACGCGATGCTGGAGTCCGGGATCACCGGGGTCGCGTACGAGACGGTCCAGGCGGTCGACGGCTCGCTGCCGCTGCTCTTCCCGATGTCCGAGGTGGCCGGACGGCTGGCGCCGCAGGCCGGCGCCCACCACCTCACCCGGGCCGCGGGCGGTCGCGGTGTGCTCATGGGGGGTGTCTCGGGGACGAGGCCCGCCAAGGTCGTCGTGATCGGCGCCGGGGTGTCGGGGATGAACGCGGTGGCGGTGGCCACCGGTATGTGGGCCGATGTGGTGCTGCTCGACAAGAACATCGACAAGCTGCGGGCCGCGGACCGGATGTACGGGGGCCGGATCACCACCGTCGCCTCCAACGCGTACGAGGTCGAGGCCGCGGTGCTGGAGGCCGATCTCGTCATCGGCGCGGTGCTGGTGCCGGGTGCCAGGGCGCCGCGGCTGGTCTCCAACGAGCTCGTCTCGCGTATGAAGCCCGGCTCGGTCCTCGTCGACATCGCCATCGACCAGGGCGGCTGCTTCGAGGACTCGCGTGCGACCACCCACGCCGACCCGGTCTACCGCGTGCACGACTCGGTCTTCTACTGCGTCGCGAACATGCCCGGCGCGGTGCCGAACACCTCCACCTACGCGCTGACCAACGTCACTCTTCCGTACATCCTGAACATCGCGAGGAACGGGCTGGCCGCGGCCGCCGATTCGGACGCCGCCATCGGACGCGGCATCAACATCGTGGGCGGCCAGGTCACTTACCGCCCGGTCGCCGAGGCGCACGGCCTCAAGTACGTCGACGCCGCCCAGGCGCTCGTCTAGGGCGTGTTTCGAAAGTAGCGCCATCCGCAGGCACCGCCCGCACCGGCGGTCACCCGCACACCCGGCCCACACCACCGCACACCATCCGCCCGGCAGCCGCCGGGCCAGAGGGGAGCCCCATCGTGACCACCGAGTCCGCCTTCCGCGCCAGGGCGCAGCGCCATCTCGGCCAGCACTTCACCCGCCAGGACGTCTGGCAGAGCGACGAGCTGCCGGTCTTCGTCCGCGGCGAGGGATGCTATCTGTACGACGAGCAGGGCCGGCGCTTTCTCGACGGCCTCGCCGGCCTGTTCTGCGTGAACATGGGGCACAGCCGGGGGGACATCGTCGCGGCGGCCACCCGGCAGATGGAGACGCTGGCCTACTCGACCAACTGGGGCGCGGCCCACCCGCCGGCCGTGGAAGCCGCCAGTCTGATCGCGGAGCTGGCCCCGGGCGATCTGGACGTCACCTGGTTCGTCAACTCCGGTTCGGAGGCGGTGGAGACGGCGATCAAGTTCGCCCGGCAGTACCACCGCAGTCAGGGCCACACCGAGCGTACGAAGATCATCAGCCGCGATATGTCGTACCACGGTGTCACCCTCGGCGCCCTGTCCGTCACGGGGCTTCCCAAGATCCGCGATCCGTTCCTGCCGCTGCTGCCCGGCGTCCGGCATGTGCCCAACACCCTTGGCCACACCGGCGACTGCGGTCCGGCCGACGAGCTGGAGTGCGTGCGCGCGATCGAGGCCGCCATCCTTGAGGAGGGCCCCGAGACGGTCGCGGCCGTCTTCGCCGAACCGGTGCAGAACGGCCGGGGCGCCCTGGTCCCGCCGGACGGCTACTGGCGCGAACTGCGCAGGATCTGCGACCGGTACGGGGTGCTGCTCGTCGCCGACGAGGTCATCTGCTCCTTCGGGCGGCTGGGCCACTGGTTCGGCAGCGGCTACTTCGGGGTGGTGCCGGACATGATCACCTTCGCCAAGGGCTCCACATCCGGTTACGCACCGCTCGGCGGGATGATCGCCCGTGAGCCGCTGGTCCGCGGCCTCTACGAGGCTCCTGGCGGCGGTACGTTCACCCATGGGGCTACCTGGGGCGGCCACCCGGTGTCCACGGCGGTCGCGGTCGCCAACATCTCCGCGATGCGGGACGAGAAGGTCCTCGACAACGTCACCACGCTCGGACCCGGACTGCGCGCCGGGCTCGACGAGATCAAGCGGCGTCACCCTGTCGTCAAGGACGTGCGGGGCATGGGCTTCTTCTACGCGGTGGAGCTGACCGCCGACCGCGGCACGGGGCGTGAGCTGACCCCGGAGCAGGCGCAGAAGGTGCTGCGCGAGGTCCTCCCGCAGGCGTTCAGGAAGACCGGGGTCATCCTGCGCCCGGACGACCGGGGCGCGACGATGCTGATGATCTCGCCGCCGCTGGTGGCCGACCGGGCGGTCGTGGACGAGCTGCTCGACGCGGTCGACGTGATGATCGAGGACGTCGAGAAGAGCGTCACCGGCTGACCGGGCGCGGCCGCACGCCGGTGCGGGGAGGGGACGGGTCCCCTCCCCGCACCGGCTGCCTAAGGGCTGTCCCGTAATCCCTGGTGGATCAGCGCGCGGCGTCAGATGCGGTGCATCGCAAGGCGGAGGGGCGTCCGCATACTGGATGTATTCGGGCGTTCCGACAACGCGGCGAGGCGCCGTAGCTGTCGTCGTGCGCCCGCCAGGGATTGCGGGACAGCCCTTAGTGCTGCGGCACTAGGTGTGCGCCCGTATACGCTTTCCCTGTCCCGTGGCCGGAATTCCACCCTCCGCGCCGCGGGTGGAATACGTAAGGCGATGGCGGTGAGAGGGGCGCGGGAGCCGGAATTCAGGCCCTGGTACCCGGTCGGCGGCCCGTTCTGGATCTTCCTCATGCATTTACTTTTCGGCCAGCATGCCGGGCACTGCTGATTTCCTGACGGCAGCTCCACGCACTTTCCGAAGTAAGGGGTCCCCGTGGCAGAGAACAACGGGTCCGGCGAGACCGGACGCGAAGAGACCGGAGGGGCCGGGCTCCGGAGCGCACTCAAACAGCGGCATATGACACTGATCGCCCTGGGCGGGGTGATCGGGGCGGGGCTCTTCGTCGGCAGCGGGGTGGTGATCGACGAGACCGGACCTGCCGCGATCATCTCGTTCCTGCTGGCCGGCGGGCTCGTCATCCTCGTCATGCGGATGCTGGGGGAAATGGCGGTGGCCCGCCCCGCGGTCGGCTCTTTCTACGCGTACGCCCGGCTCGCCCTGGGCAATTGGGGCGGCTTCACCATCGGCTGGCTCTACTGGTACTTCTGGGTCAACGTGGTCGCTCTCGAAGCGGTGGCGGGCGCCAGCCAGATCCATGCCTGGCTGCCCGGAATCCCGCTGTGGGTCGTCAGCCTCTGTCTGATGGTGCTGCTCACCGGGGTCAATATGTTCTCGGTGCGCTCGTTCGGTGAGTTCGAGTACTGGTTCTCCTCGATCAAGGTCGCCGCCATCACCGTCTTTCTCGTCGTCGGCCTGGTCTTCGTCCTCGGCCTGTGGCCCGGCGCCCATGCCGACGTCGGCAACCTCACCCAGCACCACGGATTCGCACCACACGGCGTCGGCGCCGTCCTCACCGCCGTGATTCCCGCGGTGGGCTTCTTCACCGGCGCCGAGATCGCCGCGCTGGCCGCCGCCGAGTCCAAGGACCCGCAGCAGAGCGTGGCCAGGGCGACCCGCTCCGTGGTGCTGCGGGTGCTGCTGTTCTATGTGGGCTCGATCTTCCTCGTCATCGCGATCGTGCCGTGGAACGATCCCTCGGTGGCCCAGGGCCCGTATGTGGCGACGCTCCAGCACATCGGGATCTCCGGCGCGGGCAACCTCATGCGGGTGCTGATCCTGGTCGCGGTGCTCTCCTCGCTCAACGCCGGTCTCTACAGCGCATCGCGGATCGTGTTCGCACTGACCAAGAACAACGACGCGCCGCACGGCCTGACCAAGCTCAGCAAGCGGGGCGTACCCCGGCGCGCGATCCTGCTCGCGACGGTGCTCGGTTATGTGTCGGTGATCATCGCGTATGTCTCGCCCGGCGCCGTGTTCTCCTTCATCGTCCACTCCTACGGCGCGGTCGCCCTCTTCGTCTACCTTCTGGTCGCCCTCTCCCAGGTGCGGCTGCGACGCAGGCTGGAGCGCGAGGACCCGGGGTCGCTCACGCTGAAGATGTGGTGCTTCCCGTATCTGAGCTGGTTCACGATCGCCGCGATGGCCGCCGTGATCGTCGCGATGGCGGTCCTGCCCTCCACCCGCTCCGACTTCGCCGCCAGTGTGCTGACCCTCGCGGTGGTGCTGGGCGCGTACGGGATCCGGGCGTACCGCACCCGGCGGCAGCCGCGTACGGCCGACGAGCCCGTCGTGACCGGCCCGGAACCGGCGCCGAGCCCGGTGCTGGACTCCCGGAAGTGACCGCGAACTGGTCCTGCCGCGATCACCGCTGAGCGGGGAGCATGGCGAGAATTCAGCGGCGTCCGGGCCCGGCGCCGTTGACCTTCTCAGCCCGCTCCGCGCAGCCGGGCCCCCTCCGCCGGCTGCCGCTACGCAGGTGTTGACCTGCTTCAGGTGGTGATCGTTCGATGTCCGACGTCCCCCGTACCGCTGATCCCCTCGCAGCCGCCGACCTCGTGATGCTGGGCGGCACGGTGCGCACCATGGACCGGGGTGGTACGACCCGGACCGCCCTGGCCGCCCGTGACGGGCGGGTGCTGGCAGTGGACTCCGACGCCGCGGTGCTCGGCCTCGTCGGCCCGCGGACCCGGGTGCTCGATCTGCGGGGCCGCTGCGCCGTGCCGGGGTTCATCGAGACGCACAACCATCCGACGTTCTTCGGGCTCACCCTGGCGGCCGACGTGGACGCCGGGAGCCCGCCCAACACAGCCGTCCGCGACATCGTGGACCGGGTCGAGCAGGCCGTGGCCGGTGCGGAGCGCGGCAGTTGGATCCGCGGCTACCGGTACGACGACACCCTGCTCGCGGACGACCGGCACCCCACCCGCGACGATCTGGACCCGGTGTCCCCGCACCATCCGGTCTGCCTCCAGCACATTTCCGGTCACTTCTGCGTGCTGAACTCTGCGGCGCTGCGGCTGCTGGGGATCGACCGCGGGTCCCCGGACCCGGTCGGCGGGGCGATCGGCCGTGACGAGGGCGGCGAGCCGACCGGGGTCCTCGCCGAGACCGCCGCGTTCGCCGCCTACGCGGCCATGCCCAAGCCCGGCTCGGCGGATCTCGCGGGGGCGCTCGGGCTGGCCGGGGACGCCTATCTGGCCGCCGGGGTCACCACCGTCCACGACACCGGGCTCGGGCTGGTGGGCGGGGCCGGTGAGCTGGACGCCTACCGGGTCGCGCACGCATCGGGGCGGTTGCGCAACCGGATCCGGGCCTATCTCGTACAGGACCTGTTCCCCGGTCTCGGCGAGGGCGCGCTCAGCCCGGTCGAGGCGGGCATCGCGGGGCTCGGCGACGATCTGTTCCGGGTGGCCGGGGTCAAGCTGTTCGCGGACGGATCCCTGCAGGGACTGACCGGATGTGTCTCGGAGGGGTACGCCTGCGCGCCGGACCAGAACGGCCTGCTGATCCATCCGCAGGACGATCTGAGCCGCCGCGTCGCGACCCTGCACGAGGCCGGCTGGCAGGTCGCCGTGCACGGCAACGGGGACGCCGCGATCCAGGCAATCCTCAACGCGTACGCGAAGCTCGGCCTCGGCCCCGGGGAAGCCGACAGGCGGCACCGGATCGAGCACTGCCAGATGGTGAGCGAGGAGCAGCTGGACACGATGGCCGCGGCCGGGGTGCTCGCCTCGTTCTTCATCAAGCACGTGTACTACTGGGGCGACCGGCACCGCGACCGCTTCCTCGGTCCGCGGCGGGCCCGGCGCATCAGCCCGCTGGCCTCGGCACGGGCGCACGGCGTCCTGTTCGGCCTGCACTCCGACACACCGGTGGTGCCGGTGCCGCCGCTCGAAGGCATCTGGTGCGCGGTGCGCCGGATGACGCGCGACGGCGAGGAGCTCGGGCCCGAACAGCGCGTGGACGTGGACACCGCGCTGCGCGGCTACACCAGCCAGGCAGCCCACCTCGGCTTCGAGGAACGGAGCAAGGGCAGCCTGGAACCGGGAAAACTCGCCGACATCGCGGTGCTCTCGGCCGACCCGGCGGTGGTCGATCCGGCCCGCATCAACTCGCTCCGGGTGGACGCCACCGTCATCGGCGGTGAGGTGGTCTGGCGCGGCGACACCGATCTCGAAGCCGGCCGCCCGCCGTCGGACGGGGAGACGCGGTGAAGGGGAACCGCTGGAGCCTGGCGGTCGGGCTCGGGCTGCCCGCCGTCGCCGTCCTGGTGGTGATGCCGCTGCTCGCCGACACCTCCGTGTACGTGCTCGGCATCCCGCTGCTGTTCTTCTGGATGTTCCTCTGCTTCCCCCTCACCAGCTTCTGCCTGTGGATCGCCTGGCGGATCGACCGGCCCCGGTACCCGGAGGATCCGCCGCCCGCCGCACACCGGGAGGTGAGCGGGACATGATCGCGGCGGTCTTCTTCGGGGTCCTGGCGCTGTCCGTACTGGTCGCGTTCAGCGCCCGGCGCGGAATGCGGAGGGTGTCCATCGGTGAGTACCTGGTCGGCGGCCGGTCCTTCGCGCCCTGGCTGCTGTACTTCCTGGCGGTCGGTGAGGTCTACAGCATCGGCACCATGATCGGTTTTCCGGCCGGCATCTACGCGGGCGGGGCGAGCTACGGGGTCTGGTTCCTCGGCTACATCCTGCTCGCCTATCCCCTGGGCTACTTTCTCGCGCCGCTGATCTGGCGTGCGGGCGTGCGGTACGACGCGATGACCGTCCCGGACGTGTTCGGGCGGCACTTCCGCAGCCGGAGCCTGGAGCTGGTCACGGCGGGCGCCCTGCTCGTGGCGCTCGTGCCGTGGGGCCAGTACCAGTTCATCGGGATGCAGGTGGTGCTCGGCGCGCTCGGACTGCCCCTCAGCCCGGTGCAGGCCGTCGTGCTGGCCGGGGCCGTCTCCTTCCTGTATCTCGCGGTGTCGGGGGTGCGCTCCCCCGCCTTCGTGTCGATCCTCAAGGATGTCCTGATGATCGTCGGGATCGTGGTGGCCGGGGTCATCGTGACCGTGGCCGCCGGGGGCACCTCGCGGATCTTCGCTTCCGGCCGGGTGCCGCACGCGCAGGTCACCATGGGCGGCTCTCCGATGGTGTTCGCGCTCACCACCATCGTCTTCCAGAGCATCACCTTCTATCTGGGCTTCTCGGCGACGTACATCTTCACCGCCAGGTCGGAGCGGGCGATCAAGTCATCGGTCGTGTGGATGCCGCTCTACATGCTCGTGTACCCCTTCCTCGTCGCCACCGCGTACTTCGCCTTCGCCACTGGCACCAAGGTCGACGACCCCAACACGGTCTTCATGGCCGTCGTGCAGGACCGGCTGCCCGGCTGGCTGGTGGGTGTGGTCGCGGCGGGCGCCGGCCTCTCGGGCATCCTGGTCCTGTCCGTGACCGCCCTGTCCATCGGCGGCATCGTCTCCAGGAATCTGGCGCCGCGCGTACGGCCCGAGGCCCAGCGCCGGTGGACGACGGCCGCGGTGGCGGTTTTCCTGGTCGCCGCGGCGGTCCTCACACTGACGGCTTCGACGCTGATGCTGACCGTGCTGAATCTGACGTACTACCTGCTCGGCCAACTGGTGCCGGGCTGGATCGCGTTGATGTTCTTCCGCCGGGTGCGGGCCTGGGCCGTATCGGCGGGGATCGTGGGCGGGGTCGCCGCCTCCATCGTCCTGTACGCGACCGACCCGGGCCTCGCGGGCATCAACGCGGGCCTGATAGCCGTCCTGCTGAACTGCGCGCTCACCTTCGGCCTGAGCCGGCTGCGCCCGGGTCAGCCGCTCACCCCCGTCGCCGCACTGCCCGGAAAGCCGGACGGGGTGGTCACCGCAGGTGCCGCGCCAGGAGCTGGGCGAGGTGGTCACCCGAGCGGTCGGTGAGGCTGTCGAGCTGGGTACGGCAGCTGAAGCCGTCGGCGAGGATCGTGGCGTCCGGGGCTGCCCGGCCGACCGCGGGCAGCAGCTGCTGCCCGGCCACCGCGACGGAGACGTCGTGGTGGCCCTGTTCGACACCGAAGTTGCCCGCGAGTCCACAGCAGCCGCCGAGCCGTTCGACCGTGGCACCGGCCGTACGCAGCAGTTCGGCGTCGGCCTCCCAGCCCAGCACGGCGTGGTGGTGGCAGTGCGGCTGGGCGACCACGGTGGTGCCGGACAGGTCGGGCGGGGTCCAGCCGGGGGTGCTGCCGAGCAGTTCGGCCAGCGTACGGGTGGCCGCGGCGACCTCGGCCGCGGCCTTCGCGTCCGCGTCGCCCTCCTCGTCCCCGTCCGCACCGTCTCCTCCGAGGAGTTCGGCCGCGTCGGAACGGAGCACAGCGGTGCAGGAGGGTTCGAGGCCGACCACCAGTGCTCCGGCCCTGACGTGCGGCGCGAGCGCCCGTACCGTGGCCCGTATCTGCCTTCGGGCGCCGTCCAGTTGGCCGGTGGAGATCCAGGTCAGACCACAGCAGACAGGCTGTCCGGTGACGGTGACACGGTATCCGGCGTCCTCCAGGACCGCGACGGCCGCGGCCCCCGTGCCGGGAGAGAAGGCATCGGTGAAGGTGTCGACGAAGAGGACCACATCGCCGTGGCGTGCGCTGCGGGCGGCCGGCGCCGAGGGACGCCGGGCGAACCAGCCGCGGAACGTCTCGGGGGCGAACACCGGCAGTTGGCGCCGTGGATCGACCCCGGCGGCGCGGACCAGGAGCGGGTGCAGGGCCCGTGAGCGCATCACCATGTTGGCCAGCGGGGTGAGGCCGGGCAGCTTCCGTACCAGACGCGCCCAGCGGGGAAGCCAGCCGAGGGCGTAGTGGCTGCGGGGGCGCGGCCTGCGGCGGTACTTCTGGTGCAGCGCCTCCGCCTTGTAGGCGGCCATGTCCACCCCGGTCGGGCAGTCCGACGAGCAGCCCTTGCAGGACAGGCAGAGGTCGAGCGCTTCGTGCAGGGCCGGGGAGCGCCAGCCGTCCGGTCCGAGCCGGCCGGAGACGACGTCCTGCAGCACCCTGGCCCGGCCGCGGGTGGAGTCCTTCTCCTCCCGGGTGGCCAGATAGCTGGGGCACATCACCCCGCCGGACGCGGTGGTGTCGGCGCGGCACTTGCCCACCCCGGTACAGCGGTGGACGGCCATCGAGAGATCGCCACGGTCGTGCCGGTGGGCGAGGCCGAGGGTGGGGAGCTCCTTACGGCGCAGCGGCCGTGCGCCGGCGGCGCGCACGGCGTGGTCCACCGGGTCGGGCCGTACGATGACGCCGGGGTTGAGCAGGTCGTCGGGGTCGAAGACGCCCTTGACCCGTTCGAACAGGCCGATGGCCTTCGGGGAGTACATCAGCGGCAGCAGCTCTCCGCGCGCCCGCCCGTCGCCGTGCTCGCCGGACATGGATCCGCCGTGCCTGGCGACCAGTTCACCGGCCTGGAAGAGGAAGTCCCGCAGGACGCGTGTCCCGTCGGCGGCACCGAGCGGGAAGTCGATACGGATATGGACGCACCCGTCGCCGAAGTGCCCGTAGGGCAGCCCGGTCAGCCGGTGCTCGGCCATCAGGGACTCGAACTCCCTGAGGTAGTTGCCCAGTTGCCCGGGCGGGACGGCCGCGTCCTCCCATCCGGCATGGGCCGGGTCGCCCGCAGGGGTACGGGCGGCGAGCCCGGCGCCGTCCTCGCGGATGCGCCACAGCGCGGCGGCGTGCGCGGGGTCGGTCACGGTACGGGAGTCCAGCGCCCCGGCGTCCGCGATCAGCCGGCCCGCCTCGGCGACCAGGGCGGCGGAGCTCTCACCGGCCAGCTCGACCAGCAGCCACCCTTCTCCCCGGGGGAGTTCGGGTACCGATGCGGCTCCCTTGCGGTCGACGACCACGCGGACGATCCGTGCGTCGAGCCCTTCGCAGGCCACCGGCGCGTACGGCAGGATCGCGGGGACGGCGTCCGCCGCTTCGGCCATCGTGGGATAGCCGAGCGCGATCAGGATGCGCTCCGGTTCGTCCCGTACGAGCCGGACCCGGGCCGCGAGGGTCAGCGCCAGGGTGCCCTCGCTGCCGACGAGGGCCCGCGGTATGTCGAAGCCGCGTTCCGGGAGGAGGTGTTCCAGGCTGTAGCCGGAGACCTGCCGGGGGAATCGGCCCAACTCGGTCCGGATGACTTCGAGTTCGCTGCCCACCGTGGCCCGCAGGCCGTCGAGCAGGGGCGATTCGGCCGTGGGGTGCGGTACCGCGCCGAGCCGCAGCCGCTCCCCCGTGCCCGCCAGGACGTCGAGGCCGAGGACGTTGTCGCTGGTACGCCCGTATCCGAGGGCCCGGGAGCCACAGGCGTTGTTGCCGATCATGCCGCCGAGCGTCGCCCGGTTGTGGGTGGAGGGGTCGGGGCCGAAGCGCAGACCGTGCGGTGCGGCGGCCCGCTGCAGAGCGGACTGGATCACCCCTGGTTCGACCAGCGCGGTCCTGGCGTCCGGGTCGATCTCCAGCACCCGGTTCAGATGCCGGGAGGTGTCGATGACCACGCCGGGTCCCACGGCGTTCCCCGCGATGGAGGTGCCCGCGCCCCGCATGGTCAGCGGGATCCGCTCCTCCCGGCAGACCGCGAGGACCGCGGCGATCTCGTCCATGTCGTGCGGGAGTACGACCACGCGGGGCGGCACCCGGTACAGGGAGGCGTCCGACGCGTAGAGCGACCGGGCCAGCGGGGAGTCGTCGGCCTCGGCCACACCGGCGCGGCGGAGTGCGTCGGTGATCTCCGCCGCGGTTCGGGTACGGGACGTGTGCACAGCGCTACCTCACGGTGGGTCAGGGGCGCCCCGCGGGGATCGGGGGCGGGGCGCGACGGGCAGATGTACGGGGCCGAGGGGCCGGCGGGACGACCGTCCGGCCGGGTGGCGGAACGGCCTGCCGGAACGCGGCGGCGCCGTGGAGGACGGCGGACGGTGCGTCCTGCCCGCCCCTCCCCCGTACCTCGGGGTTCAGCTCTGCAGCACCGGAACCGGCTGCGGTGTCCGCGCGCCGATCCTGCGGCGCAGTACGGCGATGAGGACGACGGAGACCAGGCTGAGCACGGACATCGCCACGATGTAGACGGACATGAGCCAGGGGCGGCCGCCGCCGGTCGCGAGCAGGCTGGTGAGGATCATCGGGGTGAGGCCGCTCGCGAAGATCCCGGAGACCTGGTAGACGCAGGAGACGCCGCTGTAGCGGACGTTGGCCGGGAAGAGTTCGGCGTACAGCGCCGCCTGCGGGCCGTACATCGCTCCGTAGAACAGACCGAGTGTCACGACCAGCGTGCCTCCGATGACCAGTGCGGACCCGCTGTCGAAGAGGGCGAACGCCGGGAAGGCGGAGAGGCCGAAGAGCACGGTTCCGAGCCCGAAGATCCGCAGTCTTCCGTACCGGTCGGAGATCGCGCCCCACAACGGGATCATGGGGATGCAGACGGCGGCGCCGACCATCACGCCGATCAGTGCGTGGGTCCTCGACACATCGAGTTCGGTGGTGGTGTACGCGATGGCGAAGACGCCCCAGGTGTTGAAGGCGATCCCCTCGGCCATCCGGGTGCCCATGCCGAGCAGCAGGTTGAGCTTCGAGGTGCGCAGCAGCTCCACGATCGGGATACGGGCCCGGTCCTCCTTCTCCTGGACGGCCTTGAAGGCGGGCGTCTCGTAGACCTGGAGCCGGATGTAGAGCCCGATGATGACGAGCGCGCCGCTGAGCAGGAAGGCGATGCGCCAGCCCCAGTCGAGGAACTGTGCGCTGGACAGGGAGCTGGAGAGCAGGGCGTACACCCCGGTCCCGAGCATGAGGCCGGCGGGGACACCGATCTGCGGCCAGCTCCCGTAGTAGCCCTTACGGCCCTCGGGGGCGTGTTCGACGGACATCAGGACCGCGCCGCCCCACTCACCTCCGACCCCGACGCCCTGGACGATACGGAGCAGGATCAGCAGGACGGGGGCCCAGACGCCGATGCTGTCGTAGGTGGGGAGCAGGCCGATGAGGAAGGTGCCCGCGCCCATGATGAACATGGTGACGACGAGGGCGGTCTTGCGGCCCACCCGGTCGCCGAAGTGGCCGAAGACCACTCCGCCGAGGGGGCGTGCGACGAAGCCGATGGCGAAGGTCGCGAAGGCCAGGAGTGTGCCGACGAGACTGTCGAACCTGGGGAAGAAGAGTTTGTCGAAGACGATGCCGGCGGCCGTTCCGTACAGGAAGAAGTCGTACCACTCGATCGTCGTGCCGATGGCGCCGGCGAGGGCGACCTTGCTGATCGGCGTCTGCGCTGGTGCGGGCATGGGGGATGCCTCCGGGTCGTGGGCGCAGGGGGCGGTGTGCCAGAGGCACCGGGGCCGCGACCGGGACCCGCCCGTCTCCGCCCGGGGTGGGCGGAGGCTGGGCGCGGTCCCGGCCGCGCGCCGTTCACCAGTTGCGGAGGGACTCGCGGAAGATCTGCTCCGCGGCCTCGTTGGTCAACGGGCGCGGAACCACGCTCAGTTGACGGGACTGCTTCATCGTGCCCGAGACGAGCTCGCCGAGCTGGGCCTCCGAGTAGCCGAAGGCGCTGATGCCGTTGGGCATGCCGATGTCACGGAGGAGTTCGCGCAGCACGCGCGGCAGGGCTTCGGCGCCCTCGTCCGGGTCGACGGGCCGCCCGCCGATCAGTTCGGCGGCGCGCAGATGGCGCTGCGGATTCGACGGATAGGTGAAGCGGAAGGCGGCCATGGCGGTGGAGGCGACGGCCTGGCCGTGCGGCACCATCGGCATCTCCGGGTAGCCGTCGGCGCGGTAGTTCTCGACGGCACCGGCGATGGGGTAGGCGTTGGCGTGCGGGATGTGGGTGCCCGCGTTGCCGAAGCCCATGCCGGTGACGGCCGATGCGTAGGCCATGCCGTAGCGGGCGGAGAGGTCGTTCCCGTTCATCACGGCCCGGCGCAGATGCGTGCCCACCAGCTCCATGGCCTTCTCGCACCAGACGTCGCTGATCGGGTTGGCGCCGCAGAACGCCGCGCGGGCCTTGGCGCTGGGGAAGGCGGGCCGGGCGTCGAAGGAGAGCGCGGTGTAGCTCTCGGCTGCGTGGGTGAGGACGTCCATGCCGCTGGCCGCCGTCACGGCGGCGGGGACGGTCATGCTGGTCAGCGGGTCGACGACGGCGAGCGCCGGGCGCAGCCGGGGATGGCTGATGCCCGCTTTGAGACGCAGGTCGAGGAGGTCGACGACGCAGATGGTGGTGGCCTCGGAGCCGGTGCCCGAGGTGGTGGGCACCGCGATCAGGGGTTTGACCGGCAGCTCGGGGACCTTGCCGCCGCCGATCGGCGCGGCGATGTAGTCCATGAGCGTGCCCGGCTGGGTGGTGAGCAGGTTGACCGCCTTGGCGGTGTCCATGGAGGAGCCGCCACCGACCGCGACGTAGCCGTCCCACGACCCCGACCTGGCGAAGTCGACGGCTTCCCCGATGCTCACATCGGTCGGTTCGACGGCGACGCCGTCGAAGATCTGGGCATCGAGTCCCGCGGCCTTCACCGCGTGGGCGACCCGGTCGGGGACACCGGTCGCGGCGACACCGGGGTCGGTGATGATCAGGACGTTGGTCACGCCGAGTGCCTGCAGGTCCTCGCCGATCTCGGCGATGGCACCGGGTCCGAACTTCAGCGGGGGCGCGGCCCAGGTGAAGACGGACTCGGTGGGATTCTCGAAACTGGGCATGGGGTCTCCTGGCGTATGGGGACGTTCCGGCGGGGTGCGGGGGCCGCTGTCCGCCGGTGGATCCGGGGCCTGGGAAAATTTTTGGAAGCGCATCCACATTGTGGAGTGCCGTCACGCTAGGACGTCCCCACACGGCCGGTCAATGCCCATGACAGGAAAAAACTCCGGCCCGGCTCCCGCTCCGTCCGCCCCTCCACCACGCCCACCAGCACCGACGGGACACCCGCAACGCCACGCCTGCGGCACCGGTAGGCTGATCGGAAATCGTGGTCAGAGCCGAAAGGACCGACACCAGGTGGCTGCCGGCACTCCTCCCGGACGACGGGACCCGGCCGAACGCTCGGCCAAGACGACCGACGCGCGCGCGGGCACCCAGGCCATCGACCGGGCGATGGCGGTCCTGCGGCTGCTCATCGAGGCGGAGGGCGATGTCCAGGTCACCGAGATCATCCAGCGCCTCGGGCTGACCCCGGGCACCGCCCACCGGGTGGTGGGGGCCCTGGCGGCCGAGGGGTTCCTCAGCCGCAATCCCGCGACGGACGGTTACTACCTGGGCAGTACGGCCATCCTGCTGGGCCAGGCCGCCCAACGCGCCCTGGGCACCGACCGGGCCCTTCCGCTGCTCCGGCAACTCAACGCGGAGACCAACGAGTCGGTGAACCTCGCGGTGCGGGACGGCGAGGAGTCTGTCGTCGTGATGCGCGTCCCCTCACCGCTGCCGCTCCGCTTCGAGCAGCACCCAGGCGCCCACTTCCCCCTGTACTCCACGGCGTCGGGCAAGGCACTGATGAGTTTCGCCGAGAACGCCGCCGAGTACCTCGGATCGCTCCCCGCCGAACTGCGCGCCGTCACCCCGCACACCATCCGGACTCCGGAGCGGTTCGCCGAGGAACTGGAACTCACCAGGGAGCGCGGTTACAGCATCGACAACGAGGAGAACGTGGAGGGCGTGCGCTGTGTCGGCGCCCCGGTGCTGGACTCCCGTGGCTACGCGCACGCCGCCGTGGTGGTCCAGGTGCCGTCGGTACGGCTGCCGGACAGCCGGATCCGTGAACTCGCCCCGCGCGTCGTGGAGATCGCGTCCGAGGTGGCCCGTGTCGTACCCTCCGACCGCACCATGCAGCCCGCCCGGGGAACGTACTGATACTGACGGACCCGGCCCCCGCCCGCCCCATGCAACCTCCTCGCAACGTTGCACGGGTTTGACTGGGCGGAGCCGGGCCGCTCAGGGGCCACCGCGGCCGGGGAGAACCGGTCGGTCGAGAACCGGGAGAGTGTGATGTCCGAAGCCCCGCGGGTGGAGTTCACCCCCGCCGCAGCCGATCTGATCCGCAGACTGCGCGGGCTCCACGGTCCGTTGATGTTCCATCAGTCGGGCGGCTGCTGCGACGGCAGCGCCCCCATGTGCTACCAGGCCGGGGAGTTCCGTACCGGAGGCTCGGACATCCTGCTGGAGTCGCTCGCCGTGGACGGTGTGGCCGAGCCGGTGCCGTTCTGGATCTCGGCGAGCCAGCAGGAGGTGTGGGCGCACACCCGGCTGATCCTCGACGTCGTGGAGGGGCGCGGCAGCGGCTTCTCGCTGGAGGCCCCGGAGGGCGTCAGATTCCTCATCCGCTCCCGGCTGATCTGAGCGGCGCACCGGATGCGCGGTGGCCACCGCCCCAGCTCCTGAGAAGGTCCGGGAGGCCCCTGTCCGGGAGGCCCCTGGTGGGCCCCTGGTGGAATTCTCCTTGTACAGGGACGGCCGCCGGTCCGTAGGCTGCCGCGCATGGTGACGCTGGAGCGGCTGCGGGCCGGACATGAGCAGGCCCTGCTGGCCTTCGAACGGGAGAACCGGGCGTACTTCACGCGGTTCATATCGGACCGCGGCGACGCGTACTTCGCCGGATTCGCCGCCGAGCTACGGGCCCGGCTCGCCGAACAGGACGCCGGCGTGTGCCACTTCCATGTCGTCGTGGACGACGACGGCGGGCTGGCAGGCCGCGTCAATCTCATGGATGTCACGGACGGGGCCGCCGTACTCGGCTACCGGATCGGCGAGCGCGCCGCGGGCCGCGGCGTGGCGACAGCCGCGGTCGGCGAGGTGTGCCGCCTCGCTGCCGGTCCGTACGGGCTCTCCGCACTCACCGCGGTCGTCACTCTCGACAACCCGGCATCGAGGGCCGTGCTCCGGCACAACGGGTTCACCACGGCCGGGGACGCCAGAATCGGTGAACGCCCCGCCACCCGCTACCGGCGCCGCCTCACGCCGCCGGGCGGGAGTCTCCTGCCGTCGGACTGATCCGTGACGAGAATCCGGCGGAGCCGTCAGGGCTTGATGTTGGCGACCATGTCCGCGGTGCCCGTGACCCCTTGCTGGATGGTCGGGGCGAGGCTGGTGCTGGCCAGCGTGAAACCGAGAAGAGCACAGACGATCGCATGCGAGAGCTTGAGCCCGCCGCCACGAAGGAAGATCGCGGCGAGGACCACGAGCAGCAGCACAAGTGAGATCGAGATGGCCATGGTCGTCCCTCCTCCGCCACACCGGATATGCGGCATTCGGCCGTAAGTGTGGCGGAGGGGACCCCGGTTTCGGGCGTAAGACCTGTACGCCGTACGGGTGTTGACTCGCTGTAACGGTCGGGCTCCGGCTACCGCGGTCCCGGCAGACCGACCAGGTGCGCCAGCGCCTCGCGGTGCGCCCCGGCCGAACCGAACGCCACCGCATCGGACTTGGCGCGCTTGAGGTAGAGGTGTGCGGGGTGTTCCCACGTCATGCCGATACCGCCGTGCAGTTGGACGCACTCCTCGGCCGCGTGTACGGCAACCCGGCTGCAGTACGCCTGCGCGACCGAGACGGCGAGCGCCGTCTCGGGGCTGTCCGTGGCGAGGGCGTCCGCCGCGTTGCGGGCGGCGGCGCGGGCCGAGACGACCTCCAGCCAGAGCTGTGCCATCCGGTGCTTGAGCGCCTGGAATCCGCCGACGGGCCGGTTGAACTGATGGCGCTCGCGCGTGTACCGGACGGTCTCCTCCAGACACCACTCGGCGAGCCCCAGTTGCTCCGATGCGAGCAGCCCGGCCCCGGCGAGCAGACCCCGGTCGAGCGCGGCCCGTGAATCCTCCGCACCGGCCAGGAGATTGCCCTGCGCCCCGTCGAGCGTGACGGTGGCCAGGGGACGGGTGAGGTCGAGCGGGATCAGCGGCTCGACGGTGACACCGGGGTCCCGCGCCCCGACCGCGTACAGACCGTCGGCCGTGGGTACGAGCAGCACCTGCGCCGCTGCCGCGTCGGCGACCGCGCTCACCGTGCCGGTCAGGCCCGGAAGCTGGGGCACCGAGCCGGGCGCGGTGGTCAGCGGCGCGGTGAGAACCGCGATGCACTCTCCGGAGGCGAGCGTGGCCAGCAGTCCGGCCGCCGCGCCGTCGGGCGTGGCGAGCCGGATCAGGACCTCGGTCGCCACGACGGAACTGGTCAGATACGGCACCGGTGCGACGCTGCGCCCCAGCTCCTCAAGGACCACCGCCGCCTCCCGGTGCGTGGCCCCCTGACCGCCGAGCTTCTCGGGTACGAGCAGTCCCGCCAGCCCCATCTCCGCCGCCAGAGAGGGCCAGAGGCGAAGGTCGCCCGGCGTTCCGGACTCCACAGCGGCCAGCAGCTGGGGCGCCCCGCAGCGGTCGGCGAGCAGCGAGCGGACGGCCGAGCGCAGGTCGTCCTCGGTCTCGGAGTACAGGAGGTCGGTCATCGGGCCAGGTCCTTCCAGGCGGCGTCCTTGTCGTTGCGCGGTTCGGAAGGCAGCCCGAGTACCCGCTCGGCGACGATGTTGAGCAGCACCTCGCTGGTACCGCCCTCGATGGAATTCCCCTTGGACCGCAGATAGCGGTAACCGGCGTCGCGCCCGGTGAAGTCGACCAGTTCGGGGCGGCGCATGGTCCAGTCGCTGTACAACAGCCCCTCATCGCCGAGTAGTTCGACTTCGAGACCGCTGATCTCCTGGTTGAGGCGGGCGAAGGTGAGCTTCATCCCGGAGCCCTCGGGTCCTGGCTGGCCTGCGACGAGCTGCTGGCGGAGCCGCTCGCCGGTGAGGCGGGCGACCTCGGCCTCCACCCAGAGGGTGAGAAGACGCTGGTGGAGATCGTGGGTGCGCAGTTCGGGGCGCTCGCGCCAGGTCCTGCTGACAGGGCCGATCATGCCGCCCTCGCGCGGGATGCGGGAGCCGCCGATGGAGACCCGCTCGTTCATGAGGGTGGTCTGGGCGACCTTCCAGCCGTCGCCCACCGGTCCGAGCCGGTGTGCGTCGGGGATCCGTACCTCTGTCAGGAACACCTCGTTGAACTCGGCCTCGCCGGTGATCTGGCGCAGCGGCCGCACCTCGACGCCCGGATCGGTCATGTCGCAGATGAAGTAGCTGATCCCCCGGTGTTTGGGCACGTCCGGGTCGGTGCGGGCGATGAGGATGGCCCAGCGGGCGAGATGCGCGCTGGAGGTCCACACCTTCTGACCGGTGACGGTCCAGTGGTCGCCGTCGCGCACGGCGCGCGTCGCCAGGGCCGCGAGGTCGGACCCGGCTCCCGGCTCGCTGAAGAGCTGGCACCACACCTCGTCACCGACCCAGAGGGGGCGCAGGAAGCGGCGCTTCTGCTCGTCCGTGCCGTAGCGCAGGATCGTCGGGGCGGCCATGCCGAGGCCGATGCCGATCCGGCGCGGGTCGTTGTCGGGCGCCCCGGCGGCCTCCAGTTCGGCGTCCACGACGGACTGCAGCGAGCGCGGTGCGCCGAGACCGCCGAGACCGACGGGATAGTGCACCCAGGCGAGTCCGGCGTCGAAGCGGGCGCGCAGGAAGCCGGTGCGGCCGGTGGTCTCCGGCGGGTGGGCCTCAAGGAGTTCGCGGGTGCGCAGGCGCAGCGCTTCGGCGTCCGGCTGCGGGGCGGTCTCCCGCGGTGTGCCGTGCTCGGTCATCGGGCGGCCCCTTCCGGGACGATCACGACGCGGCCGGTGGTGACGCCGTCGGCGACGCGTTGGACCGCGGCCGCCGCGTCCTTGAGCGCGACCCGTTCGGAGACCAGCGGTTTGACGGTTCCCTCAGCGGCGAGCGCGGTCAGTTCGGCGTGGCAGCGGCCGATCGACGCGGGGTCCTTCTGTGCGTAAAGGCCCCAGTGCAGGCCCAGGATCGTGTAGTTCTTCACCAGGGCGTGGTTGAGCGCGGCGGTGGGGATGACTCCGCTGGCGAACCCGACGACCACGATCCGGCCCTCGAAGGCCACACACTTCACGGACTTGGCGTAGGCGTCGCCGCCGACCGGGTCGTAGACGACGTCCGCGCCCCTGCCCCCGGTGAACTCCTTGACCTTGGCGACGATGTCGTCGGCACGCCGGTCGATGACCAGGTCGCAGCCCAGCTCCGCGGCGATGCGGGCTTTCTCCGGGCCGCCGGCCACGCCGATGACGGTGGCTCCCGCGGCCTTGCCCAGCTGCACGGCCGCGCTGCCGACACCACCCGCAGCGGCGTGCACGAGGAGTGTCTCACCGCTCCGCAGATGGGCACGGCGGTGCAGGCCGAACCAGCCTGTCTGGTAGCCGATGTGCAGCGCGGCCGCCTCGGCATCGTCCAGCGCGGGCGGCGCCGGGAGCACGGCGGCCTCGTCGACCACGACGTACTCGGCGAAACCGCCGTGCGGCAGCTCCGGGTTGGCGATCACCCTGCGCCCGTCGGCGGTCTCGCCGCAGATCTCGACACCGGGGGTGAAGGGCAGCGGCGGGCGCACCTGGTACTGGCCCCGGCAGAGCAGCGCGTCGGGAAAGTTGATGTTGGCCGCGAGCACCTTCAGCTTCAGCCGGCCGGGACCCGCCTGCGGCTCCGCCACCTCGTCGAGGCGCATGACCTCGCCGGGCTCGCCGTTCTCGTGTACTTGCCATGCCTGCATCAGGGGCCTCCACACACCGTAGGCTGTACTGCGCTCAGCGCATACTAAGCGGTCGCTTGCCTCGCTGTGAACCGTCCCCGCCGACCGGTTCCGCGCCGCCGGGACTCTGGAGGTTTCAGGCCGTACGGGGTATCGATGCCTCATGACGGACGACAGGCATCCGGGACTGCCCGCCCCTCCCCCGCCCGGCGCGAGCGCACTTCCTCCGGGCACCTACGAGGGGTGCACGGTCATGGTGACGGGTGGTGGTTCGGGGCTGGGGAAAGCCATGGCCGCCGAGTTCGCGCGGCTCGGCGCCTCGCTCGTCGTCGTCGGACGGGACGCGGAGCGGCTGGAGCGGGCGCGCGAGGAGCTGGGCGGGCTGGGCGGGACCGTGGTGAGCGCCGTGTGCGACATCCGGCAGCCGGAGCAGGTGGCCAGGGCGTTCGACACGGCGGGTGCGGCTGCAGGGCTCCCGGCCGTCCTGGTCAACAGCGCGGCGGCCAACTTCCCCGTACCCGCCGAGGACATGTCCCCGAACGCCTGGCGCGCGGTGCTCGACACCACGCTCACCGGCACCTGGTTCATGACGCGCGAGTTCGGCCGCAGGCACCTGGCGGCGCGTACCGGCGGATCGGTGATCAATGTGGGTGCTTCGTACGCCTGGACCGGCGGCCCCGGATTCGCGCACTCCGCCGCCGCGAAGGCGGGGGTGAAGAACCTGGTCGAGACTCTCGCGGTCGAGTGGGGGCCGTACGGCATCCAGGTGAACGGCCTGGTACCCGGGCTCTTCCCGCACGCCGACCTGCCGGGGGCGATCAGCGGGCAGCTGGACCGCGCCCACGACAAGGCGGCACGCCAGCCGGCCCTGCGGGTCGGGCAGCCGCATGAACTGGGCTGGGCGGCGACCTTCCTGGCCTCGCCGTACGCCCGCTTCATCTCGGGTCACACGCTGGTCGTGGACGGCGCGAACTGGCAGCGGCGCGGGCTGGTCGGCGCCCCGGTGGTGACCGTGCGCGATCAGCTCGGACGGGATCCGTTCACCCCGTGAGGCGTCGGGCGAACGGCCGGGCGCCGCTCCGGACGACGGCGGTGTGACGTCAGCGGCCTTCGAAGCCGGGCCGCCGGCGGGCCGCTCCCGCCGCGTACCCCTCCCGGACGTCGTCGGAGGTCAGCGTGAGAGCGGCCGACATGGCGGTACGGTCCAGCGCGGCCGCCAGACCCGCGTCCGCGAACGCGTCGATGTCGCGTTTCACCGCGCGGACCGCGAGCGGCGCGTTGGCCGCGATCTCGGCCGCCACCTCCCGCGCGGTGGCCTCCAGCCGGTCCTGCTCCACCACCAGCTGGACCAGTCCGAGACGTTCGGCCGTATGGACGTCGATACGGCGCCCGGTCAGCGCCAGATACTTGGCCCAGCCCGACCCGGCCTCCCTGGCGATCCGCAGATCTCCGCCCGCGTCGACGGCGACCCCCAGCCGCGCCTCGGGGAGCGCGAACACCGCGTCGTCGGCCGCGACCCTGATGTCCGCGAGCAGGGCCAGCTCGAAGCCGAAGCCCAGGCAGTACCCCTGGACGGCGGCCACCACCGGCTGCGGAAGTCCCGCGAAGACGGCGAAACGCTCGTGCACCCAGCGGATCCCCTCGTAGTACCGGTGGGTCCGCTCGGCCGATGAGCGCCCGGTGATGGCGCCGCCGGGTGCCGTGACATCGATGCCCGCGCAGAAGGCCCGCCCGTCGGCGCGCAGCAGTACGGCCCGGACCTCCGGGTCGAACCGGATCCGGTCGGCCAGCAGTCCCAGCTGGCGGCTCGATTCCCAGCTCCAGCCGTTGAGCCGCTCGGGGCAGCAGAGCGTGAGGACGGCGACTCCGTCCTCGACCCGTAGGGTCAGCCGCTCCTCACCCTCCGGGATGTCCGTGCTCAGCGTGTCGATCATCCGCACCCCCATCGTCCGCACCCCCTGGCCGCTGCCCCGGACCGCGCCCGGAACACCTTTAGCTGACGACCCATCAGGTTAGGCGGTGCGATTCAGCGGGGGAAGAGCTCGAAGGTGACGGCCGGTCTGCCGCCGAAGCGTCCGGACGCAGCCGCGGCGTTCCCGGTGAGGAAGGTACGGCAGTACGTCTCCGGGTCCTCGTCGGTCAACGCCTCGATATAAGTGCGGTGTTCGAGCAGCGAACGCACCGAACGCTCCAGCCCGCCGGTCACGTCCACCGCGTGCGTCGGAGCGGAGGACCCGGCGACCGCCACCCAGCGCACTCCGTTCCACGGCTGGAGCCCCCGGGCAGCCAGCTCGGGGAAGATCCAGCGGTTTCCCGCGTCGCCCACCGCGTCGAGCACGGCCCGGCCGACCGCGACATGGTCCGGGGTGTTCCAGGCGACACCGCCCCAGGTGTCCCGGTGGTTGAGCGTGACGACCAGCTCGGGACGGTGCCGGCGGACGGCGGCCGTGATGTCCCTGCGCAGCGCCGGGCCGTACTCGATCACCCCGTCGTGGTGGTCGAGGAACTCGACCGACCCCACTCCCACGACCGCGGCGCTCGCCCGCTGCTCCCGCTCACGCAGCGGACCGCACCGCGCGGGCTCGATGCCGTCGATGCCCGCCTCGCCGCGGGTGGCGAGGAGATACGAGACCTCACGCCCCTCGTCCGTCCAGCCGGCGACAGCGGCCGCGCAGCCGTACTCCAGGTCGTCGGGGTGGGCGACGACGGCGAGGGCGCGGTCCCACCGGGCGGGCATGGGTTCCAGCTGCTGCTCGGTCATGTCCGCATGATCACCCGCCCGGTCACTCCCGGCAACGGCAGCTACGGCGGCTATGGCGGCAACGGCTCAGACCTCGCCCCGGACCAGCGCGAGCAGCCGGTCCAGCACCCGGGGCCCGCCGGCCCTCAGCCCGTCGTGCTCGAACTCGTCGGTGACCCAGGTGCGCAGCCCCCGGATGGAGCGCGCGGTACGCAGGGCCTGCTCCGTGTCGACGTACATGTCGTCGTGGTACACGGCCGCCGCGACCGGCACCTCGTTCGCGGCGAGCCGGGCCGGGTCGTACAGCTGGGGCCAGTCCGTACGGGCGGCGAGCAGGTGCGCGGTCTCGCGCAGCGGACGCAGGGCCGGGTCCACGTCGAAGTGCCAGGGGTGCACGGACTCGCCGGTGAAGGGCAGCGGTGCGTCGCCCGCGAGCGCCGCCCCGGCGTCGAAGGCCGGGAATTCGGCCCGTACCCGCTCCGCCGACCAGTCGGTGGGGCGGCCGCCCTGGCCGTAGATCGCCTCGTGCATCAGCGCGTACAGCGGGTGCGCGGCGAAGGAGAGCGCCGTGTGCACGCGTTCCTGGAAGGAGTCGGAGAGCCGCGGCCCCTGCGGGGTCTCCACGAAGGCGTCCTCCAGGAGGTAGTGCAGAGCGTGGCTGCCGTCGCCGCCGCCCAGTGCGATGCCCAGGGACTGGAAGGCCTCGACGGTGAGGGTGTAGCCGCTGTTCAGGACCGGCCGTTCGGCGCGCAGGAACGCGGCGATACGGCGGGCGGCCGCGACGTCCTGCGGATAGCGGGCGTAGTGCGCGGCCGTCTTGCGGGCGATCCGGGGGTACGCGGCCCGGTAGACGTCGTCGGCGTGCCCGTCGAGGGTTGGGAGGCCCCCGGTGATCAGCGCTGCGGCGAGCCCCTCGGGCGCGGCGGAGAGATAGCGGACCGCGCAGAATCCGCCGAAGCTCTGGCCCAGTACGGTCCAGGGTGCGCCGCCGGTGAGCCGTGGGCGGATCAGTTCGCAGTCCCGGACGATGGAGTCGGTCCGGAAGTGCGCGAGATAGCGGGCCTGCTCCTCGGGGCCGCCACGCAGCGGAAGGGTCTGGCGGTTGGCGGGCGTGGAGGATCCGGTGCCGCGCTGGTCGAGAAGGAGGACCCGGAACTCCCGCACGGCGCGGCCCAGCCAGGCCTGCTTCCCGTGGAACCGGTTCGCGCCGAATCCGGGGCCGCCCTGGAGGTAGACCAGCCACGGCAGGCTCGCGTCCGCCTTGTCGGAGGCGACGGCCTCGCGGGCGTACAGCTCGATCTGCTCCCCGTCCGGGCGTGTGTGGTCCAGGGGGACCTGGAACCGGTGGTCGGTGAGGACGAGGCCGGGCTGCTGGTAACGGGTCATCGGTGCTCCTGGTCGGACGTACGGCACCCTCATGATCCCCCATGCCGGTCGCGCCGGGCCGGGCGGTGGTCCCCCGCTGAGGTGCGGTCCGGGGCCGGACGGCCGCCTCCGCCCGTGCCTGCCCCCCTCAGACGGCGACCTCCACCAGTTCCGGGCCGCCCAGACCGGCCAGTGCGCGCAGGTCGGGCAGGAGCCGCCCGGTGGCGAGCGCCCAGTGGTGTCCGACACCGCTCGCGCTCCAGGTGTCGGTCCACTCCCCCGGGTCCACCCCGAAGTCGACCCGGGACGTGGTGTTGCCGATCCGCAGCCGGGGGCCGCCGACGACCTCGCCCTCGGCGGCGACGATCCGGTAGCGCCCGTCGCGGGTCTGTCCGAGTCCGACCAGGGTGACAGGACCGTGCCGGACGTCGAACTCGACGGAGACCCCCCAGCCGCGCTTGCCGTGGAACACTCCGAGTCCGCGCAGCAGCGGGCGCCCGTCGCTGATGGCGAGATGGCCTGGGCCGTCGTGGCCCATCTCGACCACACCCGCCCGGAAGTCGAGCGCCTGGAGTTCCGTGAAGGAGCCTCCCGCGCCGAGCCGGTCGGTGATCAGCATGGCCAGCGAGGTACGCAGTTCGTACTCGCCGCACACCGGGACCCCGCGTGCGGTCAGCAGCGAGGCGCCCAGGGTGAGCCCGGCGCCGAGCCGCTCGTGGATGTCCCCTCCGAGTCCGCGGTGGTAGTACGCGAGCGAGTCCAGGTCGAAGTCGGCGACCAGCCGGTCGAGACCTGCGGACACCCTGGCCGCCCAGACCAGATCGCCGGGCTCGACGGAACCGTCGATCTCGAAGAGCCGCCGTGTCTCCGCCAGCCTCGCCTCGGCCTCGGCTCCGTCCGCCTGCTCGACCCGGACCCGCAGGTCGTCGGTCTCCAGCACCTCGACATGCCCGCCGAGGCTGCCCGGGACCATGGTGAGGTCGGTGGACACGTCGTACATCCCCGGATAGAGGTGCCCGAGCAGTCCGTGCCGGCCCCGCCGCAGCACCGCCCGGACACCGGCCGCGCGGACCCAGCGGCCGATCCGCTCCCAGGCCCGCTCGTCCTCCAGATGACCGGAGACCGAGCGGAACTCCACTCCCACCCGCTCGAAGGTGCTGGCCATCTCGGGCAGCGGACAGGCACCGCAGTAGGCGAGCCAGTCCCCGGTGGTGAACGAGGCGTGGTCCATGGCCTCGGTGGGCTGGAGGTTGACCAGCAGCACGGGAGCGCCGCTGCGCTGGGCCACCGGGACCAGCATGGTGGCGGTCAGATACGTCGCGACGAAGCAGACGATCAGGTCGCATCCCGCGCCGCGCAGCCGCTCCGCCGCCTCGGCGCCCTCCTGCGCGTCGGAGATGAAACCGGTGTCCACCACCTCCGCGTCGAGCCCGCGCAGCCGCTCCGCCACCCGGGCCGCGGAGCGGCGCAACCCCGGGAGCAGCTCGGGGAACTGCGGCCAGTACGCGCCGAGTCCGCCCGCCACGAGCCCGACCCTGGGCCTGCGGGCGACGGCAGGTGTCCGTGCGCTCATGGTGTTCCGTGCTCCCGTCGTGTCAGGTATGCGCGGGGCCGCTGCCGTACCGCGTGCGAGCGGGCGTACGACCGCTCAGAAGTCGAACCGGTCGATGTTGGCCCTGTCGAAGACGGTGGGCGGGCCGAGAATGACCTCGCCGTCCTTGCCGACGGTGTAGTCGCCCAGGTCACCGGCTTTGAACTTCTCGCCCTCGGCCCCGGTGATCTGCCCGGAGGCGAGCGCGGCGGCGGCGTACGAGGCCAGCTTGCCGAGCTTCTTGGGGTCCCAGAGCGCGAACTGCGCGACGGTGCCGTCCTTGACGTACTTGCGCATCTGGTTGGGCGTGCCGAGCCCGTTCACCACGACCTTGCCCTTGTACGAGGAGGCGCTGATGTACCGGGCGGCCGCGGCGATGCCGACCGTGGTGGGCGAGATGATGCCCTTCAGCTTCGGGTACGCCTTGAGCAGCCCCTGCGTCTCCTGGAAGGACTTCTGGTCGTCGTCGTCCCCGTAGGCGACCTTCACCAGCTTCATCCGCTTGTACGCCGGCTTCTTCAGCTCGTCCTTCATGTACGAGATCCAGGTGTTCTGGTTCGTCGCGTTCTGGGTGGCCGAGAGGATCGCGATCTGGCCCTTGTGGTGCAGCTGCTCGGCGATGTGCTGGATCTGGGTGCGGCCGATCTGCTCCGAGCTCGCCTGGTTGATGAAGATCTGCCGGCAGTCCTTGGCGGTGTCCGAGTCGTAGGCGACGACCTTGATGTTCTGCTTCATCGCCTGCTTGAGCGGGCCGCACACCGCGTTGGGGTCGTTGGCGGCGATGAGGATGGCGTTCTGGCGCTGCTGGGTCAGAGTGTTGATGTACGAGACCTGGGACGACGCCTTGGCGTCGGACGGGCCGACCTCCTTGCCGCCACCGCCGAACTCCCCGGCGGCCGCGATGCCCGCGTTGTCGACGATCTGCTCGTAGGGGTTGTTGATCTGCTTCGGCAGGAAGGCCAGTTTGAGGCCCTTCTTCAGCGGGGCGTCCGGGTCGGCCTTCTGGCCGCTCGCGGCGGGTTTGTCGTCGTTCTTCACCGAGTCCTTGGTGGTGCCCGAGCAGCCCGCGAGAGCGAGGGAGCAGACCACGGCGGTGACGGCGAGCGCGCGGATGCGCGGTGGCGTGCTGCGGAGCTTCATGGTGTTGAGGGCCTCTCGATCGTTGCCTGGTCGGGGAGTTGGCCGGAGGTGGTGCGCCGTGCGGAGACCGCGCCGATGACGCGCGGGGTGAGGACGGACGCGATGAGCAGCAGGCCGGTGACGATCACCTGGACCTCGTTGGAGACGTCGTTGAGGGTGAGCAGATTGCCGAGCAGCCCGATCAGCAGCACCCCGGCGACCGCGCCGCCGAGGGTGCCCTTTCCGCCGTCGAAGTCGACCCCGCCCAGCAGCACCGAGGCGATGACGACGAGTTCGAGGCCGATGCCGTTGTCGGCGCGTGCGCTTCCGTACCGCAGCGTGTAGACGATCCCCGCGAAGGAGGCGACGAGCCCGGACACCGCGAACAGCGCGATCTTGACGCGCTTTACCCGGATGCCCGCGAAGTACGCCGCGTCCTCCTGGGCGCCGATGGCGAAGAGCGAGCGGCCGAAGCCGGTGCAGTGCAGCACCACGGCGGTGATGACGGCGAGCACGGCGAACAGGGCGACCGGGTACGGCACGAAGGTGCCGGGCACCGTGCGGGTATAGGCCGCCCACTTCGCGTACGTGTCGGGGAAGTCGGCGACGGCCTTGTCCCCCAGGACCACGGATGCCAGCCCCCGGTAGAGGGTGAGCGTCCCGATGGTCACCGCCAGCGAGGGCAGCCCGATCCGGGTGACCAGCCAGCCGTTGAGCACACCACCCGCCGCGCCCACCAGCAGGCAGACGGGCACGATCAGTTCGAACGTCCAGCCCGCGTCCCACAGGGCCCCGGCGAGCGCGCTGGAGAGCCCGAGCATCGAAGCGACCGAGAGGTCCACCTGACCGGCCACCACGAGCAGCGTCATCGGCAGGGCGATCAGGGCGATCTCCGCCGTGTCGTCGAGCGCCGACGAGAGGTTGGAGGTGTCCGCGAACCCCTCGGTGGTGCCCGCCCCCGCCAGAAAGACGGCGACCAGGAGCACAGTGACCACGGTGTCCCAGCGCACGTACCTGGTGAGCGTGCTCATCGCCTGCTCCTCTTCCGCAGGGCACTGGTGGTGCGTACCTGCACGACGCGGTCGGTGGTGATGGCCGCCAGCAGCAGGACGCCGGTGATGGCCTGCTGCCAGAAGGAGTCGACCTTCAGCACGACCAGGGCGCTGCCGATGGTGGTGAGCAGCAGCGCGCCGAGCGCCGCTCCCCAGACCGCGCCCGTGCCGCCGGTGATCGCGACCCCGCCGACGACGACGGCGCTGACCACGGTCAGCTCCCAGCCGTTTGCCGCGTCGGCGACGACGGTGCCGAAGCGGGCCAGCCAGAGCGCTCCGGCGAATCCGGCGACCGCGCCGGAGAAGGCGTACGCACCGAGGATCCGGCGGCGGACCGGGATGCCGGCGAGGCGGGCGGCCTCGGGGCTGGAGCCGATGGCGTACAGCTCACGTCCGCTGCGGTAGCTCCGCAGGTAGTACGCGGTCCCGGCGAGGACGGCGGCGGAGATCAGCGGCAGATAGGGGATGCCGAGGACGCTTCCGGTGCCGAGCGAGAGCACCCCGTCGGGGACGTTGACGGCGTTGATCTGCTCGCCGTGCGCCCAGGCGTGGTCGGCGCCCTGGACGACGTAGAGCATCCCGAGTGTGACGACCAGCGCCGGGACCCGTCCGAAGCTGACGAGTGCTCCGCTGACGAGGCCGCAGACCACGCCGAGACCGAGCCCCAGCAGGACGACGGTGAGAGCGCTGTGGTCGGTGCCGGAGACGAAGTGGCCGCAGGCGAAGGCGGTCAGACCGGTGACCGAGCCGACCGAGAGGTCGATGTTGCGGGTGATCACGACGACGGACTGGCCGACGGCGAGCAGGACCAGGATGGAGGAGTTGAGCAGCAGGTCCTTGATGCCCTGGTCGTCGAGGAAGCCGTGGTTGGCGAGCCAGGTACAGAGGATGAGCAGCACCAGCGCGCCGCCGATGCTCAGTTCCCGGGCCCGGAAGACGGTGTCGATGAGCGAGCGTGCGGAGTCCGGCGCGGGCAGCGGTTGATCGAGGGTGGTGGTCATGCCGCCGTCTCCTCGCTGCCGCCGCGTCCCGCCGCGGTGGCCATCACCGACTCCTCGGTGGCGTCGGTACGGGGCAGTTCGGCCACCAGCCGCCCTTCGCGCATGACCAGCACCCGGTCTGCCATGGCCAGGACCTCCGGCAGGTCGGACGAGACCATCAGGACGGCGAGCCCTTCGGCGGCGAGCCCGGAGAGCAGCCGGTGGACCTCGGCCTTGGTGCCCACGTCGATGCCCCGGGTGGGTTCGTCGACGATGAGGACACCGGGCTCGGTGGCGAGCCACTTGGCGAGGACGACCTTCTGCTGGTTGCCCCCGGACAGGACGCCGACGCTGTCGCCGAGCCTGCTGTACTTGAGCTGGAGCCGCACCGCCCAGTCCGCGGCCCGCGCGGTCTCCAGCGTCCGGCGGACCAGCCCCGCACGGCCGAGGCTGCCGAGTCCGGTGAGGCCGATGTTGCGCTCGATGGACATCTCCATGACGAGACCGCGCTGGCGCCGGTCCTCCGGGACGAGGGCGATCCCGGCGTCCATCGCCGCGGTGGGTGAACCGGGCGGCAGCTTCCGCCCGTCCACGGTCACCTCGCCCGCGTCCGCCCGGTCGACGCCGAAGACCGCCTGAACGACCTCGCTGCGCCCGGCGCCGACGAGACCCGCGAGTGCGACGATCTCGCCGCGGCGTACCTCGAAGCTGATGTCCCGGAAGACGCCCTCGCGGGTGAGTCTGCTGACGGACAGGGCCGTCGCGCCGAGTGCGGCCCGCTGTTTGGGGTAGAGCTCCCCGAGGTCACGGCCGACCATACGGCGTACGAGGTCGTCCTCGGTGAGCCCTTCGAGGGGTTCGGTGGCGACCAGCCGTCCGTCGCGCAGGATGGTGACGCGTCGGCAGAGCCGGAACATCTCCTCCAGCCGGTGCGAGATGAAGAGGACGGCGGCGCCCTCGGCGCGCAGCGCGTCCACGACCGCGAAGAGCCGGGCCGCCTCGCTCCCGGTGAGGGCCGCGGTCGGCTCGTCCATGATCAGGACACGGGCGTCGAAGGAGAGCGCCTTGGCGATCTCCACGATCTGCTGGTCCGCGATGGACAGGCCGCGGGCCGGCCGCGCGGGGTCGAGTGGCACACCGAGCCTGCGCATCAGCACGGCGGTCGCCTCGTGGACGGCCCTGCGGTCGATACGGTGCAGCGCGCGGCGCGGCTGACGGCCCATGAAGATGTTCTCGGCGATGGAGAGATCGGGGAAGAGCGTCGGCTCTTGGTAGATCACGGCGACACCCGCGTCGCGTGCGCCGGCCGGTCCGGAGAACTCGACGGGTTCGCCGTCAAGCAGGATCCGGCCGGAGTCGGTTCTGTGCACTCCGGCAAGGATCTTGATGAGGGTGGACTTGCCCGCCCCGTTCTCGCCCGCGAGGGCGTGGGCCTCGCCGGCGAACAGACGCAGGGAGACGTCCTGGAGGGCCCGAACCGCTCCGAAGGACTTGGAGACGTCCTCCAGTGCGAGCACGGGAGCAGGGCCCGCGTCCGGGTCGGACTGGGTCATGGAAGCTCCTCGGTGGCTGCGGGCATGCGATGCGAACTCATGAAAGGTTTCAACTCGGTTGCACGGAAGCTAGGGGCGCCGTTCACCCGGCGTCAATGGGCGTGCAGCAGAAAATTTCGCCCGGCCTGACACTCGGGGCAGCCACACAGTCCGCCCTGGACAAACAGATATGCCCTCGCAATAATGAAACGATTCACGCTCCTCGGAGGACTATGCGGAGGACTCTGCGGAGGCCGTCCGTCAGCCGCAGCCGCGGTTGCCGGTGGCGGTTGCCCGGCCCGGCGGTCGTCACCCGCACAGCGGCCGGCCCGCGCGGGTGCCGCCGGTGAGCGGGGTGCGGCTCCGGCGGTTAGCGTTGCTCCATGATCCGGTTCGAACAGGTCGGCAAGGTCTACCCGGACGGCACGATGGCGGTGGACGACCTGTCGTTCGAGGTCTCCGAGGGGGAACTGGTCACCCTCGTCGGGCCGTCGGGCTGCGGCAAGACGACCACGATGATGATGGTGAACCGGCTCATCGAACCGACCTCCGGCCGGATCCTGGTGGACGGCAGGGACATCTCCGCCATCGACCCGGTGCGGCTGCGGCGCGGCATCGGCTACGTCATCCAGCAGGTCGGCCTCTTCCCGCACCGTACGGTCCTCGACAACACGGCCACCGTGCCCGCGCTGGTCGGCTGGAAGAGGGCCAGGGCACGGGAGCGCGCCGCCGAACTCCTCGATCTGGTCGGACTCGACCCCGGCATCTACGGGTCCAGATACCCGGCGCAGCTGTCCGGCGGACAGCGGCAGCGGGTCGGGGTGGCCAGGGCGCTCGCCGCTGATCCGCCCGTCCTGCTGATGGACGAACCGTTCGGCGCGGTCGACCCCGTGGTGCGCGAGCGGCTGCAGAACGAGTTCCTGAAGCTCCAGGCGACCGTGCGCAAGACGGTGCTGCTGGTGACCCATGACATCGAGGAGGCCGTCCGGATGGGCGACCGGATCGCGGTGTACGGAGAAGGGCGCATCGAGCAGTTCGACACACCGGGTGCGGTACTCGGCACCCCGGCGACTCCGTATGTGGCCGAGTTCGTGGGCGCCGACCGCGGGCTGAAGCGGCTCTCCGTCACCCGGATCGAGACGGACGACCTGGAACAGCCCCCCGTGGCCCGGCTCGACGAGACGGCCGGCACGGTGGCCGGCCGGCTGCGCGCCGAGGGGGCGCGGTGGGCCGTGGTGCTGCGGCAGGACGGGGGCCTGCACGGCTGGGTGGCCGCGGACGCCCTGGCGGGGGCGGGCGCCACCGTGGGTCCGCTGGCCCGCCGAATGGAGGCATGGGTGCCGGTGGGGGCGCCGCTGAAGCAGGCGTTCAGCGAGATGCTGCAGCACGACGCGGGGTGGGTGGCGGTGCTGGACGGGGACCACTTCCTCGGTGTGCTGACCCCGGCCAAGCTCCATGAGGCGCTGCGGCGCTCGGTGGACGCGGACGCGCACGGGGTCGCGCGGGACGAGGTGGAGTTCACATCCGTCTCGGATGCGTAACCGGCCAACGGCGTTACGGCGGGCGGCCCTTCAGAGCAGGTGCTTCGACCGCAGGTAGTTCCTGGCGACGTCCTCGGGCAGCCGCCGCCAGCTGTCCACCTGCTGGTTGAGCGAGGCAAGGTCCTTGGTGGTCAGTACGGCGTTGAGCCGGTCGAGCGCGCCCGTGACGCCGTGGCTCCCGGCGCGTGAGCGGTTGACGACGGGCACGATGGAGTCGGCGTTCTGCAGATGCTTGTCGTCCCGGAGGATGACCAGGCCGAAGGCGCCGAGCGTGGCGTCCGTGGTCGTCGTCAGCACCATCTGGTCCTGTCCGTTCTGCACCGCCTGCTTGGCCGGGGTGGTACCGACGCCCTTGGGGTCGATCCCGGTGAGGCGGATGCCGTAGGTCTTCTTCAGACCCGGCTCGCAGTACGGGCGCCGAACGCACTCGTCACCCGCGGCGAGCCGCACCGCGAGCCCGGACCTGCCCAGATCGCTGAGGGTCCTGAGCCGGTGCCGGGCGGCATAGGCGGCGGTGACCGCGTAGGCGTTCTGGTCGACCGCGCGGCCGGGGTTCAGGACCGTGAGGCCGCGCGGGGCCGCCAGGGCGCGCAGGGCCTTCATGGTGGCCCGGATGTCGGGCGACCCGGCGGGCGGCGCCCCCGCCCCCCTCACCTTGGTGTTCAGCCAGTCCGCGAAGGTCGCCGCGTACTCCGGTACGACGTCGATCTGGCCGCTCTCCAGGGCGGGTTCATAGAGTTCCCGATTGGTCACGGACAGGATGTCGGTGCGGTATCCGGCCCGGTGGAGAAGGAGCGCGTACATCTGGGCGAGCAGATCGCTCTCGGTGAAACCCGCGGTGCCGATGGTCAGCTGCTTGCTGTTGCCGGGCGGGGCCGTGACCGTACCGCGGCTCTCCAGGGCGGGTCCGGTGGTGCACGCGGCGGCTGTCAGCAGGAGCACACCGCACAGCAGCCAGGGCCGGGCATGGAACGCACCGCGCGGCAGCCGGGGCCGGGCCCGGCCCGCACCGCACAACAGGCGGGGCCGGGGACAGAGCCCGCACGGCCCGGCCCGGTCGTGCGACGGGCCCGCCCTCACTCCGTACCGCCTCGCGCCCAAGCGGGTGCCAGCCGCTGCCCGATCACGAACAGGGCCTCCACCAGCAACGCGAACACAGCCACCAGCAGCGCTCCCGCCACGACCTGAGGCGTGGAGGCGAGATTGAACCCACCGGTGATGATCCGTCCGAGCCCACCGCCACCGGCCAGCGCGGCGAGGGTGGCCGTGGCGACGAGCTGGACGGCCGCGATCCGCATACCGGTGAGGATCAAAGGCGACGCAAGCGGCAGTTCCACGTGAAACAGCAGTTGTCGCCCTGACATGCCCATCCCCCGGGCCGCGCTGACCACGTCCCGGTCCACCTCGCGCATCCCGACATAGGCGTTGGTCAGCAGCGGCGGTACGGCGAAGAGCACCAGCGCGATGACGGTCGGCCACTCGCCGTGCTTGCCGAGCGGGGTGAGCAGCAGCAGGACGAGTACGGCGAAGGTGGGGACGGCGCGTCCGACATTGGAGATATTGACGGCGAGCGCACCCCCTCGGCCGATGTGACCGAGCACCACGGCGACCGGCAGGGCGATCAGACTGCTCAGCGCCAGACAGACGACGGTGAGGAAGAGATGCTGGGTGATCCGGTGCGTGATGCCGTCACCGCCGGACCAGTGGGCGGAGCTGGTGAGCCAGGACCAGGCGGAGGAGAGCGTGTTCATACGCGGGTCCATGGTGTGAGCAGCCGCTGCACGCCGAGCAGTACGAGGTCGGCGGCGACCGCGATGACCACACAGAGCACGGACGCGGTCAGCACCTGGGCCTTGAAGTAGGTGTTCATACCGCTGTAGATGAGGTTGCCGAGGCCGCCGTATCCGACGATGGCGCCCACCGTGACGAGCGAGACGGCCGAGACGGTCGCGATACGCAGCCCCGCCATGGCGGCGGGGAGCGAGAGCGGAAGCTCGACGGCGAGCAGCAGCCGGATCGGCCCGTACCCCATGCCGCGGGCGGCCTGTCGGGTCTCCTCGGGCACGGCGCGCAGCCCGGCCAGGATGTTCCGTACCAGCAGGGTGAGCGAGTAGAGGACGAGGCCGGCGATCACGAGGGAGGCGGAGAGGCCGTACACCGGCAGGAGAAGCGAGAACATCGCGAGGGAGGGGACCGTGTAGAGCACGGTGGTGATCGCGAGCACCGGACCGGCGGCCAGCCGCCAGCGACGGGCCGCCACCGCGAGGGGAACGGCGAGCACCAGCCCGACCAGCACGGAGACCGCCGTGAGCTGCAGGTGCTGGAGGACGGCATCCCAGAGGATGGTCTTGCGGGTCGACAGATAGGCACCGCAGATCCACTCGTTGCGCGCGAGGCAGTCATGCGGAGGCGCGATCATCCGTCCATTGCAGTCCGCGACCGGGTACGGTGCCCGTCCTGGTGGTCTGTTCGAGTGTCAGGGCGGGGCTCGGGGTGATGCGGCCCGGCCGGTAGGGCGGGGGCCGGACAGCGCCGGCCGGTGGGGAAAGCCGCAACCGGTCGGGGCGGACCTGGCCCAAGCCTCCATGACGGAACCTGGGACCTTCCAGAGCCAGATGTGTCATCGCGCGTACGGAGCCCCGCACTGTCGCCCGCAGCGGCGCTAGGTTGTGCAGCATGAGCAATCTCGATCGCCAGGCGGCCCTCTCCGTCTGCGGTGGCCGCGGCTTCGTCCCGGCCGAGCCGGTGCGCGAACTCCTCAGCCCCCGCCGGGTGGGACTCGGCGAATCGACCGAGGTGCGCCGGCTGCTGCCGAACCTGGGCCGCCGCATGATCGGCGCCTGGGCCTTCGTCGACCACTACGGCCCCGACGACATCGCCGGCGAACCGGGCATGCAGGTCCCGCCGCACCCGCACATGGGCCTCCAGACGGTCAGCTGGCTGCACGAGGGGGAAGTGCTGCACCGGGACAGCACGGGAAGCCTGCAGACGGTGCGCCCGCGCGAGCTGGGGCTCATGACATCGGGCCGGGCGATCAGCCATTCGGAGGAGAGCCCCGCGGCGCACGCCCGCTATCTGCACGGAGCCCAGCTCTGGGTGGCGCTCCCCGAAGCCCACCGCACAGTGGAACCGCACTTCCAGCACCACGCGGACCTGCCGACAGTGGAGGCCCCGGGCCTCACGGCAACGGTCGTCCTGGGCGAACTCGACGGCGCCCTCTCCCCCGGTACGGCGTACAGCCCGCTGCTCGGCGCCGACCTGGCCCTCGCAGCGGGAACGGAGACCGCCCTGCCGCTGGAGCCGGACTTCGAGTACGCGGTCCTCGCCATGTCGGGCGAGGCGTCCGTGGACGGCGTACCGGTCCAGCCCGGCTCGATGCTCTACCTCGGCTGCGGACGCACAGAACTGCCGCTGCGCGCGGTGTCGGACGCGGGCCTGATGCTGCTGGGCGGCGAGCCGTTCGCGGAAGAGATCGTCATGTGGTGGAACTTCATCGGACGGTCCGACGAGGACATCGCGCAGGCACGCGCGGACTGGATGACAGGGTCACGCTTCGGCGAGGTCAAGGGCTACGACGGCGACCGGCTGTCCGCTCCCGAACTCCCGCCCGTACCGCTGAAACCACGGGGCCGAGTGCGCTGACCCGCGCCTCTTGCGCATCCCGGATCGACAGAGATCACCGGCAGAGAACACCGAACACCGGCTACGGCGGCAGACGTTCACCTGAAGTTCTGACACGGCAAGTTCTGACACGGCCTGCCCCCGGTGCGGCCGGCCGGGGCCGAGCCGTTCGATGCCGCTTACGCCACCGGTGGCCCCACGCGCGTGCCGGGCCGGCTGCTCGCCCGGCACGCGCTGCCGGCTCAGGAGCAGCTGCAGTTACAGCAGTTCGGCGGCGGAGCGCAGCAGAAGCTCGCACTCGCCTCCGTCATGCCGTGACCCGCTGTGAGCGACTGGCTGTGCTCGTCCCCGGCCAGCGAGCCGAGGTCGAGGTCCAGCGCGAGGTCGGCGACCGCAGCAGCGAGCGACGGTGAACCGGTGCTGTTCTCGTTCATCAAGCCCTCCTTTCGAACTAATGGAGCATCAACAGACATGTTCGGGCACCCAGTTCGGACACTAGCGTGACTATTGGGAACTGTGAAGGGGATGGACTAGACCATTAGGCTCCGCTAGTGTCGGCCGCCCGGAGGCCCAGGAACGCAACTTCGTCCGGCGCTTCCACGCCTGCGAAAGGCCGTTACCGCTGAGGAATCCCGATGGAGGTGGCGATGAGGCCGAGGCTGCTCCCCGACACGCATCTGCTGCCATCCGACCGGGGTGTGGTGATCCGCGGGCCCCAGCACACGACTGCCTTCGCGCTGCCGGGAATCCACCCGTGGCTGGAACGTCTGCGGCCGTTTCTGGACGGTCGCAGCACTCTGGACCAGCTCACCGCCGACCTCCCGCCACAGACCGCGCAGCATGTTCGCGCTCTGGTGGAACTGCTGGCCCGGGAAGGCTTCGTACGCGACGCGACGGCGGATCTGCCACACGGGCTGAGCCCACAGGTCCTTGCGCACCACGCGGCACTGATCGACTTCATCGCGGCGCGCGCGGACTCGCCCGAGTACCGCTTCGAGCGGTACCGCGACTGCGCCCCCCTCGTGCTCGGTTCCGGGCGGATGGCACATGCGCTGGTGCTCGCCCTGCTCGCCTCGGGTGTGGCACATGTCCGCCGCCGGCCCGGCACCGCGGATGAGGCGTCCGGAGCCCCTGCGGGCGTGGACCGGCTACGGGAGTGTGTGGCCCTGCTCCAGCAGGAGGGCGGATGCTTCCGCTACGAACAGCTCAGCGGGGACCGTGCCGAACTGCCCGCGGACGCGGGCGTGGTGCTCTTCGGTTCGGACGTGTTCGACGCGGAGGCGGCCGAGCGGGCCCGCGCGCTCGCGATACGCGGCGGCCTTCGGTACGGAGAGGCGGTGGCACAGGGCGATCACATCGTGATCAGCGCCGTGGGCGACCCCGGGAGCGCGTCGGAACCTCCAGCACCGGCCCCCTGCAGGCCGCCGGGCAGCGGACCGGCTCACGATCACGACGGAGCAGGCGCGGCGGATCCGGGAAACCCGGCCGGCGTGCGGGAGCACGGCCTGATCCAGGCGGAAGACCCCAGTCCTTACCTCGGTGGTCCGATCGCGGCTCTCGCCGCCCATCAGCTCTGCCGGCAACTGCTGCACCGGATGGCGGGTCTGGACAACGCCGTTGGCGGCGCAGATCCGTCACTGAAGGATCCGTCATTGGCAGATCCTTCAGTGGTGGGCAGTACCGCGGTACTGGATCTGGCCACCGGCCGCTTCCTCGGCACGGAGGCGGGGTGAAGAGCAGAAGCGACAGGACCGACAGGACCGGGGGAACCGACGAAACCGACGGGATCCTCCGGGCCCGTGTGAGCGAGACCCCCTTCCCACTGGCGCTCTGGGCCGACGCGGTCTACTCCCGCAGGGCCATTCCGGCCACGCTCGCCGCGGGATCCCCGGTCCCAGGAGAAGCCGGTGCGGAGTGCGACCCGCTCCCCCGCGGGCCACGCCTTGCGCTGGCACCGCCGCCGCTCCACCTGCCGCCCGCCCCCGAACCTCCGGTCACCCCCGAACCTCCGGTCACCCCCGAATCCCCGGTCACCCCCGAATCCCCGGCCGCCCTCACCGACCCGGCCATCCTCTCCGCGCTGCTGCACTACTCCTACGGCCTGTTCCAGCACGACCTGACCCCGGGCGGCTGGCCGCTTCACCGGGCGGTGGCCTCCGCGCGCTGCCGCTATCCGAGCGAGGTCACCCTCGTCACACCCGCCGCGGCGTTCCGGTTCGATCCGATGCACCATCAACTCGTCCTGCTGAACGCATCGATGACGGATGATCCGGAGTGCGATCCCGGACGGTCCCGGTTCATCGTGATCACCAGCCGGTTCGCCCGTACCGCCCGGCTCTACGGCGACTACGCTCCACGGCTCTGCGCCCAGGAAGCAGGAATGCTGCTGGGCGCGCTGCACCTGGTCGCCGCCGCAGTCGGTCTGCGCACCCGCCCCGGGCAGGACCGGGAGACGCTGCTCGGCCTCTGCGCGAACCGGCTGCCGGCGGCCGAGCACCCGATGGGCTACCTGGAGATCCCGCGATCCGCGCAGCGTCCGGCCGACCGGGGCTGGCTCCCGCCCGACCTGGCCTCTGTGCTCCGTGCCCGCCACTCGGGCGCCGCGATATTCGACCCGGAACCGGCGCCATCCCCGCGGGCGCTGCTCACCGATCTCGACGCCGCCCTCACGGCAGCGCCGTTCCCCGGCTTCTCCTGCCACCTGCTCGTCCAGCGTGTCACCGGCTTCCCCCCGGGCCACTACGTCCACAGCGGCGGCGGCCTGCGACAGACCGGCGACGGCGACCCGCTCGCTTCGCTCGAACAGATCGGGCAGACCGAAGGCCGGGTGTCGATGAACTTCCGCTCGACCGCCTGTACCGCCTACATCGCCGTCCGGCGCGCCGGCGCCGTCGCACGGTACGGCGCGGACGCCTTCCGCAGACTGCACCTGATCGCGGGGGCGGCGGCGCACCTGATCTGCGTGGTCGCGGCCCGTCATGGCCTGGCCGCCCGCGTCCACAACGGCTACGACGCCGCCGGGGCCGAACGTCTGCTCGGGCTTGCCCGGGGTGAGGAGACCGTGCTCTTCCAGGTGGCCATCGGCAGGATGCGGCCGGGCGCCGCCTTCCGTATCCCGGTGGTGTTCTGATGAGCCGGAACACACCGCCCTCGACGGCGCCTCCCGCGTCCACCGCCCCCGTGGGGGTACGGATCGCCGGACTGCCCACCACCGCACTCGACGCCTCCCGCGTCCCCCGCAGCACCGAACTCGCCCTGCGTATCGGGTCTTTGGACCAACGGCTGGCCGACGAGGCGGCGCAGCTCAGCGACGCGCTGTACGCCCTGATCGGTACCGAACCGGCACGCCCCTTCAAGCCCAGGCTGGTGGGGCTGCGCCGAGCTGTGCACCGGGGCGCCCGCATCGGCCCTCTGCTGGACGCGGCGGCCCCGCCGGATGTGCTCGGTGCCGCGCTCACCGGACGTCTCCACGGCCACGCCGCTCTTGGCCGTGCCCGGGCCGGGCTCTTCGCGGAACTGGGCCGCGTCCTGCCCGCCGAGACCCGGTCGGCGGCAGCGGCCCTCGATGCGCTTGTCCAGGACCCGGCGTTCGCCACCGGTCTCGACTACGCCAGTCCGGACCTGTACGAGGACCTGCGCCGACGGGAGCGCGACGCGCCGGAGCGGCGGCCGCTGGACGGGGCAGCCGTCCGGCTGGCCAAGTACGCGGGCCGCGCGATGGCCAAGCCCAGCCCGCTGACCACCTTCGCCGCGAGCGGCTTCGGCCACTGGGCGACGGACGCCGGCGCCGATGTCACCCTGGTGAGTTCCGTCCGGGCCGAGGCGGCCGAAGCGGCTCTCCTCCCGCTGTCCCGGATCGCCGCCGCTCTCGCCCACCTGCCCGAAGTGGACGGCGCCGTCCGGCTGCGCGTCAATCCGTCGGCCACACCGGTGCTCTCCTCCGGGGGAGAGCAGTGGCTGTTCACCGCGCCGGGCCCGTCCGGCGAGGTGCGTGCCCTGCCCGCCACACCGGCGCTGGCCGCGGTCCTGGCAGCGGTCGACAAGGCAGGCAGCCCTGCGCGGCTGCGTACCCTGCTCGGTGCCTCCGGCACCGGGAGCGCCACGACCGCCACCGCCGACGCCGTCATCGCGCGGCTCGTCCGCACCGGCCTGCTGGAGATGCGTCTCGGCCTGCCCGACCAGGGACTCGACGCCACCACGCTCTGCGACTGGCTCGGCCGGCACCTGCCGGAGCCGCCCGGCGGCGACCGCCTCACCCTCCTGCTCGCGGACCTGCGCGCCGTCCGCGACCGTGTCGACTCCGCCAGAACCGCCAGGCCCGGCTCCCACCGGGGCATCGCCACCGCCCTTCAGCACCACACCACGGCCGCCGCGCGACGGCTCGGACTGATCGGTCCGGGCGAAGAGCTGGACCGCGGCCCGCTGTACTTCCACCACACGGTGGCCGTCGGCACGGCTGCCGTGCTCGACCCGGCTGCCTGGCGGCCGGCTCTCGCCGACCTCGCCCAAGTACCGGCGCTGCTCGCCCCGTTCGACACCCTCACACCTCGGCGCGAAGCACTCCGCCAGCAGGCCGTGACCGTCCACGGCCCGGGTTTCAGGCAGCCGTTCACCCGTTTCCTCCAGGACTTCGGCCCCTGGTGGGCCGCGGCCGGGCCGCACGCTCCCACCGAGCGCGACGCGCGGCGGCAGGACGCACTGCGCCGCCTGATCGCCCGTACTCCCCTCGCCCCCGACGGCACTGTCCGTCTCGAACCGCGGGCCGTCCGTGAACTCTGCGGCGCCTGGACCGAGCCGGACACCTCGGGCGACCGTCACGCCTGTTACGTACAGACGCTGCCCGACCCGGCCACCGGTCTCGGACTGGTGCTCAACACGGTCACCTGTGGCCATGGCACCGGCCGGACCCGGATCTCCCACCTGCTCGGCGCATCCGCCCGTCCCGGGGCGGCCCGCGAGGAGCCTCCCGGCGGCCCCGCGGACGGCCCCTTGTACGCCGAGTTCGACGCCGCCTTCGGCAGTGCCCTCAACCAGCGTGCGCCCGCCACCCGTTACGCGATCGACCTGGACGGTGCCACATCGGACCGGCCTGCCGGGCAGCTGATCCGCCCCGCCGACCTCGATGTCGTACACGACCGGCGCACCCAGCGCCTCCGCCTGACCCACCGCACCACCGGCCGTGTCATACGGCCACTGCACCTGGGCCTGCTCGCCACACCACTGCTTCCGCTGCAGGCGCGGCTGCTGGCGGAGGCGTTCGGTCAGACCTCCTACGCCTTCTGGTCGGACTGGCCGCAGCTGTGGCGGCTGCTCCCGCCGGAGCGGACAGGCCCGCCCCCCGGGGGCCCGGAGGCGGCGCCCGGTGCGGGGTGGACGAAGATGCCCCGTCTCACCGTCGGGGCCCTGGTCCTGCGCCGTGCGACCTGGTTCGTCGACCCCGGCCGGGCACCCGCCCGCGCCGCCGGGGAAGCGGACGCGGCGTATCTGGTCCGCGTGCACACCTGGCGCGTGGCGCTCGGGCTGCCGCTGCGCTGCTTCCTGCGCCTCCTCACTCCGCGCCCCGCCGACGGCTTCACCGGCCCCGCGCTGCACGACAAGGACCGCAAGCCGGTGTACATCGATTTCGCCCACGCCCATCTGCTGCGTGTCTTCGAGCGGGCCGCGGCCACGGGCCGGCCCCTGCTGTTCACCGAGGCCCTGCCCGACCTCCACGACGCCCCGGCCCACCAGGACGGCCGGCGTTACGCGACCGAGTTCGTCATCGAACTGCCCACCGCACCGCTCCCGGCGGCAGACCGGCGCGAGCGGACATGCTGACCCGCCTGCCCGGAGGGGCGGCGGCGCCGGAACCGGCGGGCCGCTGGGTCAGCGCCCATGTGTTCACCGGCCACCCGCTCGACCTGGTGGTGAGCGCGCTGATCCCCCCGGTCGTCGCGGAGCTGCGGCAACGGGGACTGGCCGACCAGTTCTTCTTCCTCCGCCACTGGCAGGGCGGCCCGCACCTGCGCCTGCGGGTCCGTCTCACCACAGCGGCCGCCGAGCCCGCGGTACGCGCAGCGCTGGAGGCACACACCACGGCGGTGTTCCGCGCGCTGCCACCGTCACAGCCCATGACGGCAGACCAGTACCGTTCCCTGGCAGCCCAGTTGACCGCGCGGGAGCCGGAGAGCGAGCCCGGGGGCCTGGCCCCGAACGACAGCCTCGCCTTCCACACCTACCGGCCGGAACACGGCAAGTACGGCCATGGCGCCGCGTTGCGGGCCGCCGAAGACGCGTTCGCCACCTGCAGCGAGCTGGCCACCGACGCCATAGTGGCCGAATGGAGCCAGGCACAGCGCACGGCCCACTGTTTCGCCCTGCTGGCCGCCACCACGGACCCGGGCGTCCCGCCGGGACGGCCCGCGCCGGATGTGCGGGCCCAGTACAGGACCCGGCGCGCCGCCCTGCTCTCCGTCGCCCACGCGGCACGCACGGCCGCACCGCCGGGAGTGGACGCCCCGGCCGGCGCCGACCCGGTGAGCCGATGGCTCGCGGCCTGCCGGAGCGCCCAGTCGCAGGCCGCCTTCCCTGCCCGGCTGGCCGGTCATCTGTCCCATCTGGCCTGCAACCGTCTCGGCATACGGCTCGGCCAGGAGGCCGGCCTGCGTGCCCTGGCCCTGCTGGCCGTGACGGAGCTGACAGAAGACGACCGACCGCTGCAGCACAGCACCCGGCGGCAGCGGAGCAGCCACGACCACGCCCGGCACGACGGCGCGGACCCGCCATGAGGCCGGTCCCGCGCCCCGAGAAGCCCGGACAGCACACAGAACCGCCAAGGAGGGACTCCCGTGACAGCCATCCCGCAGACGGATGAGCCGCAGTGGCGCGCGGCCCACATCGCGTACTTCGGTGACGACACCGACCAGCTGATCCTTGACGCTGTACGGCCGGTGATCGAGCGCTGCGCCGGTCATGCCGAATCGGCGTACGTGCTCCGGCACTGGCGCCGCGGCCCCCATCTGCGCCTGGTGGTCCGGGCCACACCCGCCGTCTTCGCCGGGCTGGTGGTACCCGCCGTTTCCGAGCTGGTCGGCGGAGCTCTGAGGACGCGGCCGTCCACCGCTGCTCCTCTCGACGAGGCCGCCCTGCTGCCGCTGCACCGCCGACTCGCCGCAGCAGAACGGGAACCCGGCCCGCTGACCCCCTTCTATCCCGACAACTCGATCACCTGGGAGGAGCACGACCGCCGGGTCGACGTGCTGGGCTGCCCGGTGGGCGCGGACGAGCTGGCCCTCTTCTACCAGCGGACCAACGACCTGCTGTTCGAACACCTGGAGTCCGTCGCCGCGGGTCTGCCGCGCGAGACGCTGGCCCTGCGCCTGATGCTCGCCACCGCACACACGCTCTGCCGGCACCCGCAGGACCCTTCGGTGCGCCGCGGGTTCGTCTCCTTCCGCTCGCACGCCGAGGGCTACCTGAGCACCGTCGGTCCCGGGGTGCGGGACGCCTTCGAGCAGCGGTACGCGGCCAACAGCGCACTGCTCACCGCTCAGGTGCGTGCCGTGGTCGCGGCCTTCGACGCCCCGGTCACCGAGCCCGGGGCACCGGATACCGGGGCCGCGGCGGAGCCGGGCCTGTCGGCGGCGCTGCACCGGTGGGTGGGTGCGATCGACCCGCTGGGCAGCCGCTGGACAGGTCTGTACGAGGCGGGCGAGATCCCCGAGGCGGAGATCCCGGCCGACGAGGAGAACGGCCTCGGCGAACTGCTCACAGCCAGCCCGCTGCACCGGGCGATCAGCGGCAGCCCCACGTACAAGGAGATGATGTACCGGGACCCGCGCTTCCTGCGTTACCGCCTGATGCTCAACTACACCTACCTCCACCTCTCCCGTCTCGGGCTGCCCGGCCTCACGCGCTATCTGCTCTGCCACCTCGCGGCCAACGCGGTGGAGGAGGTCTACGGGGTCAGCGCGCTCGAACTGGTCCTGGCCACCGCAGCGGACGACCCGGGTACGCCGGAGAGCACCACCAGCGCGGCACGGGCACGCGGATGAGGACCGCCTCACCGGCTCCCCCGCCCGGCGCCTACCCACCGCCCGCCGACACCGGAGGGGCGGCGGCGCGGCGCTACCACGCACGGCACGGCAGTGTGCTGCCCACCATCGACCCGGCGGCCGGCAGCACCGCACCCAGGCACCATCCGGGTGTGCCCGTCCTGCCCCTGCCGTTCCCCCCGGCCTTCCCGTCCCCGTCGGGCGACCGCGGTCCTGCCGCACTCCTGGAGTGTCTGGGCGCGCTCCTCGCCCTGCTCAACGGCGTCACCCGGGTCGACTGGACAAGCACCGGCGTGGCCGCCGGGCGGCCGGTGCCGTCCGGCGGCGGCACCTACCCGGGTGAGGTGTACACGGCCACCGCGTCCGGGCTCTGCCACTATCTGCCGACGGCTCACGCACTCGAACTCCTCTCCCCCGCCGACCTGCGTGCCGACCTCACCCGCACACTGGACCGACCGCCTCTCGAACTGCCGGAATCAGTCCTGTTGATCACCAGTCGCCTGGACGCGAATCTGGCCCGCTACGGTCCCTTCGGCCACCGGCTGCAGGCACTCGACACCGGCGTGCTGACCGGGCAGGCCCTCACCCTGCTGGAGTCGGCGGGCGCCGCGCCGACCGCTCATACGCGCTTCGCCGACGGGGAAGTGGGCCGCCTGCTCGGCCTCGACTCCGCAGCGGAGCACGTCCACTCGGTCGTCACCGCGCGGACGCCCGGGGCGATCGAGCCGGACGCGCCGCTGCTGCGCCGCCACACGGCCCGCTCCGGCTTCGAGCCGGTCCCCGTTCCGTCGGAAACCCTGCTCGCGGCCGTGGCGGAGGCGGCCCGCCCGATACCCCTGGACGAGGGTGCCCGGACATCCCTCGGCCATGACGTCCCGGCCGACTGCGAGCTGTACGTGGTGGCCCACCGCGTCACCGGACTGCAAGCCGGCTGTCACCGGTTCGACCCACGCACCGGTCAGCTAGGACCGGTCACCGGCGGCGCCACACCCCGGAGCCTCTTCCCGCCCGGCGGTCCGGGAGAACTGGCGGGTTTCGAGGCGGCCTGCGCCGTGCTCGTGACCGGCGACTACGAGTCGGGCTATCCCGGGCACGGCGACCGCTGGTACCGGATGCTCAACCTGCGGGCGGGCGTCATCGGCCAGCGGATCGGCCTGGCCGCCGCGCGTGCCGGGATCGGCGCCGGGCTCCGCTGCGATGTCGACACCGCGGCGGCCGACGCCGTACTGGGCGCGCACCCGGACCGCACCACGCTGCTCGCCGTTCTGCTCGGCCACGAACGCGGCAACGGGACGCCGGCCTGCCATCTGGCCCGGCTGGGCGGCCCGTTGTGACCCTGGCGGACCTCCCGACCGTACCGACCCCTCTCAGGCCGAGGACAAAGTGATCACCTCCGACTCCGTACCTCTCCTGCGTCCCGACGTCTTCCTGACCCCGAGCGGCAGCGGTACCGTCCATGTGCGCTCCAGCCATGGCACCGACCTGATTGCCGCCCCCGGTATCGCCGGGTGGCTGGACCGGCTCACTCCGTTCCTGGACGGCACCCGCACGGTGGAGCAGTTGCTCGACGGCCTCGACGGAGCGCGTCGCACGACGGTGCTGCGCGTGCTCCAGCTCATCGACCGCCACGGCCTGTTGGCGGACCGGGCCACTCCGGACACGGAGCGGCGCGCCGCGGCCTACCCACGGCTGCGCGTGCTGATCCTCTGTGCTCCGGCCGCGGCAGGGGCCCTGACCGACGCTCTGCGGCTGACCGGCCTGTCGGCCGTCACACCGGTGGCCGACCACGCGGCGGCCCGGACCGCGGTGGCGGCCGGCGGCCATGACGCACTGCTGCTGCTCGCGCCCGGCGACGACGCCCGGTCCGTCGCCCGGCTCGACGAGGAGTGCCGTGCCCATGGCCTGTGGTTCGCCGCCGCCGTCCGTGACGCGGAGTCCTGGTGGCTGGGTGAGACGCTCTCCCCCGGCCCGCACCGCGCCGCCGGTGGCTGGCTGGGCGGCTGGCTGCGCGTGCATGGCACCCAGCCCCCTCCTCGGGTCCCGCCATGTCACTCCGACGCGGCCGAGTTCGCCGCCGCTCTGCTGGCGCACCGGTTCCAGCGGGCCCTCCTGGCCCCGTCGACCAGCAGGGCGGGCGAGCCGGAACCGCTCGTCCGGCTGGACATCGCGACCCTGACCACCACCCGCCACCCCTACCGGCCGCACCCGGCCGCACTGCCGGCGGCGCCGCAGTCCGCGGCGGAGTTCCTCGCCGGGATCGCTTCCCTGCGCGACGGACCGGCCGTCGGTCCTGAGGAGTTCTCCCGGCGCGCCGCGGCCTGCGTCGACCCGCGCGGCGGCCTGCTCGCCGAGCTGGACGAGGGGGCTCTTCCGCAGTTCCCCCGGCACGCTTCCCGGGCCCTGGTCCGTGACCCGCGCACCGGCCTGGCCGATCACCATGTCTACGCCACGGGCCGGGACTTCACCACGGCGCGGCTGCGCACCGCACGGCGTGCCCTGGCGCGCTACGCGCTGCTCGCCCTGGACCCCCGGCGGTTCGTCGCGGCATCCGGTGGGCCGTCCCTCTGGGCGTGGTGTCCCGAGCGCGGCACGGCCCACCTGGTTCCGGCGTCGGCCGTACGTACGCAGGGCCCGTCCGCGCCCCGGGGGCTCGGTTCGGCTGCCACCTTCGACGAGGCGGTGGCGGAGGCGCTCCGCGACCGGCGCGGCCCCGCGCACGGCACCCTGCTCGTGCCGCTCGACCACGATCCGGCCGCCACCGGGATACTGCCCTGCCTGCTGAAAGCGGTGCGCTGCGATGAGTGACGACCTCCTGCCGGCCTCCGCCCGGGTGCACCACGACGGCGGCCTGCTCGGCCAGGCCCTCGTCCGCCGCTCCGGCACCGTGCCGCTGCCCCGGACCGGGGTCCGGCTGCTGGCGGCCGACACCCCCGACGCCGCGTCAGAACGGGTGCGTGACCTGGTTGCCGACGGGCATCCGCTCCTGCTCGTCGTCGCGGAGCTGGACCGCGTGGTCATCGGCCCGCAGATCCGCCCCGGCGCACCGGGCTGCCACCGCTGTCTCGCCGCCCGCCGTGCCGGAGCGCGTGCCGACGCGGCGGAGGCGGCGGCCCTGCTCGCCACCTACGGCAGCCGTCTCACCGGCACCGTCTCCCCGCTGCTCACCCCGATCGCCGCCGACCTCGCCGCGAACCTCGCCCTGAGCGGGCTCACCGCCGCGGGGGCCACCGAGAATGCCGGGGCCGCCGAGGACGCCGTCACCATGCTCCGGCTCACCGACCTGGGGATCACCCGGCATGTCTTCCTGCCCGACCCCCACTGCCCCGGCTGCGGCAGCCTGCCCGATGACGCTCCGGCCCACGCGGAAATCCCCCGCGTCCCCCGGCCCAAACCGGACCCCGGGGTCCTGCGGGTCCGGGACCTGCGCGCGGAGCGGGCCGTACTGGAAGCCCGCTACGTCGACGACGAGACCGGTGTACTCAAGGGGCTGCGGAACCGCGGACTGCACACCCTGCCGTTCTCCGAGGCCAAGGTCGGCCCGCCCGAGTCGGTCGACGGCGGGTACGGCCGTGCGCTCGACTTCCGTACCGCCAGGGTCACCGCGATCGCCGAGGCGCTGGAGCGGCTCGGCGGAGGCCACCCGGGAGGGCGGACCACCGTGATGCACGGCAGTCACCGCGAACTCGCCGCCCGGTACCCCGGCGGCGTACTGGACCCGGCCACCACCGGCAGCCACGAACCCCGCCGCTACCAGGAACCCGGCTTCCCCTTCCAGCCGTACCACCCCGACCTCGGCCTGCCGTGGGTCTGGGGCTACTCCCTCACCCGCGAACAGCCGGTCCTGGTGCCCGAGAGCCTGGCGTACTACCGTCTCGGCCGCCACCGGCCGCACCCCGCAAGGCCGTTCGTCTCCGAGATCTCCAACGGCTGTGCCCTCGGCGGCTGCGTCGAGGAGGCCGCCCTGTACGGGCTCCTGGAACTCGCGGAGCGCGACGCGTTCCTGCTCACCTGGTATGCCCGTGTGCCGGCGCCCGCGCTCGACCTGCACACCGCGCGCGACCGGCGGATCGGCCTGCTCGCCGACCGGATCCGGGAGCGCACCGGTTACCGCGTCGAAGTCTTCGACGTGACCGGCGCCGAGGGCATTCCGTGTTTCTGGGCCGCCGCCGTGGACACTCGGCCGCGGCCCGCTCCCGGCTCCGGACACGATGCGCCCCGCCCCGCCGTGCTCTGCGCCGGGGGTTCCGGACTCGACCCCGAACGGGGCATCTTCGGCGCACTGCACGAACTGGTCACCGCCATCGAGGCGTACGGGCTGATCTACCCGCAGCGTAGGGAGGACGCCGCCCGGATGCGCGAGGACCCCGAGCAGGTCCGCCTGATGGACGACCACGCGCTGCTGTACTGCGATCCGGTCGCCGCCCGCCGCCTCGACTTCCTCCTCGCCCCCGGCGGCCGGCCGCCACAGGAACGCCTGAACCTGCGTGAACTCGCCGACCGTTACGCCTGGCCCCGCCACACCGATCTGCGTGCGGATCTCGACACGTTGGTGAGCCGTTTCGCCGCGAACGGTCTCGAAGCGATCGTCGTCGACCAGACCACCCCGGTGCACGCCGCGTCCGGACTGTCCTGTGTCAAGGCCGTCGTCCCCGGACTGCTCCCGATGACCTTCGGACATCATCTGCGCCGCATCTCCGGACTCGACCGGGTGCTGACCGTCCCCCACCGCCTCGGGCGCCTCTCCCGGCCCTTGCGCCCGGAGGAGGTCAACCCGCATCCGCACCCGTTTCCGTGACCATGCCGGAGACCGCCGTCCCGGCGTCCACGGAGAAGCGGGCACCGCCTCGCGCCCGCCCACGGAAGCCCGTGCACCGGATACGGTCGTACGGCAGAAGCGAAAACGCGTCCGACCACCCGAATGCGGTACGAAGTCCCAGTGAACGAAGAGACCGGCCCCGCGAGTATCCGCGTGTTCATCGCCCTCGCCCCGCCCGACAGCGCGAAGGAAGAACTCTCGCGCGAACTGCTCCCCGCCTACGGCACACACCCTCATATGCGGTGGAACCGTATCGAGGACTGGCACATCACCCTCGCGTTCCTCGGAGAGCTTCCGGCATCGGCCGTCGCTCTCCTGCGCCTGAAGCTCGCACCTCTCGCCGCTGCCGCCCGGCCTCTCAGCCTGGCGCTGCGCGGCAGCGGGACCTTCGACGCGCGCGTGCTGTGGAGCGGGGTCGACGGGGATCTCGACGGGCTCCGGTCGCTCGCCGCCGACGTGCGTACCGTAGCCAGGTACTGCGGAGCCGCCTTCGAGGACCGGCCGCTGCGCCCCCATCTGACGCTGGCCCGTGCCCGCAGGGACGATCGCTCCTCCGTGACGGAGATCGCCGCCGGGCTCGCCGGCTTCACCGGCCGTCGATGGCAGGCCGGACGTCTGCACCTCGTCGGCAGCAACACCGGCCGCGGTCCCGGACCGATCCACTACCGCGACATCGAGGCCTGGACCCTCGGCAGTGGTGACTGAACGCCGTACGGCAGCCGACGGCGGCGGCCGAACCCCATGCGGGGCGCGCGCCCACCGCCCCCGCCGACCACGTCACCGCCCTCCCACCGCACCAAGGCGCCCAAACGTTTCATCAGTGAACCGAACGCCTAAATCGGGACATTGAGGTGCGAATTTCGGACGAGCGCGGCCAAGTTGATCCCGGAGCGCACCGGTCACGCGGGAATCTCAGTGCGCGACCGCGAAGGACCTTGGGGGGTCCGTCGCGGTGCGGGCGCCCCACGTGCCCGCGGGCGCGGGGGCGCCGCCCTGCTCGATTCCCGTGAAAGAGAGAACGTGTTCATGAAGTCGAAGAGACTCATCCGATCGGCTGCCGTGGCGTTCGCCGCGGCGGCAGCAATCATGCTGACCACTCCCGGCAATGCCTTCGCCATCAACCACGTCGAGTGCCGGGGCGGTGAGAACTTCCTGAAGATCTGGTCCCACAGCGGCGGTCGGCAGAGCGTGGATTGCTACGCGAACAAGGGACGGACCGCGTTCGGCGGCTGGTGGGTCGACAAGATCTCCACCGGAAACAACGACCTGATCTACTACGACGCCAACGGCGACTCCGTACGGATCAACCGCTGGACGGAGATCACGTTCCCGAACCGCCCGCCCAAGGTCAACTCCATCGAGATCCTGTGACGTCCTGACAGCAGCACCGGCGGCACCCGGCCAGGCCAGCGGAGACCACGCTGACCTGGCCGGTCGCGGTCAATGCCGTACGGAAGCAACAGCCCCCTCCGGGGAATCCGCACGAGAAGACCGGACACCGGATCAGAACGGCTGGGCTTCCTGCAATTCACTTCTCCGTCCCCGCGATGGGCCATTGTTCCGCGGGGACGTTGACACGTGCGGGGATACCGGGGTGGGCCGTTCGAGTGAGGGTAGTGTGTTCACAGGTCGAACAGATCTCCCTATGCCCCGTGGTGGCGACCGCGGTGGCAGGCGATCCGTCCGAGCTGTCCGCACGCGACCTCTGAAAGTGGAGCTGATGAACGTGTCGACCGGCGGCGGACAGCTGCGAGGCCGGACCACCGTAGCAGTCCTCGTCTGCGCGATCTCCCTGATACCTGGGCCGAGTTACGCCGCTCCGAACGACCCCGGGACGCGGGGCAACGAGTCGATCGAGCAGATCCGTACGGAGTTGGACGGCCTCTACCGTCAGGCCGAGGTGGCCACCGAGGCGTACGACGGAGCCAACGAGAAGGCGACCAAGCAGGCGAAGCGGCTGGCTTCCCTGCAGAAGGAACTCGCCCACTCCAAGGACCGGGTGGAGAGCCTGCACGATCTCGCGGGTGAGGCGGCCCGTACCCAGTACCGCGGGGGCTATCTCGGCTCCACCGGACTGCAGTTGCTGCTCGGTGACCACGCCGACCGGGCTCTGGACGACGCCGCCCAGAGCAGTCAGGCCATGCAGAGCCTTGTCAACGCCTCCGAGGCCCAGAAGACCGCGGGCGAGGATCTCGACGCGCGGACCGAGGCCGCCGAGAAGGAGTTGCGGGAGCTGAAACGCACCCGTGCGGACAAGGCCAAGTCGAAGACGGAGATAGAGAAGAAGATCGCCGAGGCCGAGCGGATCGAGTCGGGGCTGGCGAAGGGAGAGGCCCGCAAGCTGGCCCAGTTGGAGAAGCAGCGCGAAGACGCGGCCAAGTCCAAGTGGCCGGGCTCCGGTCAGAGCGGCGGCCCGTCGGGCGGGAACAGTCCCGGCGGAACGAAGGTGAGCGGAGCGGCCGGGAAAGCCGTTGCTTTCGCCATGGCCCAGATCGGCAAGCCGTACGTATGGGGCGCGGTCGGCCCCTCGTCGTACGACTGCTCGGGACTGACCTCCGCGGCCTGGGCGGCGGCCGGGCACCCCATCCCCCGTACCTCGCAGGCGCAGTGGGCGGGTCTGACCCGGGTCAGCCTGTCATCCGCGCGGCCCGGTGACCTGATCATCTACTACAACGCCACGCACGTGGGCATGTACATCGGAGGCGGACAGGTCGTCCACGCCCCACGGCCCGGCCGCTCGATCACCACCGCGCCCGCCGCTTCCATGCCCATCCTCGGCGTAGTCCGACCCGGAGTCTGAGCGAATGTCCCACTCACTGTCCCCCCGTGACAAGGGGAACCTGCCCGCGCTCAGCGCACAGCCGCTGATCCGTCTCGACGCGTACGTCGCCGATGACGGGTCGACGGTGATCAACGGCCATCTGCTGGAGATGGGCGGCACACGCCCGCCCAACGAGGCGATTCTCGACGCCATAGCCATGTTCGCCCGCACTCTGGGGGCCCCGGTGGCGGCGACCGTCATCGACCGCAGCGTTCAGCAGGTGGCGCGGATCCGGGTGTACCCCGACGGGTCGAGCCGGAGCATCGGCGAGGAGGAGGACCTGCCGCCGGGGCCCGAGCGGACCGCGGCGGAGGAGGCGGCCTTCCCTCCGCTCGCCCGCGTCGAGCGGATCATCCAGCACGCGCAGCGCGAGGAGCTGCACGCCGCGTTCGTCCTCGCCAGCGCCCTGCGGGAACATCTGACGCTGCGCAGGAACGCGGAGGACGATCTGTCGCTGGAGGCACGGGCGATCGAGGCGTACATCGCCTATCTGCGCGGCGACTACATGATCTCCACCGTCCTCGCGCTGACCGTGGCGCGCATCCGCTGCCGCACCGATCTCAACCGGGCCGCGCCCGAGGTGGCCCGTGCCACCGCGGCATGGCAACGGCTGCGCGACGGTGACCAGGTGGTGACCCGGGGGCAGGAACTGCTGCACATGTGGGAGCGGTTGTCGACGGAGGGCCTGCTGCAGGACCCGTCCCACCGCACCATGGCGCAGGCCGTACGCACCCGGCTCGAACGGGGCAGTCAGTACGTCGAGCCGGCCCCCGCCCCCGCGGCGGCCCTGACCGCGGCTCAGGGCCCGGCCGCCCCTGAGGACGAGCCGCTCAAGCCCACCCGAAGGGGACTGCGGCGCTTCACCAGGTGGCCCGGCCGGGCGGCCGACTGACCGGAACCCACCTTCGGAGCCCTCGGAAGCCTTCGGAAGCAGTCGCCCCAGCAGAAACGCGCCCTGCCGCGGCGGCTGGGGCTCAGGGGGACGGCGTGACCGGGTGCCGCAGGCCGAGCCACTGCTCGGCGTCCCACGCGTGGAACCGCTCCACCTCGGTGAACCCCAGCTTCGCCGCGAGGCGCATCGAGCCGACGTTGGCGGTCTGGGTGGCGAGCACCACCGGCTCACCGGGGAGGACGCCGTCGAGCCAGCCGAGTGCCGCCGCGCACGCCTCGGCTGCGTACCCGGATCCCCACGCCCGCGGCGAGAACAGGTAACCGATTTCGGCCTTCCCCGCGGCAGCCGGACGATGATGCGCCGCAGCCCTCCTGAGCAGGATCTGGCCGATCATCGCCCCGTCGAGATCGACGACGAAGCTGCCGGGCCACCGCTCGGGCACCCCGGGCATCTCGCGCTCAAGGTCGTCACGCGGCCGGGGGCCACCGAGGTAGGTGTGCACCTCCGGCGACGCCAGCAACTCGATGAAGGCCTCACGGTCCCGGGCCTCGGACTCACGGAGTACGAGCCTCTCGGTCCTGATCGGCTCGGGCGGCCAGGCTACGGGCCCGAGATCAGACATGCGCGCAGCCTAACAACCTGAGCGGCCGCCCGCCCAGGGCCGCTCGACAGAGCGGCGGCGAACCGGTTCAGCCTTCCCGAGGAGTTCGCCTCGGTCCCCGGGACCCTCGTCGGCGATCGCATGGCTAGGGTGGCTGTTGGGTCGGTGTGACCTTGCAGGGAGTGGGGAGTGACGGATGGGAGCGACGAACGTCCCGTTCATTAAGGTACCGGTGGGGAGAGACGCCGAGCGCTGGACGAGCCGCAGGGTGCATCGCCGCGTTCTGCTCGTGGTGCACAACGTCACCTCTGCCGGACGGCTGCTGGATGTGCTGCCGCTCTTCCATGACGACTTCCGGATCCAGACACTCGTGACCTCGACGGGGTCCTCCGTCTTCCAGAGCGGCACGGCCGAGCTGTTCGGCGAACTGGGCTTGCCCGTCATCCCCTGGGAGCAGGCTCTGAGGACACCCGTGGACCTGGCTGTCTCCGCCAGCTTCGGCGGACAACTTGACCGGATCAAGGGCAAACTGGCCGTACTTTCGCACGGAGTTGGATACACTAAGAGACTCGACAAGCCGGGAGCCGGGAGCCGGGAGCCGGGAGCCGGGAGCCGGGAGCCGGGAGCCGGGAGCCGGGAGCCGGGAGCCGGGAGCCGGGAGCCGGGAGCC